>NZ_JAMYLQ010000010.1:0-193511 GCF_040318115.1 Mesorhizobium sp. M1312 | reverse complement strand
GCCACCTCTCCCCCGCTAAGCGGGGAGGTGGCCGCGAAGCGGCCGGAGAGGGGGCTCTTCGCGAGCGGCGCGTCGAGGAAAAGTGAAGCTCCCTTGAACGATTGGAAAGCGTCAAGGCCCCCTCTCCGTCTCGGCTTCGCCGACACACCTCTCCCCCACTTTCGCGGGGGCGAGGAACCTAGGTTCTGCGAAATCCGCTCCTTTAATCGGCGGTTCCGGCGTCGTGTTTAGGCGCGGGCTTCGATCTCGGAGGCGCCGACCGCGGGCAGAGCTGGGTCATCGACCGCAGCGGCAATGACGCTATCGAGCAGCCCCGGAAAGCGGGCATCGAGATCGTCGCGGCGCAGCGTGATCAGCCGGCTGGTGCCGACCACCTCGGTGCGGGTGACGCCGGCCTCGCGCAGCTTGGCCAAATGATAGCTGAGATTGGTCTTCGAGCCGAGATCGAGGAATTGGCTGCAATTCAGCGGCACGCCTTCCTTGCTGGCGAGATAGCGCACGATGGCCAGCCGCGTCGGATCGCCGAGCACGGCAAGCACGTTCGGCAGGCTGATCTGTTCGGCGGTGGGATGGGGCAGCGTCATGCCGGAGACCTAAGCGCAATCAAGGTCGATTTCAACGTATCTCCTCCCTACCGGATGCCCGCAGTTTCAATCCCTAGACACCTGTCCTGACATAGAGCTGTCAGGAGGGTTCCGCTATTCTCGGGTCGCTTCATTGACATCATGCCCCATTATGTACAATTGTTCAACGAATTTTGAACTAAGGGCTTCACCATGGATAAGCGCCTCATCTGGCTTGCGCTCGGGTCGTTCACGATCGCGACCGAAGGCTTCGTCATCTCCAGCCTGCTGCCCGACATCGCGGGCGATGCCGGCATCTCGGTCCCGCTTGCCGGCACACTGATCACCGCCTTTGCGCTCGCCTATGCGCTCGGCACGCCGATCCTGGCGACGCTCACCGGCGAATGGGACCGGCGGCGCGTCATCTTGTGGACGCTGGTGTTTTTCGTGCTGGGCAATCTGGCGGCGGCGCTCAGTTCCTCGTTCGAACTGCTGCTGATCGCGCGCATCGTCATGGCGTTGTCGTCCGGCCTGTTCGCGGCGACGGCGCAAGCCACGGCCGTAGCGCTTGTCGATGATCATCACCGCGCCCGCGCCATTGCCGTCGTTGTCGGCGGCACTACGGTGGCGGTGGCGGTCGGCGCGCCGCTCGGCGCACTTGTCGCGACCGTTGCCGGCTGGCGCGGCACGTTCTTTGCCATCGCCGGGCTCGGCGCACTGGCCGGCGCAATCCTGTGGTACCGGCTGCCGCGCGGCATCGTCGGTACCAAACTGCCGCTCGGGCAGCGGCTGGCCGCAACGCTTCGCCCCGGCGTGCCATCGATCCTGCTGACCACGCTGCTGGCGCTCACCGGCGCCTTCACGGTCTTTGCCTTTGTCGCGCCGCTCGCCATCGAAGGCGGCGGCTTGAGCCCGATCGCGCTGCCCGGCATGCTGCTTGCTTTCGGCGTCGGCGCCGTCATTGGCAACATTGCCGGCGGGCAGGCCGCTGACCGCTTCGGAGCGACGCGCACCGTCAGCTGGTCGCTGGCGCTCAGTGCGGTTATGCTGGTCATGCTTTCGGTCATCCCGGCACTCCTGCCACACAGCATCGCCGGGCCGGCGCTGATGGCCATGATGGTGCCGTGGGGTATCGTCGGCTGGGCCTTCCCGCCGGCGCAGGCCAGCCGCATCATCAGGCTGGCGCCCGACGCAGCACCCATCGTGCTGTCGCTCAACGGTTCGGCGCTCTACTCGGGGTAGCGCTGGGTGCCGTCGTTGGCGGCGCGGTGCTGCGCTTTGGCGCGCCAGCCGATCTCGGCGTGGTCGCGGCGGTGTTCCCGATCCTGGGTCTTGGCGTCATGCTGGCCGGCCACCGGGCGGCGCGGGCGATTGCCATGCCGGCGGAGTAAGGTCTGTTGCAAAACCCGGTCGTCGGCCGCCTTAGGCTGATGGCGCGGCCGGCGGCACATTACGCCGCCTGAACATCGGGCATCTAAGCTGGCTGCCACATCGGAATGATCGAGGCGGCGAGCAGCAGGCCGAGCATGGCGTTGAGCACGCGCCACTGCCGCTCGGTTCTAAGCAACCGGGCGAGCAGCGTGCCCGCCACGCACCAAGCCGACAGCGACACCGCCGCCGCGACGCCGAAGACCGCGCCGAGCAAAAGGGCAAGCTGCAGCGGTCCGTCGGCGAGCGCGGCAAAAGATGCCGCCGCCCCCAGCCCCATGGTCCAACCCTTGGGGTTCATCCATTGCAGACCGGCGCCGCCGAAAAAGCTGTTCGGCTTGGCCATGGTCACGTCCAGTTCGGGTGGGCCGCTGCGGCCGATCTTGAAGGCGAGCCAGATCAGATAGAGCGACCCGGCTATTTTCATCGCCAGCTGCAGGGACGGAGCCGCCGCCAACAGGCCGGCGAGCCCGGCAGCACCTGCCGCGGCCACTGTGGCCAGGCCGGTCGCACTTCCGGCCATCAGCGGGACAGAGCGGCGAAAGCCGAACTGCGCCCCGGACGCCGTCGACAAGGTCGTGGCCATGCCGGGCGTGGAGGTCGAGACCAGCGCAAACAGGACAAGCGGAAAGATGGTCTCAAGCATGTTGTTTTCTCGGTTGAAACCAGCATGCTAAGCATGGGGATGTATCAGTAAATGCAATGTTTGTCATAGTTGGCATTAGAGAATATAATGCCAACTATGATCCGCAATCTCGACACGGCCCTGATCCGCACCTTTGTTACTGTCGCCGACAAGGCCAGCATGACCGCAGCGGCGAATGCGCTGCATCTGACGCAGGGCGCCGTCAGCCAGCAGATCAGACGGCTGGAGGAGGTTCTCGGCTGCAGCCTGTTCGAGCGCGAGCGGCGCGGGCTGAGACTGACCCGTTCCGGCGAACGACTGTTCGGCAAGGGCAAGCGCCTGCTCTCCCTGAATGACGAGATCTGGGCCGATATGGTTGCCAGTGCGGTTGCGGGTGAGGTGCGGCTCGGCGTACCGTATGATCTGGTTGGCACCGTGCTTGCGCCGGCGTTGAAGACCTACGCCGAAACCTATCCGCAAGTCGAGATTTCGCTGGTCTGCGCCTCGTCGCCGGAGCTTGCGGCGGCATTGGCATCTGGCACGATAGACCTTGCCGTGATCGAGGAACCGGTCGGTCCGTCCGCCGGCGAATGTCTCGCCATCGACCGGCTGGTCTGGGTCGGCGCCAGAGGCGGTGTCGCTCGCCGCAAGCGGCCTTTGCCGGTTTCGATGGTGGCCGATACCTGCGCGTTCCGCCCGGCGGTGCTAGCGGCGCTCAGCGAGCATGGGTTGGAATGGCGGACCGTGTTCGAGAACGGCAACCTCGATGCGACGACAGCGACGGTGCGCTCGGATCTGGCCGTCACCACCTGGCTGGCCTCCACCGTGCCTGCCGACCTCGATATTCTGTCTGGCGATCCGGAGCTGCCGGCCTTGACGAATTTCTCGATCAATTTGCACCTGCCGAAGCATGGTATCGGTCCCGCCGCGCGGGAATTTGCCGCGTGCATCCGCGACGGGCTGGCGCGGCGGCAGCAGGCGGCGTGATCGGCAAATGGCAAAGGGACGGCCGGTGTCCGGCCATCCCTTGTTGTTAGCGCTGTGCGGTCGTCTACTTCCAGGTCCGGCGCCTCTCGATCTCGGCTTCGGACGGCGGTTGCTGGGCGAAGGACCCAGTCTTGACCTCACCGGCGCGTTGATAGGTGGCCATAATGACACCGGTGGTCGATGCCTGTGAGCGGTTCAGCTTGAAAGCCGCCGGGATTGCGCCGCTGCCAAACAGCCGCTTCCCTTTGCCCAGCACCAGCGGGAAAGTCAGCAGGCTGATCTCGTCGATCAAGTCATTGGCGAGCAAGGTCTGGATGAGTTCGCTCGATCCCTGGATGAGCAGGTCCGGTCCGTCCTCCTGCTTGAGCTGGCGCAGTGCGGCCACGACGTCGTCGCCGAGCCACTGGCTGTTTTGCCACGACAGCGTATCGGGCCGGTGGGTGGCCACATATTTGGTGGCGGCGTTGAAGCTGTCGGCGATCGGACCGCTCTTCTGGTACGGCCAATGCGCGGCGAAGATGTCGTAGGTCTTGCGGCCGAGGAGCAGCGCGAACGGTTTTGCGAAGGTCTCACCAATAAAGGCCCCCCCGACGTCGTCCCAGTAATGGAACGTCCAGCCACCGAATTCGAAGCCGCCGACCGGGTCTTCTTCCGGCCCGCCAGGCGCCTGCATGACGCCGTCGAGGCTGACGAACGTCGCAGTGATGATCTTCCTCATTGGATTCTCCCTTTTCACAATCCGTGCCGTTGCGGCCGGATTTCGGCCAAAGGACGTGCGAGCGGACGCCTGTGCGACAGGGCCGGAAAAAACTTCCAGCGCTCCAGCCGGCGACGGGCAAGCATCGGACGCCTCGCCTCGGCGACGTCACGGCGACCGCGTGCCGCCAACGTCTTGCGACGAGAACCAGACATCGCCGATGACGGCGGTGGCGGTGGCGTCCGGTGCCTTATCGGCCGTCAGCCAGATTGAGCGGCTGCGTGCCGCCTTGTCACGGTCGATTTTTGTCGCGGGGCCTGCGGACGAGGCGCCGATGCAAGGGATGAACCATGACCGCATGAACGGGTCGCAGGCAAAACCCTGTTCGGTGCGGCTTACCATCACCGCGAGGCCGACGCGCTCGGCCGGACGCCACGGAAAGACCATGCGGGCGCCGGGCTTCAGCGCCTTCAGCCACTCGGCCGTTGGTGCTGCAACGCCGGCATTGACATAGATGATGTCGGACGGTGGCGGGCTGCCGATGACCGCATCGCCATGGATGACGGTCACATTGCCATAGGTTTCGAGGTTCTTTCTCGCGCGGTCGGCGAGACTGGATTCCAGTTCGAAGGCGGTGACTGCGCCGCCAGGCAAAACCAGCTGTGCCAGCAGAGCTGTGTAGTAGCCGGTGCCGGCGCCGACATGGGTGACCGTCTCGCCGGGCTTTGGCGCCACCTTGCCGATCCACATGGCATGCAGGAACGGCTCGCCATTGTTGATGCCCTTGTCGGCGTCGAGCGCCACCAGCACGTTCTGATAGATGTGAACAGGATCGGCGCTCGGCGTTTCGACCTTGCCGTTGCCGGCGACGACCGTCCACGGCCCAGGTCCGAGAAAGGCTTCGCGCGGCACCGCGCCGAATACGTCTTCGAGACGCGGATCGGCCGGACCTGCATTGGCAGCCATCAGTCGCGCATAAAAGCGGCGCACATCGGCGAGATCGGTCATGGCATCAAGATAGCGCAGACTGCCGGTTTGTCGCGTCGATGCCGAGGGCAACGAGCACCATGTCAGCGCCGAGACGCTTGAAGTGTTTCGCAAGGCAGTGATGGCGACACGCTAAGTCTAGCGCCATTGCCGACAGTCCTGCCGGAACCGCCGCGTTGCCGCTGCGTTTGAGATCGTGCCAGCAATTGGCGCGAGACCGAGGAGGATACCATGGGCGTTGAACAGGCACCGACAGCGAAGGGCAAGCAAGCGGCCCAGGGATTGAAGCAAGCTGCGGCGAAGGACGAACGCAAGACGGAAGCGGAAACCGGCCGCCCGCTCAAAAAGGGCGCAGCCCGCTTCGACGAGCGTTCGAAAAGCTCGGACGGCAAGAGCGCGGGTACCAAGCAGAAGATCTGAGCACAACGGCCAAGTCCAAGACCAAAAACGGCGTCGGCAGGGCTCTCAGCCGCGGGTGTCGTGCACCGACTGACCCCAGAGCCGGCGGCCCGTCATGCGAAAAATACTGTGACTTGGCGCAACCATTGAGATAATTGTTTGTTGGGTCGGATCGGGCCATGAGATCGGCCAAGTACCGATACGTGCATCGCGGGGAGTTGCCATGCTCTGGAAGGGTCGTCGTCAGAGTGACAATGTCGAAGACCAACGCGGCCAGGGCGGCGGGTTCGACCTGCCGCGCGGTGGGGCCGGCCGGTTCCGCATCCCGGTCGGCGGACGCTCCGGCGGCGGAATGTCGCTGTCGACCATCATCATTCTCGTGGTCCTCTATTTCGGGCTGAAGGCCTTCGGCATCGACCCGCTGCAGATACTGGCCGGCGGCGGTGGCGGCTTGGCGCCTGGCGGCGGCGGTCAGATCACCGACAACAGCGGCGGCACCGGTGCGCCGGCCTCCGACGAGATGAAGCAGTTCGTCTCGACGGTGCTGGCCGAGACCGAGGACACCTGGACCGGCATTTTCCAGGCCGAGGGCCTGACCTATAAGGATCCGAAGCTGGTGCTGTTCAGCGGCCAGATCCGCTCGGCCTGCGGCTCCGCCTCGTCTGCGGCCGGACCGTTCTACTGTCCCGGCGACCGCAAGGTCTATCTTGACACCACCTTCTTCGAGCAGCTCGACAAGCAATTCGGCGCCTCGGGCGATTTCGCCCAAGCCTATGTGATCGCGCATGAGGTCGGCCACCATGTCCAAAACCTCACCGGCATCCTGCCCAAGTTCAACCAGATGCGGCAGCAAATGGGCGAGGCCGAGGCCAACCACATGTCGGTGCAGGTCGAGCTTCAGGCGGATTGCTTCGCCGGCGTCTGGGCGCATTTCACCGGGCAGAAGGGAATCCTGGAGCAGGGCGACATGGAGGAGGCGCTGAACGCCGCCCAGCAGATCGGCGACGACACGATGCAGAAGAAGATGCAGGGCTATGTCGTGCCGGAGAGCTTCAACCATGGCACCTCGCAGCAGCGACAGACATGGCTGGCGCGCGGCTACAGGAGCGGCAAGCTCTCGGATTGCGATACGTTCAACACCCCGATCTGAGGTGTTCGGACTCCCGTTGAAGTGGCGTTGAAGGCCGCGGCGATGCAGCCGCACTCCTGTCGGCAGTTGATGTCAGGATGAAATTCCTGGCCTGTTCCCTTATTGTTCTGTGTGGCTGACTCGCCTATAACGAGCCCTTCCGCCTTCGCTCGGAGGCGGCTCCAGGAGTCGATACCGTCATGATCGAAGCCAAAACCGCCAGGCGGGGCCTTGCGCTTGTTTTCACCACGCTGCTGCTCGATATCACCGGCATCGGCATCATCATGCCGGTGCTGCCGGCCTATCTGCAGGAGCTGACCGGCGTCGGCGTCAGCGAAGCGGCGATCGAGGGCGGCTGGCTGTTCTTCGTCTACGCGGCCATGCAGTTCCTGTTCGCGCCGTTGGTCGGCAATCTCAGCGACCGCTTCGGGCGCCGTCCGATCCTGCTGGCCTCGGTGCTGACCTTCGCCGTCGACAATCTGATCTGCGCGGTGGCCTGGTCCTATTGGGTCCTGTTCATCGGCCGGGTGCTGGCTGGCATCAGCGGCGCCAGCTATTCGACCGCCTCCGCCTTCATCGCCGATGTCAGCACCGACGAGAACAGGGCGAAGAATTTCGGCCTGCTCGGCATAGCCTTCGGTGTCGGTTTCATCATCGGCCCGGTGCTGGGCGGGTTGCTTGGCGAATTCGGGCCGCGCGTGCCGTTTTGGGGCGCGGCGGTGCTTGCTCTCATCAACTTCATCGTCGGCTGGTTCTTCCTGCCGGAAACGCTGGAGCAGCATCACCGGCGCCGCTTCGAATGGCGCCGCGCCAATCCTCTCGGCGCCCTCAAGCAGATGCGCAACTATAAGGGGATCGGCTGGATCGGGCTGGTGTTCTTCCTGATGACGCTCGGTCACATGATGTACCCTGCCGTGTGGTCGTTCGTTGGCAGTTACCGCTACGGCTGGAGCGAACAGCAGATCGGCTTCTCGCTCGGCGTGTTCGGCCTTGGCGGGGCGCTGGTGATGGGTTTTGTCCTGCCGCGCGTCATCCCGCGGCTCGGCGAATGGCGGACCGCTGCCATCGGCCTTGCTTTTACCGCGCTCGCCGCCTTCGGCTATGCCGCGGCTTGGAAGGGCTGGATGATCTATGCGGTGATCGTGGCGACCTGCCTCGAGGCGCTGGCCGACCCGCCGCTGCGGAGCCTGGCGGCGGCCAAGGTGCCGCCCTCGGCGCAAGGCGAATTGCAAGGTGCGATGACGAGCGTGTTTTCGATCACCAGCATCATCACGCCGTTGCTTTATACGGGAATCTTCGCCTGGTTCACCGGGCCGAGCGCGCCGGTGGTGTTCGGCGGCGCGCCCTTTGTGCTCGGCGGTATTTTTCTTGCTCTGTCGCTGATCGCATTCGTGCTCAGGGTCGAAAGACCGGCCGCGGTGAAAGACGTCACGACGGCGACGGTGCGAACCTGAATCAGGCGCGCTCCGCCAGCGCCGGCTCACCGCGCTTTTCGCGGATGAGATTGACGAAGCGGCGGAACAGATAGTGCGAATCCTGCGGGCCGGGCGAGGCTTCGGGATGATGCTGGACCGAGAAGACCGGCCTTCCTGTCAGCGTGATGCCGCAGTTCGAGCCGTCGAACAGCGAGACATGGGTTTCTTCGACGCCGCTCGGCAACGAGTCGGCATCAACGGCAAAGCCGTGATTCATTGAGACGATCTCGACCTTGCCGGTGGTGTGATCCTTGACCGGATGGTTGGCGCCGTGATGGCCTTGATGCATTTTGGCGGTCTTGCCGCCCAGCGCCAGCGCCAGCATCTGGTGGCCGAGGCAGATCCCAAAGACCGGGATGTCGGTCTTCAGCAGATCCTGGATGACCGGAACGGCATAGTCGCCGGTGGCTTCCGGATCACCGGGACCGTTGGAGAGAAAGATGCCGTCGGGCCGCATGGCGAGGATCTCCTCGGCGCCGGTGTTGGCCGGTACCACGGTGACCTTGGCGCCAAGGCCGGCAAGCAGGCGCAATATGTTGCGCTTGACGCCATAGTCGATGGCGACGACATGCATGGACGGATCGATCTGTTCGCCAAAGCCCTCGTCCCAGATCCAGGGCGTCTCGCGCCAGACCGAAGACTGGCCGGAAGTAACGTCCTTGGCCAGATCAAGCCCGATCAGGCCGGACCAGGCGGCGGCGCGGCGCTTCAGGTCGTCGATGTCGAAGACGCCGTCGGGCGCATGCGCGATGACGGCGTTGGGCATGCCCTTTTCACGGATCAGCGCGGTCAGCGCGCGGGTGTCGATGCCCGAAAGCGCGACGATGCCGCGTTTCTTCAGCCATTGGTCGAGACCAGCTGCGGCGCGGTAGCTGGACGGATTGGTGACGTCAGCCTTCAACACGGCGCCGGCGGCGCCCGCCCGCGCGACTGGGTTGAGATCCTCGATGTCCTCGTCATTGGTGCCGATATTGCCAATATGCGGAAAGGTGAAGGTGACGATCTGGCCGGCATAGGACGGGTCGGTGAGGATTTCCTGGTAGCCTGTCAGCGCGGTGTTGAAGCAAACTTCGGCGACGGCGGAGCCGGTAGCGCCAAGGCCGCGGCCCTCGATGACGGTGCCGTCGGCCAGCACCAGCAAGGCCGTCGGCTTCTCGGTGGCCCAAGGGGGGGTCGACGGGGCGGTCATCGTTGCCATGGCGGCACTCCTAAAAGGCTGCGCCCTTCAATCGGTCCGGCGGACCACTCTGCGCAGCAAACCGCGCGCAGCGGCGATTTCGCAGCCAGCGCGCGCAACAAAAATTCAGTTCATGCAAGGCTCAGTACATAAGATAAGGCGCCAGAGCGGTCAATGAGGCCATGCCGAACGGCATGGATTTATTTCATTGAACGATATCAGGCATTTGCCGGTCAGTACCGAATTTGCCTTGGGCTTTGGGCACGGCTATTGTCCGCACCGATCGAAGGAGAAAGCATCATGCGCAGCAAAATCGCTGAATCCCTGAAGAGTGCGATGAAGGCGCAGGACAAGCGCCGGCTGCCGACATTGCGGCTGATTCAGGCGGCCATTCATGACCGCGACATCGCCAATCGCGGCGCCGGCAAGGAGCCGGCCAGCGACGACGAGATCCTGCAGATCCTGGCCAAGATGGTGAAGCAGCGCGAAGAGTCGGCCAAGGCTTTCGACGACGGCAAGCGGCCGGAGCTTGCCGCGCAGGAGCGCGACGAGATGGCCATCATCCGCGACTTCCTGCCGATGCAACTGGGCCGGGCCGAGACCGAAACGGCGATCCGCGCCGCCATCGCCGAGACCGGCGCCAGCGGCGTTAAGGACATGGGCAAGGTGATGACCGTGCTCAAGGAGAAATACGCCGGCCAGATGGATTTCTCCAAGGCGAGCGGCATCGTCAAAGGACTGCTGACGTAGGGGTTTTCCCTGCTGCAGCGATGCTTACAAGGCCTCGAAAAAGGCGACCGCGAGCAGCCTGGCCGGCTGTGGATGATCCTCAAGCGCTTTTTGGTTTTTTCTGAGAGCGGGCGGTAGATCGCACCGACATGTTCAGTGCCACGGCGGCGCGTATGAGTGCCTTCAACGCCTCTTCATCGATCTTGTCGCCCTGATGGAAATCGATGGCGCGTCTGGTGTTGCCTTCGAGGCTGGAGTTGAAGAGACCTGCAGGGTCCTCCAACGAGGCGCCTTTGGCGAAGGTCATCTTCACGACATTCTTGTACGTTTCACCGGTGCAGACAATTCCGGCGTGCTCCCACACCGGAACCCCTCTCCACTTCCACTCCTCGACCACTTCGGGGTCGGCCTGCTTGATGAGGGTTCGGACCCGAGCGAGCATCTCGCCCCGCCAGTCGCTCAGTTCGTTGATTCTCGCATCTATAGACTGAGAGGGAGTGTCTCCTCCTGCTCCTTCCTTCGAGCCGCTCTTCTTCATGGCTGTTGTCGCTTTGGTCATGATTGGTCCCAGTGGCTTTGTGAACGTTCGGCGTCCGGCGTCTCACGACGGCATCGATGCGGCGAGCCGTTTGCCGCTCCGGCGCGGGCGACAGACTCTCGACGTCGAGCAGGAACCTTCGTCCCTCCAGACCCGTTTTGCAACGAGGATCATACGAAAATGGAGCTTCGATTTGGCGGCGCGTTTGTTGAATATTGTCGGCGCCGCCACCAGCGCCGGCGCCTATTCGCCGGGGCAGGAACAAGCCCCCTCGGCCTTTCGGCGACATGGGCTCGCAGAGGCGCTCGCGAGCCGAGGCAGAACCATCAGGGATCACGGCGATGTTGCATCGTTCAGATGGCGACCGGATCCCTTGCGGCCGCAGGCCATGAACCTGGAGGCCGTGTGCCAGGCCTGTGACTTGGTCGCAAGCCACGTGGCGACGGCGATCGCAGCGCAAGAGGACGTGCTTGTTTTAGGCGGTGATTGTACTGTGGAGCTGGGAACGGTCGCCGGGGCGAACGCGGCCGGTGCGCGGATCGGACTCGTCTACATAGACTTCGACGCCGATCTCAACACACCTGATACGAGCGACGGCGCCTTGGACTGGACCGGCGTCGCTCATCTGCTCGATATTCCCGAGTGCGAGCCTTCGCTCGCGAAGCTCGGCCCAACCCGTCCGATGCTCGTGCCTCAGCAGCTTCTCTATTTCGGCGTCGAGAACATCACTCCGCCCGAAGCCGCCGCGATAAGAGATAACGCGATCAAGATCATATCGCGTGAGGAAGCTTTGAGTGATATCGAGGCAGCGGCGGAGCGCGCGGCCGAATGGGCGGCGCGCTTTGACTGCGTGCTTGTTCACTTCGACGTCGATGTACTCTCCTTTATCGATTTTCCGATTGCTGAGAATGTGCGCCGTTGCGACGGTCTCAAACTAGAGCAGGCCGCCTTCGTACTAAAGCAGCTGACCGGCCTGCCGCAATGGCGCGGCCTGACCATCACAGAGGTCAATCCGGCCCATGCGCCAGACGAGTCCGCCGCGTTCGCACGCTTGAATGAGGTGCTTGCAGACGCCCTTGGGTAACTCGCGATGCATCTCACATTCGTTCGCCGGGCAATTGGCTGGCTTGCTTCACCCAAGCGGCAAACTGAGCCTCGTCGAGCTGGTCCTCATAAACGTCCAGGTAGCGCACTTCCTTGTGCTTGGACTCGCCGGGAAGAACAGGACGCAGCGACGTGCCTCGGAAGAAGGTCACTTTGACGTAGCGAGTGAAGACATGAAACGACAGGAACCAGCCCTGGCCCTCGTTGCCGTAAAACGGCGAGTTCCATTTGACTGCCTTGTGCACGCCGGGGACGGTGCGCATGATGATCGCGTCGAGACGGCGCCCGACGTCGCTTTTCCAGCCCGGCATGGCCGCGATGTAGGCCTGCACGGGAGCGTCGCCTTCGCCCTTCGCGATCTGGGGGTTGCTGCCTGCGAGGAGCGTCGGCTTCGCGGCCGTGCCGGACTGCGGCTTCGGTGCCGCCTTGCGCGGTTTGGTCGTCTTCCTAGCGACCCGCTCGGCGGCGGCCTTCGCCGACTTCTCGGACGTGTGGTCGGCCAATTAAATCCTCCAAGTGGCAATCGATGATACTTGATTCTAGAAAGCCGCCCGTGAAGATCAACTTCGGAATCCTGTTAATCCCCGCCATCCAATAAGCACACAGGTGGAGGCTTCTCCTCCAAAGGGCAGGCGTCGCGGAGGCGACCCGCATGCCTGCCGGCGCAGCACTCTATTCGGCTGCGGCCGGCAGCGGCGGCGTCGTGTTGCGGCGCCATCCCCAGATATGCGAGGCAAGCGCGACTGCCACGGCGACCAGCATGGCTATGGCGCCAACCACCGGCAGGCTGCGATAGCCATACCCGGCATTGAGCATGGCGGCACCGAGCGAGGCGGCCAGCGCGATGCCGACATTGAAGCCGGCCGGGATGAGCGATGAGGCGAGGTTGGAGGCATCCGCCGTCCAGGTCAGGATACGGGTCTGGATCGGCGTGCCGATGGCAAAGCTGAGACCGCCCCAGACAGTGATCGCCACGACCATCGGCACCGGGTACGGGCTGACGGCGTAAATGACGGCAAGTGTCACCGCCTGCATGAAAAGCATGGTGATGAGCGATGGCATCAGTTTCCAGTCGGCGAGCCGCCCGCCAAGAAAGACGCCGATCGTCGCGCCGACCCCGTTGAGCAGGAGTACCCAGGGCACCAGATCCTCGTCGAGGCCGGTGATTTCAAGCAGCGTCGGCGTGATGTAGGTGAATAGGCCGAACTGGCCGATCATCAGCATCAGCATGAGGATCAGCGACGTCCAGACCTGCTGGCGTGCAAGCACGCGAACCTCGCTGCCAAAACTGACGGACTGGCGCGACGAACCCGTCTTGCGCGGTAGCAGGGCGCTCATGGCGGCGATAGACACCACACCAAGCGCGCACATCACCCAGAATGTCGCGCGCCACCCCCAGATATTGCCGATCGCCGTGCCGGCCGGCACGCCGATGACATTGGAGACGGTGAGGCCCGACAGGATGAGCGCAACGGCCATTCCACGCTGGTCCCGGCGGACGAGGCCGACCGCCACCACCATCGCGACGCCAAAATAGGCGCCGTGCGCCACGGCCACCGCAATCCGCAGCAGCAACAGGGAGGCGAAGTCGGGTGCAAGGGCGCAGGCGGCCTGGCCGATGGTGAAGGCTCCGGCAAGGCCGAGCAGCAAGGCCTTGCGGGAAATCGTCTTGGTGGCGAGCGTCAATAGCGGTCCGCCGATCGCGATGCCGCCGGCATAGCCGGAGACGAGGTAGCCGGCGGTTGGGATGGAGACGCCGAGGCCATCCGCCACCTGCGGCAACACGCCGGCGATGACAAACTCGGTGGTGCCGAATGCGAATGCAGCGATGAACAGGGCGATGAGGGGAAGCATGGCGCTGGAAGGCGATCCTTGAATGAGATGGCCTCAAATCACGAACGAGAGCCGCCAGCAATCCAGAAATTGTCGACGCCGCTTTAGGTTTTCTTGATCGGTTCAGCCAGGCTCCGGCCGCATCCGGCAAGCGCTAGATGGTCGTCCTCCTCCCATAGGGAATTTTCAGCCACGCCCGCTCGTGAAAATAATAGAGCAGCGACTTGGTGATGACCTCGGTCAGGCCAATGGCTGCAGCGAGCTTGATGCTGCCTGTCACGACGAGCGAATGATTATCGTGTCGACGGTGCCGGTGACGCGCCAGGAAAGCGCCTTGGCGAAACTGCGCGAGTGGGTATCCATCGACTTTTCTCCCGGCGGATTTGAACCGATCCTTGGAGCGCTTTGGTAGAACCCAAACCGCTCCAGGTGTTTGTTGACGCATTTTGTCGAACGCCAAACGAAGACGCTTGGCTGCAAAATGCTCTAGCCGACAGACGGGAGGATGAGCAAAGACTAATTTTCGCGCGCTGGCTCTAGGAAATTCCTGCGCTGATGTTCGGGGCAATTGGCTTTCCGCCTGAAGCCCCAGCCTATCCCGCCTTCAGTCGCGAGCCGGTGAGCAGGCCGCGTTCTTCGAGCACGGGGTAAGCCATCGAGGCGAGCAGCGAGTTGATCTGCTTCAAGTCGCGGATGGTGTCGAGATGGATGGAGCTGGTCTCGACGCTCTTGGCGGTGCCGTCGCGCAGCCGTACGAAATGGCTGGCGCTGGTCTCCTTCTCGCGGTCGCGCAGCCGGTCCTTTTCCAGGACCAACTGGCGGGCGGTCTCCGGATCGCGTGAGACCAGCACGTTGAAGGCAAGCCGCGCGTTGGCGAGCACCGAAGCGTGGAAGGCACAAAGCTCACGCCAGCCCTCGGGCGTGAACTCCAGCCCGCGCTCGAGCTTCTTCCTGACATGCACCAGCATGTTGCGCACGATGATGTCGCCGACCTGTTCGAGCTTAACGCAGGCGCCGATCAGCTCCTGGCAGCGCAGCGCCTCGTCTTCGCTCAACGGGTTTTTGGTGACCTTGGCCAGATAGAGCTTTATCGCTGCGTGCTTCTTGTCGACGCGGTCGTCGAGCGCGGCCAGCGCCTTGATCTTGTCGGCGTCGGCGCTCTCATAGAGCTCGATGATGCGCTTCAGCATGATCTCGACCGTCTCGCAGACCCGCACCACCTCACGGGTCGCGTTGGCCAGCGCCTGGCTCGGCACATCCAGCGCGCTGTCGTTGAGCGCGGACAGCTCGACGACGTCGAGCGCTTCGGCCGGCGCCGGTTTGGTGCCGAGCGCCACGAACTTTTCCGAAACGCGGTAGACGAGGCCGGCCAGCGGCAGGCCGGCAACCAGGATCAGAATGTTGAAGAGGATATGCGCGTTGACGATCTGGTCGGGCACGGTAGGGCCGAGAAAGGCGACCGGCGGCTTCAACCACAGGAACAGGATCAGCATGGCCAGAGAGCCCATGCCACGCATCAGGAGATTGCCGATCGGTACGACACGCACACCCGGGTCTGCATTGCGGGTGAGCAGCGGCGCGATTATCGACGAGCCCAGATTGACGCCGAGCACCAGCACAATGCCGAGTTCGGGCGGGATGAAGCCGCGGCCGGCGAGCGTCACCATCAGCAGCACCGCGGCGATCGAGGAATGGAACAGCCAGGTGACCAGCGCCGCCAGCAGATAGGCGGTGACCGGGTCGCCGGAAAAGTAATCGACGATGACCGGCATCAGCGTGCTCTGGCGCAGCGGCTCCGATGCCTGGCCGATCATCTCCAGCGACAATACCAGCAGGCCGATGCCGACCAGGATGCGGCCGAACTGGCGCCAGTCGCGCCGCTCGGTGGCCATGAACATGACAGTGCCGGCGACAAGACAGATCGGCACCAGCAGCGACAGGTCGAAGGTGAGCAGCTTGACCACCAGCGCCGAGCCGATCTCGGCGCCGCGCACGGCAAGCTGGCCCGAAATGCCGCTGACGATGCCGGCGCCGGCGAAGGAGCCGACCAGCAAGGTGACGGCGGTGGAGCTTTGCAGCGCGATCGCCAGGCCGCAGCCGGCCAGAACCGCCATGAAGGGATTGCGCATGGTGGCGCGCAGCTTGTGGCGCAGCACATCGCCATACGCGCGCTCGACGCCGGTCTTCACCAAGCGGGTGGCAAACAGCATCAGCGCCACCGCGCCGGCAAGATGCAGCAAAACGACCGAACCACTCATTTCAGGCTCGCATTCCGACAGGCGTCAGCGATGCGAGCACCCATGACGGCGAAGAGGCAAAAGAGGGGGCGAATCAAGGACATTGCAAGGGTCGATACTACTACGATTAATTTTAGCCGGATAATAAATTTTGCCCAATTCGGCCGGCTGTTGGTGCGCGACAGGGCGTGTCGGAAATGGATGGATCGCAAAATGGTTGCATTGCCGGCCGGCTTCCGGATGACCGCGCGGTCAAGTGCCGACGACCCCTTCAGATCCGGTTTGAGCGAAGCGTTGAATTAGCTATTCTAAATATATGAAATCATTACAAAAACGTAACCCGCGTGTTCAGTTTCGGTTCATTCTTCGGGCTCTACTGCTTGGGCATCGACAACCAAGGAGTACTCCCGTCATGAAACGCATCATTCTTTCCGCAGTCGCCCTCTCGATGCTGGCTGCCACGTCCCTGCAGGGCCAGGCAGCGCCGCTGAACGCACCGAACGCGCCGCAGTCGACCTACAGCCAGGTCGACTGGAAGAGGGCGGACAGGCACGTGAAGAAGCGCGTCGTGGTGAAGAAGAAAGTCGTCGTGAAGAGGAACCATTGGCGCAACGGCCAGAAATATTCGAGCTGGAAGCGCCACCAGCCGATCCGCGACTATCGCCACTACGGCCTGCGTCGTCCGGGCCGTGGCCAGGAATGGATCCGCGTCGGCAACGACTATCTCTTGGTCAGCGTCGTCTCCGGCATCATTTTCGGCGCGATCGCCGCGCACTGACTGTCGAAACGTCGACCGGCTATGCCGGAATAGGAAAGAAGGCGGCCCGCAACGGCCGTCTTCTTGTGCGCTGTGAAAACCGGGTATGGTCCGCATTAGGAGTCGTCGGGTTTCGCCGGCGTGATTATATGGAGGACAAACGAGCCGTTCCCGATGCGCTTTCCACCTGCCTTCCTCGACGAGATACGCGACCGCGTGCCGATTTCATCGGTGATCGGCCAGCGCGTTGCGTGGGACAGGAAGAAGACCAACGCGCCGCGCGGCGATTATTGGACGTGCTGTCCCTTCCATGGCGAGAAGAGCCCGTCGTTCCATTGCGAGGACAAGAAGGGCCGCTACCATTGCTTCGGCTGCTCGGTTTCGGGCGATCACTTCAAGTTCCTCACCGAACTCGACGGGATGAGCTTTCCCGAAGCAGTCGAGAAGATCGCCGACATGGCCGGCGTGCCGATGCCGGTTCGCGATGCCCAGGAGGAACGGCGCGAAAAGGAACGCGCCAGCCTGACCGAAATCATGGAAATGGCGACTGCCTTCTTCCAGGAGCGGCTGCAGGGACCGGAAGGCGCAAAAGCCCGCGCCTATCTGCGCGACCGCGGGCTGACACCGGCGACGCAGCAGTCGTTCCGGCTCGGCTATGCGCCCGACAGCCGCAATGCGCTGAAGGAGCATCTTGCCGCCAAGGGCGTGCCCAAGGCCGATATCGAGGCGTGCGGGCTGGTGCGCCATGGCGACGACGTTCCGGTTTCCTACGATTGGTTCCGCGACCGCATCATGTTCCCGATCCCGGATTCCAGAGGCAAGATCATCGCCTTTGGCGGCCGGGCGCTGGCCGCTGATGCGCTCGCCAAATACATGAATTCGCCCGACACCGAGCTCTTCCACAAGGGCAATGTGCTCTACAACTTCGCCCGTGCGCGCCAAGCGCTGGGAAAGGGGGCGCTGGCAAAGGGGGCGCTGGCCAAGGGCGGCACGGTCATCGCCGTCGAGGGCTATATGGACGTGATTGCGCTGGCGCAGGCCGGGTTCGAGAATGTCGTGGCGCCGCTCGGCACCGCGCTGACCGAAAACCAGCTCGAACTCCTGTGGCGCATGGCCGGCGAGCCGGTGCTGTGCTTCGATGGCGACCAGGCCGGACTGAAGGCGGCATGGCGCGCCGCCGACATGGCGCTGCCGGCGGTCCAGGCAGGCCGCTCGGTGCGCTTTGCGCTTCTGCCCGAAGGCAAGGATCCCGACGATCTGGTCAAGGCCGAAGGGCCGGACGCGTTTCGCGCCGTGCTTTCCGAGGCGCGGCCGCTGGCCGACCTTTTGTGGATGCGCGAAACGGCCGGCGGCATCTTCGACACGCCGGAGCGACGGGCGGAACTGGAAAAGACGCTGCGTGAACTGACCAGCCGCATCCGTGACGAGAGCCTGCGCTACCACTACCAACAGGAAATGCGCGAGCGGGTGCTAAGCTTTTTCGGCACCCAGCGCGGCGCGCGCCAAGGCTATCAAGGGGGGCGCCAAGATGGGCGGCCCGGCGGGCGCTTTCAGGGCAAGGGCTCAGCTCCTGGCGGACAGTTCGCACGCGGCGGCAACGCCGGCGGACGCACCGCGATCACCGAAAGCCTTGGCCGCTCGGCGCTTGTCAAGCGCGGCAGCGAGGGGATGTCGGTGCGCGAGGCGACGATCATCGCAGCTCTTGTCAATCACCCGACGCTGATCGACGAGAATTTCGCACATGTCGAGTTCCTCGACCTCGCCAACAGCGATCTGAAGCGATTGCATGCGGCCATTCTCGATGCGATGGCGCATGACATGGCCAACGACCGCAACGCGGTGATCGCGACGATCGAACGGGCCGGCTGCGGCGAGATCTGGGCGCGCGTGGTGGCGCTGATAAAACGGGCGCGGCAATGGCCGGCGCTGGAAACAGCCGGACTTGACGATGCCCGCGACGCCTTCAGCCAGGCGCTCCACTTGCAGCGCAGCGCGCGCACCTTACATAAGGAGCTGAAACAGGCGGAAGCGGCGCTCGCCAGCGATCCCACGGACGAAAACTACCGGCATCTCGTCGAGATCCAGGCGCAATTTCGTGACGTGCAGGCAACGGAAGCGCTGATCGAAGGGTTCGGCGTGTCTTCGGGCAGGGCCGGCCGGGTGTAGGTCGAAGCTTACGAAAGAGTGAAAGTGCAGAACCGTGCTTGCGCGTCGAATCAGCCGCGGCGCTTTAAGTCGGGTAATTGATTCGCTTTTTTCATGCGAATCATGCGAGAGGCGCTTGACCTTCTGGCAGAATGACGGAATCAGGACGATTCGAAACGTTAACCCGTACCGGCGTCGACGGGAAATGCAGCGATGTGAGGTACCGGTCACTGGACAGGCAGTCAGCCTGCCACAGATACCAGGGTTAATCTGGACTTAACGAGAGATGCAGTTACTGGCCCGGGGAAGCGCGTTCTAGAGCGAGCGCATCTGATTTAACCGGCACGGCAGCTTACGCGGCTTGATACTTGGCCGCTTGGAGAAAATAAAGAATGGCGACAAAAGAAAAGGAAGAGGTCGAGACCGAACGTGAAGGCGCCACCGACGGCCCTCTGCTCGACCTTTCCGACGATGCTGTCAAGAAGATGATCAAGGCCGCCAAGAAGCGCGGCTATGTCACCATGGACGAACTGAATTCGGTGCTGCCCTCGGAGGAAGTGACCTCCGAGCAGATCGAGGACACGATGGCCATGCTCTCCGACATGGGCATCAACGTGGTCGAGGACGACGAGCAGGGCGAGGAGCCCGAAGCCGCCGACGCGGCTGCCGACGCCGAGGAAGACGCCAACGAACTGGCCGAGCAGACCGGTACCGCCGTTGCCGCGACGACCACCAAGAAAGAGCCGACCGATCGCACCGACGATCCGGTTCGCATGTATCTGCGCGAAATGGGCTCGGTCGAGCTTCTGTCGCGCGAAGGCGAAATCGCGATTGCCAAGCGCATCGAGGCCGGCCGCGAGACGATGATCGCGGGCCTGTGCGAAAGCCCACTGACCTTCCAGGCCATCATCATCTGGCGTGACGAGCTCAACGAATCGAAGATCCTGTTGCGCGAGATCATCGACCTCGAAGCGACTTATGCCGGACCGGAGGCCAAGCAGGCGCCGGTGGTCGAGCGGATCGAGGAAGCCAAGACCGAGGAAAAGCCGCGCCGTTCGCGCGAGGACGAGGACGACATCACCAATGTCGGCGCTGACACGCGCGGTCTGACTGATGACGACGAGGAAGACGAGGACGAAGCGAGCCTGTCGCTGGCGGCGATGGAAGCGGAGCTGCGCCCGCAGGTGATGGAGACGCTCGACGTCATCGCCGACACCTATAAGAAATTGCGCAAGCTGCAGGACCAGCAGGTCGAGAACCGGCTGGCTGCCGCCGGCACGCTGTCGCCCAGCCAGGACCGCCGGCTGAAGGAGCTGAAGGACCAGCTGATCAAGGCGGTGAAGTCGCTGTCCCTGAACACAGCGCGCATTGAGGCATTGGTCGAGCAGCTCTACGACATCAACAAGCGCCTGGTGCAGAACGAAGGCAAGCTGTTGCGGCTGGCCGAAAGCTATGGCGTGCGCCGCGAGGAATTCCTGAAGGAATACCAGGGCTCGGAACTCGATCCCAACTGGACGCGCTCGATCGGCAATCTGACCTCGCGCGGCTGGAAAGAATTCACCAAGAACGAGAAGGACGCGATCCGCGACCTGCGCGCCGAGATCCAGAACCTCGCCACCGAAACGGCGATCTCGATCCTGGAATTCCGCAAGATCGTCAACCAGGTGCAGAAGGGCGAGCGCGAAGCCGCGATCGCCAAGAAGGAAATGGTGGAAGCCAATCTGCGCCTCGTCATTTCCATCGCCAAGAAATACACCAATCGCGGCCTGCAATTCCTCGACCTGATTCAGGAAGGCAATATCGGCCTGATGAAGGCGGTCGACAAATTCGAATACCGCCGCGGCTATAAGTTCTCGACCTATGCGACGTGGTGGATCCGGCAAGCGATCACCCGCTCGATCGCCGACCAGGCGCGTACCATCCGCATTCCGGTGCACATGATCGAGACGATCAACAAGATCGTGCGTACCTCGCGCCAGATGCTGCACGAGATCGGCCGCGAGCCGACGCCGGAGGAACTGGCGGAAAAGCTCGCCATGCCGCTGGAAAAAGTGCGCAAGGTGCTGAAGATCGCCAAGGAGCCGATTTCGCTCGAAACGCCGGTCGGCGACGAGGAGGATTCGCATCTCGGCGATTTCATCGAGGACAAGATGGCGATCCTGCCGATCGACGCGGCGATCCAGGCCAATCTGCGCGAAACGACGACGCGGGTGCTTGCTTCGCTCACCCCGCGCGAAGAGCGCGTGCTCAGAATGCGTTTCGGCATCGGCATGAACACCGATCACACGCTGGAGGAGGTCGGCCAGCAGTTCTCGGTCACCCGCGAGCGCATCCGCCAGATCGAAGCCAAGGCGCTGCGCAAGCTCAAGCACCCGAGCCGCTCGCGCAAGCTGCGGAGCTTCCTCGACAGCTGATGCCGGGTAACGGACAGGCAATTTAAAGGGCGCTGCGGCGCCCTTTTTCGTTCATGCCAGGAATTGTCTCGCCAGACGGTGCGGTTGTTGTTGCAGCACACCTGCTGTGGGAGGATAATCTCGTGTCGGATGCATTTTCTGGGCGACAAACCCGGATGCCCGCCCCGGCAGTGACGCCGTGCTCCGAGGCCTCCGGAGGGAGGTGTGCATGACAAACTATATCGTGCTGATCAACTGGACGGAGCAGGGCGCCAAAAATGTGCGCGAGTCGCCGAAGCGGCTCGATGCCGCCAAGAAGCTGCTGGGAGACATGGGCGGCTCGTTCAAGGCGTTTTATCTCACCATGGGCGAATGCGATATGGTGGCGATCGTCGAAGCGCCCGACGATGCGGTGCTCGCTCGTTTCTCGCTGATGCTGGCGACAGGCGGCAATGTGAGGACGCGGACGCTCAAGGCTTTCCCAGAATTGGCCTATCGCGAGATCATCGCCTCGCTCGGCTGAGGCGTTGCGCGGCTACAGATCCGCGCAAGCTGCCGAGTCCGGCACGGTCAGGCGCCGCTTGACGGCGCCCGGCCAGGCTGGCCCGAAATGTTGCGAGGCGAAGGTATTTCCCGGATAGTCAGCGTGGTCCTTCAGCTCGCGTCTCGAGACACATGCCCAAGCCTCCGCTGACCATCTGGTACAACACCCGCTGTCCGGTTTGGGATGCCGGTATCGTCAGGCAGGAGCGACGGCTGGTCGAGGCGATCAAGGCGGGGCGGATCGCGTTTCGCGACATCAATGCCGAACCGGCTGCGCTGGCCGGATACGGCGTGTCGCTGGAGGACATCCGCCGCCGGCTGCACGCAACCGATGCGGATGGCAAATTGCTGGTCGGCGCCGACGTCGCAATTGCCGTCTGGCGGATGACGCCGGGCGAGGGCTGGCTGGCAGCGCTTTTCGGCAACCGCACCGTGCTGCCGTTGACGCGCTACGCCTATGATCGCTTCGCCGATCGCAAACGCGCTCTTTCAATCCCGTGCGGGAATCACGTTACATCGTAAGATATATCTTGACTCAATTACCTCGCCTGCCTAATTAAGATATATCGTAAGACATAACTCAAGCAGCAGACGATGCACGGACATCATCATTTCGGGGAACATGCCGAGCGCGCCTTCATGCACATGGCGGGCAGGTTCGGCGGCCGTGGCGCCGGCTTCGGTCCGTTCGGCCCTGGCATGCGGGGCGGCGGGCGCGGCGGTCCGGGCGACATGTTCCGTGCCGGGCGCATGCTGGCCGACGGCGATCTCAAGCTGATCACGCTGTCGCTGCTGGCCGAGGCGCCGCGCCACGGCTACGACATCATCAAGGCGCTGGAGGAACGCACCAGCGGCGTCTATAGCCCGAGCCCGGGCGTGGTCTATCCGACGCTGACCTTCCTTGAAGAGGCCGGCTATGCCGTCTCGTCGGCGGAAGGCAACAAGAAAGTGTTTTCGATTACCGAGGCAGGGCGGGCGCATCTCAATGACAATCGCGAGATGATCGACCACGTGCTCGATCATCTTGAGCGTTTCGGCCGCAAGATGGCGAAGGCGCGCGACTGGTTCGGCTGGAACGACGACGGCGAGGATGGCGGACGTCGCGGCCGCGGCGGTTCGGAAAAGCGCGACGAATTCCGCGCCGTGCGTCACCGGCTGCGCGCAGCCCTTGGCGACTTTGTCGATGCGCCGGCTGAAAAACAGGCCGAGGCGATCGCGATATTGAAAGGGGCGGCCGAAGCCCTGGAAGCGCTGTCGCGCGACTGACTCTGCGGCCGGACGCGGCCCTTGCCCGTTTGCTTAGGGACCGCTAGTGAAATCATCCTGCACCACGCTATGTGATGTAGGATGATTGCCGTTGGAGGGCGCTCCCATGTCTTTTCTGAAACGTCTTTTCGGCGGTGGCGGCGGTGACGCGGGCGAACCAAAGAGTGCTGCACCGGCAAAGCAGATCGAGCACAAGGGATTTTTGATCAGCGCCACGCCCTACAAGGCGGAGGGCCAATACCAGACCTGCGGCGTGGTTTCTAAGGAAGTCGACGGCGTGGTGAAGGAGCACAAATTCATCCGCGCCGATCGTTTTGCCGGGCTCGACGACGCTGTCGACATCTCGATCAAGAAGGGTATCCAACTGGTCGACGAGCAGGGCGAGAAGATCTTCGGTTAGCGTCGCGAATGGCAATGTCGCGCGACTTCGGAGCGAAGTAAGAAAGCTGCAGGCCGACGCATCGGCATCAGGCAAGTGCAAAAAAGGCAGGCGCCCGGCGCCTGCCTTTTTCTAGTTTACCAGCTGTTCGCGCTCTACGCGGCAGCGGCGACCGCTCCAGTCGAGGCCACCGCCGCATCGACCTTGGCTGATGCCTTGGCCAGAGCGGCGGTGACGGCATCGGGCCCCATGCCGACGCCTTCGATGCGGATGACCTCGACGTCGGTCATGCCGATGAAGCCAAGCACGCTGCGCAGATAAGGGACGGCGTGATCCATCTGCACGGCAGCGCCTTCCGAATAGATGCCGCCCGAGGCAAGGACGATGTAGACCTTCTTGCCGGTGACGAGGCCCTTCGGGCCATTCTCGCCATAGGCAAAAGTCTTGCCGGTGCGGGCGACGTGATCGACCCAGGATTTCAGGGTCGACGAGATGCCGAAATTGATGAAGCCGGTGGCGAGGATGATGGTGTCGGCCGCAAACAGTTCATCCAACACGCCGTCGGAGACGCCGACGACCTCGGCCTGGCGCTGGGTGCGGGCTTCGACGGGCGTATAGATGCCAGCCGAATAGTCCGGATCGATGTGCGGCAGCGGGTTTGCCACGAGATCGCGTGCGACCAGCTTGGCCGAAGGATCGGCGGCGAGCAGCTTTTCTGCAAGTTCAGTGGCGATGCGGGTCGAATGCGAGGCAGCGCCGCGCGGGCTGGATGTGACAAAAAGGATGGACATGGCGGGTCTCCAAGGGTTGGAATGATTTTGTCCCCTCAGATATGGGCCCTCGACCTATTTAAAAAACTGGTATATTTTCTGTACTATCCATCTAAAATTTGGATAAGGTACAATGCAACCCAATCCAACGCTTGACCAACTGCAAATCCTGGTGACGGTGGCCGACACGGGCAGTTTCTCCGCCGCCGGACGCAGGCTCAACCGTGCGCAGTCGGTGATTAGCTACGCAATCGCCAATCTTGAGGCGCAGCTTGGGCTGAAACTGTTCGAGCGCGAGGGCACGCGCGAGCCGCAACTGACCGAGATCGGCCGGGCGATGCTGGAGGATGCCCGACGCATGACCGGCGTGCTGCAGCGCATCCGCTCGCGTGTCGACGGCCATAAGCAAGGGTTGGAGGCGGAAGTCAGTATGTCGGTCGACGTGACACTGCCTTCGCCTGTACTGGTTCGGGTGCTGAAGGCATTCGAGGCGCAGTTTCCGACCGTGATGTTGCGCCTGCATGCCGGCTCGCTCGGCCTTGTCCTCGATCATGTCGTCAACGGACAGGCCGATCTCGGCGTCGGAGGCATTCTGGGCGAAGCCGACGTCAACCTTTTGCGGATCGGCTTCACCACTTTGGTGCCCGCTGCCGCGCCCAGCCACCCCTTGGCGCTGCTTCCAAGGCCGGTGCCGCTCGAGGAGGTGCGCGAACATATCCAGCTTGTCGTCAGCGATCAGTCGGAGCGCACGCGCGGACGCGACTACGGCGTGTTCGCCTACCGCACCTGGCGGCTGACCGATGTGCGCACCAAGCATGCGCTGATGCGGGAGGGGCTGGGCTGGGGCGGGCTGCCGCGCTGGCTGATTGCCGACGATCTGGCAAGCGGCCGCCTTGTCGAGCTCGACCTCGAGCCCTACAGCGAGGTGCGCTCGCCGCTCTATGCCATGCATCGCACCGACCGCAGCCCGAAACCCGCGGCAGCCTGGCTGATCGACCAGTTCAAGCGCCAACTCGGCTGCTTCAACGAGTTCGAGCCGCGCCAGGTCCCCGATGAGGAGCTTGGGACAGACCGTCGATGAGCGCGATAAGCACCTCGCGATACGGGGCAGGCGATGCGCCGGCCTCGATAGCGAGGGCCGCCCGGTCGAAGGCTGCGGCAAGCAGCGCCGTCAGCGCTTCCACCGGCAATCTCATCATGGACTGCGAGCGCATCGCTGCAACTAGGCCTTCGCGCAGCGAGCGGTTGCCGTGGCGGTTGTCGATCTCGTCCATGGCGGCTCGGCCGAGCACGGCCGGTCCGTCGAGCAGCAGCAGCCGGGTGCGGCCGGGTGCGCGCATGGCGGCAAGATAGGCATCCGAGCCGGCGATCAGCGCGTCGCGGGCAAACAGTGAGGGCGGCGAGGCGCGCTCGATCTCTTCCGCCACAGCCGCCGCCTCCTGCTCGACGACCGCGGCAAACAGCGCCTGCTTGTCGGCAAAGTGATGATAGAGCGCGCCGCGCGTGACTCCGGCCGCAGCCACGATCTCGGGCGTGCCGGTCTCCGTATAGGACTTTTCGGTGAACAGTCTTCGCGCCGCGGCGATCAGGTCGGCGCGCGTCGCTTCGGTGCGATCGCGATTGGAGCGGCGCGCGGATTCTTGTTGCATACATGCAGCCTGTATGTTAATTCGTATTTACATGCAGATTGTATGTTATTTGACGGGAGAAGGAAAGATGAAGACAACAAGCTATTATCCAGTGCTCATGACGGGCGACGTTGCGGGCACGGCAGCCTTTTATGTCGCGCATTTCGGCTTCCAGCCATTGTTTGAGAGCGACTGGTACGTGCATCTGCGCTCAATCGAGGATCGCCGGGTCAATCTCGGCATCGTCCAGGGCGATCATGAAACGATCCCGGAGGAAGGGCGCGGCCGTACCTCCGGCCTGTTGATCAATTTCGAGGTCAAGAACCCGGATGCAATCTATGATCGGGTCATGGCTGCCGGCCTGCCGATCCTGCGAACGCTCCGCGACGAACCCTTCGGCCAGCGCCATTTCATCACCAAAGACCCGAATGGCGTGCTGATCGACGTGATCAAGCCGATCCCGCCAAGCGCCGAGTTTCTGGAGCAGTATGCCGAAGCGGCGGCGGGCTGAGCGAGATAGCGGCTGGCAGGAACTGTCTGTAGATGTGACGTAAAGCCTTCAGCCGCGTGGCCGGTCACGTCTTTGGGGTCTATGCTGAGGCTCATCAGCCTGGGCCCAATCCATGCGTGAAATCTGCCTTGTCCGCGCACCCTCAAGCCTTGGCCTGCGCCCGCTGAGGCCAGGTCATATACCGGGGACGTGGCGTGCGCCGCAGGCATTGACCGAGGCCGGCTTGATCGAGACGCTTTCGCCCCTCAATGTGGTCGATCTTAATCGGCCCGCCTATAGCACGGAGCCGCAGCCGGGCACCCGGCTGCGCAACGGCAACGCGATACGCAGCTTCAATCTCGAACTTGCCGAAGTTGTTGCCGGCGCGCTGGGACGGGGCGAGTTCCCGCTGGTCGTCGGCGGCGACTGCGCGGTCCTGCTTGGCGCACTGGCTGCTGCACGGCGATCCGGTCCGCTGGGCGCTGGTCCATGTCGACGGCCACAGCGATTTCCGCCATCCGGGCAACTACGACATCAACGCTTCACTCGGCGCGGTCGCCGGCATGGACCTTGCGCTCGCCACCGGACGTGGCGAGCCGCTGCTGACCGACTGGCCTGAAATAGCAAGCCCCCTGGTAGCGGACGAACAGGTGATTCAGATCGGCGAACGCGAGAACCGCGACCCCGACTTCGCCTGGCCGGACATCAATTCGACCGCGATGACGCTGATCGATGTCTTTGCCGTGCGGGAGCTTGGCGCGGCAAAGGTCCTGGAAAAGACCTGGACCACGCTGGCGCGAACCGGCTGGCCCTATTGGGTGCATTTCGACGTCGATGCGCTCGACCAAACGGTGATGCCGGCGGTGGATTCACCAGGCAGTCCCGGAATCGATCCCGACGATCTCGTCGCCATCCTCGCGGCGCTGATGGCGGACCCGCGCTGCACCGGAATGGATATGACCATTTTCGATCCGGACCTCGATCCGACCGGCGAGCTGGCAGTGCTGCTGGTTTCGCTGCTTGGCCAGATCTATGCGCCGCGATAATGGTCAGCTTCGCGCCACCGGCATCACCGTGACCTGAGTAATGCCGGAGCGGCGTACCACCGTGCACAGTGTTTCGCGGCCGATGCGCTCGGCGTCGAGCAGGCGAACCAGATCATCGACGCCGGTGACCGGGCGTCCGTCGATGGCGGCGATGATGTCGCCTTCCCTGAGCCCGGCCTTGGCGGCCGGGCTGTTCGCCTCGACGCTGCGCAGGCGCACCGCCGTGCTGCTCGACACTTGCGAAAGAAGGGCGGCGCGGCGCGGCAGGTTTGTCGTATCGGCCGAGACACCGATGAAGGCGCGGCGCACCCGGCCAAAGCGGATGATCTCCGAAATGACGAAATTGGCGGTGTTGGACGCAACCGCGAAGGCGATGCCTTGCGCGCCATGGATCATGGCGGTGTTGACGCCGATGACCTCGCCCGCCGACGACACCAGCGGTCCGCCGGAATTGCCCGGGTTGAGTGCTGCGTCGGTCTGGATGACATCGTCGATCAGCCGGCCGGTGGAGGCACGCATCGAGCGGCCGAGCGCCGAGACGACGCCTGATGTGACGGTCCATTCGAAGCCGAGCGGGTTGCCGATGGCAATGGCGATCTGGCCGCGCCGCAGGCGCTTGGAATCGCCGAGCGGCGCGATATCGGCAAAGCTGCCGTCGGCACGCACCAGCGCGATGTCGGTGTCGGGGTCGCGGCCGAGAACACGGCCTTCCCTGGAGACGCCGTCCGGCATGGTGACGCGGACGCTGCGGGCATCGCCGACGACGTGGAAGTTGGTGACGACCAGCCCGTCCGGCGTGATGACGAAGCCGGAGCCTTGGCCGCCGGCGCCGCCGATGCGCTCGATGCGGCAGACGGCGGGACCGATGCGGTCCACCGCATCGGCGACCGTTGCCGAATAATCATCGAGCAGCGCATCGTCGAATTGCAATTGCTGGGCGGGGAGGGACATGGCAGGGCTCCGTGTCTTTAGAGCAAGAAGAAGGATGCCTATATGTGCGGAGCGGCCGGATCGGCCGCGACCTGACCAGATGGCCAGTCCAAGGCCCAACTAGCCGTCAGGCGAGTACCCGCGAACGCGCTGCCGAGCGATATCTGGGTTAGAGCGACGAGCGTCCATTGGGCGCTCAAAGTACGCTCTAAGACTTTGAGTTCTCGCATCGTGCTTCCGAAAATCGATTCCGATTTTCGGGCCGATGCGATAAAAACCCAGGAGATCCAAGATGAGCGACTTCAATCTGAGCGCATTTTCCGACGCCGTCGCCGATATAGCCGCCGCAGCGGCGCCGGCGACGGCGAGCTTCGCCACGCATCAGCATCGCACCGCGACCGCCTTCCATTGGCGCGACGGCTATTTTATCGCTGCCGAGGAGGCGGTGGAGGCCGGCGAGGAGATCGACCTGACGCTTTCTTCGGGCGACAAGGTGAAGGCTGAGCTGGTCGGCCGGGATCCATCCACGGGGACGGCCCTTCTGAAGCCGACCGGCGCGCCGGACGCGCCGTCGCTGGCCAAGGCAGGCACGGTGCGCCCGGGCCACCTTGCCATCGCCGTCGGCAATAGCGACGGTGCGGGGCTCGCCGCATTCGGCACGGTCGGTGAGGTCGGTCCGGCCTGGCGCTCAATGCGCGGCGGTACGATCGACCGGCGCATCAATCTGGCCGTCAATGCCGGCGGCCGTTTCGAGGGCGGCCCTGTGCTCGACGCTAAGGGCGCACTGATCGGCATGCTGCTGTTCGGGCCGCGCCGGCGGGCGCTGGTCATGCCTTACGAGACGATCGAGCGGGCGGCAGCGACGCTACGCGAGAAGGGCCATGTCGCGCGCGGCTATCTCGGCGCCGGCCTGCATCCGATCCGCAATGGCGACACGCATGGCGCGATGGTGATGAGCCTCGACGACAATGGCCCGGCGAAAGCGGCCGGCCTGCATCTTGGCGACATCATCGTGTCGTGGGACGGCGAAGCGGCGCATGGTCCGCGCGAGCTGATCCGCAGGCTCGGGCCGGACAGCGCCGGCGCGTCGGTGACGCTCGGCGTGGAGCGCGGCGGCGAACGGCGCGATGTCGTGCTGACCATCGGCGAAAAGCCGCTGAACTGAGAAGAGCGATGGCAAGTCACGGGATCACGAGGCGGCGGCTGACGATACTGATCGCGCTCGATGACGCCGTGCGTGCCGAACACCTGTCCACGGCCCTTGCCGCGACTGACGATCTGCTGCCGATTGTGGCTGGCAGCAGCGATAGCGGCGACAGAGCGGATGTCGCGATCGTCGATGACAATAGCCTGGAAAGACGGGACCTGGAGGGCGGAGGGCTGGAAGGTGCGGCCACCGATCCCGCGATACCCCAGGTGCTCCTGTCTCAACGAGGGAGGCGGCAGCGGCCGGCCGATAACGTATTTGCCGTGCTTCCGGCGGCAGCGGACGATCTGCTGATCGCTGCCGCCGCGCGGCTGGCGGCGGCTGGCTATCGGATCTCGGGCGAGGGCCGCCCTTTGTCCGACCGGCATGACGATTTCGCCTTCCATGACGACGACCTCTCCGACGAGGAGCCGGTCGACGACAGGGCCGGCCGGCCGCCGCTGTCGCCGCGCGAGAGCGAAGTGCTGGCGCTTTTGGCCGAGGGCGCGCCCAACAAGGTGATCGCGCGGCGCTTGAACATTTCCGTGCATACGGCGAAGTTCCACGTCGCGGCGATCCTGATCAAGCTAGGTGCGGCCAACCGCACCGACGCGATCGCCATCGCCATGCGGCAAGGCCTGGTGCTGGTCTAACCTCCAAGCCTACGCAGCGTAACTCACATCCGGCGTGTTTGGCCTTGCGCGGCACGCAACCGCCGCGCAAGGATCACGCCTGTAATGTTGCAAGGGAGGCGCAAGACATGTCGCTCAAGGGAAAGACGCTGTTCATCTCCGGCGGGTCGCGCGGCATCGGGCTGGCGATCGCACTGCGCGCTGCGCGCGACGGTGCCAATGTGACGGTCGCGGCCAAGACCGCCGAGCCGCATCCAAAGCTGCCGGGTACGATCTACACGGCGGCTGAGGAGATCGAGCAGGCAGGCGGCAAGGCGTTGCCGATGTTGTGCGACATACGCGAGGAGGGGCAGGTGGACGAGGCAGTCGCCCGGACCGTCGAAAAATTCGGCGGCATCGACATCTGCATCAACAATGCCAGCGCCATTCAACTCACCGGCACGCTGGAAACCGATATGAAGCGCTACGATCTGATGCACCAGATCAACACCCGCGGCACGTTCCTGGTTTCCAAAATGTGCATTCCGCACCTGAAGTTGGCTGACAATCCTCACATCTTGAATCTAGCGCCGCCGCTCGACATGAAGGCCAAATGGTTCAAGAACCATGTCGCCTATACGATGGCCAAATTCGGCATGTCGATGTGCACGCTGGGCATGAGCGCGGAGTTCGCCAGGGACGGCATCGCCGTCAATTCGCTGTGGCCGATCTCGACGATCGATACGGCAGCAGTGCGCAATCTTCTGGGCGGGGCGACAGTGGCGGCGATGAGCCGTTCGCCCGATATCATGGCCGATGCCGCGCATGCGATCCTGCTTAGGCCGTCGCGCGAAGCGACCGGCAATTTCTACATCGACGAGGAGGTGCTGCGCGCCGAGCGCGTCAGCGATTTTTCGATCTATGCGCCTGATGCGACAGGCCCGCTTGCCGGCGATTTCTTCGTGCCCGACGAGGTGTTTGCGAATTCGGTTACAAACATAAAGGGGATTTATTAGCGAGAATCGCGCTGCTGTCTGAGCACCGTGTTTCGGGCGGGTCGCTTTCGTTTGGAAGGGTTTGAGGCGGAAGCGAGGAATGTCTGGGCCCCGCATAGGCTTCGGTTCTCCACCGAAGCCGGAAACAAAACCCCGCCGGCGAGGGGGTACCGGCGGGGCTCATGTGTCCCGCTGGAGTCGGGACAGGGCAGGGAAGCCCTAGCCAGAATCTGGGGTGGGCGACCTCGCGATTCAATGCCTGGTTAAATCGCGACGTACATTCTCCTTCCCCCTCAGCTCATTGCCGGAAATTGCCCATCCGGTGAAACCGGGGTGGGATCTTTCTTCCCGTATAGATTCCAGAAACCAGTTCAGGTTTCTGGAATCGTTGCTTTTAAGTTGGCCACGGTCTTTACGAAAACCGGTTTACACTTTTTGCTTCGCTGACCTTCGGTTCGGGACCATGGCTTAATTCGCGCTGGCCACCGGCGCCACCAGCGAGGTGATGCGGCGGATGGCGACGCGACGGTTCTCGCGCTCAGGCTCCGACGTGTTGACCTTGAGATACTCCTCGCCATAGCCCTGTGTCGTCAGGTTCTCCGGCGGGATGCTGAAGGCATTGGTCAGGGCTTCGGCGACAGCCTCCGCGCGACGGTCGGACAGAGCGAGGTTCGCCTCCGGCCTGCCGACGGCATCGGTATGGCCTTCGATCAGGAAGGTTTCCGCCGGGTTCTTCTCCAGCAGCTTCTCCATGGCGCTGGCGACGCCTTCCAGTTTCTGCACCTCGGTTTCGGGGATCGAGGCTGAACCGAATTCGAAGTTCAGCGTGTCGAGGTCGATGCGGCGCGCGATGTCGCGCACGCGGGCCGAGCGCTTAACCTCGTCGATCGAGTAGAGGCGCTGAACCCTTTCCACCGGTGGCTGTTCGAGGAAGGTATAGTAGTCGTCTGGATCCTCGATGTCTTCGGCGTCCAAAATGTACTCCTCGCGCGGAATGTCGATCCGAATCGGCGGCAGGTCGTCGCCCGGATCGCGCCAGTCGTTATCGTCGTCATAGTGCCGCTCGTCGACATAGCTCAGCACATATTCGCGTCCGTCGGGCGCGATGCGTGAACGCTGGATGACGTCGCCGTAGCGGTTGCGGATGGTGACGATCTGGATTCCGTTGTCACGCTCGACGATTTCCCGGGTGCGATCGCCCGACAGTTCCTCATAGTAGACGTTCCTCGCGCCACGATGCATGCGCGGGGCATCGTCGCTTTCGACGATCGTTTGGTTGTTGAACTGTAGGATAACGCGGTCGCCGAGTTCCCTGACGACGTCGACCCCTTGCGGGCGCGGACGGCGGCGAATGTCCTCGTCGCCGCGCACACGCTCAACGCGTTTGCCCTTTTCCTCCGTCACCGGAACCATCCTCTCAAGCTTGAGCTCCTGCTGGGCCGCCCTGTCGTCGGTGGGCGGCGGTCCCTGGTCGACCGGAGCCGGCTTCGGGGCTTCCGCCTGCTCGCCGTCCTGCTGCGTGGGCTGACCACCCGCGTCCTGGCCGCCCGTCTCTTGCGCGTTGTCCCTGCCGCCCTTGCGCTTGCGTACGGCATCTTTCTGGCTGTCGAACACGGGAGCCTCACCCTGGGCCGGACCTTCCCCTTCGGCGGGCGCGGCCTGTTGGCCATCGGCGGGCTGCTCGCCGGATGTGGGCTGCTCTCCCGGCGCCGGCTGTTCGCCGATAGGCTTCTTGCGACGTTCCTTAGCCTGATCCCGGGGCTTTTCGCCCTCAGCGGGAGCCGTTTGCCGGTCGGTCGGAAGCGGCTCGGCCTGCTCGCCGTCGGGCGTTTCCTCCCTGGCCGGCTGTTCGGAGGGTGCGGCTTCGATCTGCTGATCCTGGTCCCGCTTCTTCCGGCGCGGCGTGACCTGCTCGTTGTCATTTGCAGGTGCGGCCTTTTCGCGGGGTTCTTCGGCGGGTGCGGCTTCGATCTGCTGTTGCTGGTCGCGCTTCTTTCTGCGCGGCTGCTGTTCGTCGTTGGCAGGTGCCGCCTGCTCGGCGGGCGCTCCTTCGATCTGCTGTTGGTCGCGCTTCTTCCTGCGCGGTTTCTGCTCTTCGGCCGGGGCGGCCTGTTCGGCGGGCGCTGCTTCGATCTGCTGTTGGTCGCGCTTCTTCCTGCGCGGTTTTTGCTCTTCGGCCGGGGCGGCCTGTTCGGCCGGGGCTGCTTCGAGCTGCTGTTGGTCGCGCTTCTTTCTGCGCGGTTTTTGCTCTTCGGCCGGGGCGGCCTGTTCGGCAGGGGCTGATTCGGTCTGCTGTTGCTGCTCGCGCTTCTTTCTGCGTTGATTGCCCTCTTGCTCATCGCCGGAAGGCGCCGCCTGCTCCGTGGGAGCCGATTCAGCCTGCCGCTCGCGCTTCTTGCGAGGCTTCTGCTCAGGTTCTGCCTGCTGTGCGCAGCCTTCCGCCGACTCGCCTTCGGGGCAATTCGATTGCGCCAGGATCAAGGGCGTTGCGGTACGCTGCGGTGGGCCGAACGCGGCGCCGCCCTGCAGCGGGAATGCGCCCAACGGCGCGGACGCCATCAGCAGGCCAAGTGCCGTGCCTGCCAGAATCCGTGGTTGGCGTTTCATTAAGAATCCTCCTTTTGGCGTCCCATCCCGGCCCAAACTGTTCATCAACCGGATTGGTTCCGGTTAGCAGGCATTAACGGCCAGGAAGGGCGATTGGCCGGCGTTTTGAAGGCGACTTCGTGTCATTCCTATGGTGCCGCCTATGGTGCTGGCCGGGTTTGCGTCTGTTGCGGTGCTTGACCTTGACGCCAGCTGGGGCCACATCCCGTCAATGGAAACGCCGTTCTGGAAAATCAAGACGCTCGAGGCGATGACCCCAGCTGAGTGGGAATCGCTTTGCGACGGCTGCGGCAAATGCTGTCTGTCGAAACTCGAGGACGAAGACACCGGCGAGATCTACTGGACGAGCGTCGGCTGTCGGCTGTTCGACGCCGAAACTTGCCGCTGTTCGGACTATGCCAACCGGCTGGCGCGTGTCCCCGACTGCGTCGGGCTGACGCCGCAGAATGTGCGCACTATAAGCTGGTTGCCCAAAACCTGCGCCTACCGACTGGTCGCCGAGGGCCACGATCTCTACTGGTGGCACAGGCTGGTGTCGGGCAGTGCCGAGACGGTGCACGAGGCCGGCATCTCGATGCGCGGCCGGGTCAGCGCCAGCGAGACCGATCTTGCCGAGCCGGACGACTATTTCGAGCACATGCTGGACGACGAGCCTTAAGGGGGGAGCCAGGGCCCGGAACCGGCTGCGCGACAGGGCGTTTTCTATCCAGATTGTTCAAAACCGGCTAGATTGTTCAGAACCGGTCAGATCGTTCGGAACCGGAAAAGCGGAGAAAACTGCGAAATTACCTCTTGTTGCCACATGAACCCAATATGAACGGCTGGTTCGTAAAAAGTTCAGATACGCAGGCGCATTCTCCTCCCCATCGGTTCGACCAAGACACATCGGTTCGATCAAGACACACCGGTTTCGATCAAGACAGGCGGAAGCCCTGAACAAGGAGAGAAGACAATGTTCAACACGATTAAGACGGCGGCCCTTTCGGCGTTTATCGGGCTCGGCACGCTTGCCGCTATCCCCGCCACTGCCCAGGCAGACAGCATCTATCTCGGCTTCGGCAATAACAACGATCCGCGCGTCGGCGTCTATACCGGCGACGACGATGGTTTCTATCGCGAACGCCGCCGCGAACGCGACTGGCGCCGGTCCTGCTCGCCGAACCGTGCCCTCAATAAAGCAGAGCGCATGGGTCTGCGCCGCGCCCGAATCATCGACGTCAGCCGCCGCACGGTGAAAGTCGCGGGCCGCCAGTACGGTGACCGCGTGGTGATCGTGTTCGCCAATGAACGCGGCTGCCCGGTTATCTACCGGTAAACGGTCAGCTACCGGTTCGGGATCTTCTGCGAAGGTCGGCTTGGGAGATGATCTCCTGCGAAGATCAGCCGGAGACACGACCTTCTGCGAAGGTCGGTCTGGAGTAGCGGATCCCCTTTCCGCAAGGGCGGGTGCGGCTCGAAAAAACCCCGGAGGACCAGTCCTCCGGGGTTTTTGATGCAGCAAAGGCCGAACTGTTCAGGCGGCGGCGGTCACTTCAACTCGAAAGTGACAGTGACCTGTACCGTGTAGGAATTCTCGCCGGCCTGCACCAGAACCGATTCGCGGGCCGCGTCGAAGGCCTTGGCGTTCATCGGTATCGGCGGCGGCGCGACGTTCTGGTCGGTGATTTCCAGCACCCGTCCGATGCTGACGCCGGCGGCTTCAGCCAGCGTCTTTGCCTTGGCCATGGCGTCGGCGACTGCCTTCTTGCGGGCTTCGGTGAGAGTTGCAGCCGGATCCTCATTGGAAAACGAGATGCCGCCGCCCTGGTTGACGCCGAGCGAAACCGCCTTGTCGAGAATCTCGCCTGTTTTGTCGATGTCGCGGATGCGCACCGAAAGCGTGTTGGTCACCTGGTAGGCGATGAGTTCGGCTTCCTGGCTGCCGTCCGGCTTGCTGGTGTAGTTGTAGCGCGGGCTGATCTGGATGCCGGCTGTCTGCAGGTCGCGCTCGTTGATGCCAGCCGACTTCATAGCGGCGATCACGGAGGCCATGGCGTCGTTGTTGGCATCGAGCGCGGCACGCGCGGTCTTGGCCTCGCGCATGACGCTGAGCGTCAGCAGCGCCAGATCGGGGGCCGCGGTCGCTTCGCCTTCGCCGGTGACGACGATGCGGGGCGGGGGCGGCGAATCGACCGCGCCGGCCATCGCCGGAAAAGCGATTGCGGCGGCGAACGCTAAGGGCAAAAGATGTCTGGTCATAAAAATCTCCTCGGTCTGCGATCCAGTCGCGCTTGTCGACTACCGCATCGCCTCAAAAATCGGAATCGATTTCGGAAAGCACGATGCGTAGATTCAAAGCGTTAGAGCGCACTTTGCGCGTCTAAGTGGACGCACGTCGCTCTAATGTCTGAATATGGGCTGATTTGGGACGATCTCGGCCAGCCAGTTCGGAAAGCCTTGTGCGATTCGGGGAAAAACATTAATCCAGCCGCGTGTGGGGCCTGTAGCTCAATGGTTAGAGCCGGCGGCTCATAACCGCTTGGTTGGGGGTTCGAGTCCCTCCGGGCCCACCATTGGCTTTTGTGGCCGTTGATTTAATTGGATTTTTTGGCCATTTTTGTCCCACCTCTTTCAACCGCCTCAGAAAGTGGGACAATTTTGTTCTCTTTTCGATCGATAACCAGCAGGTATTTCGCCGCTCTCGCTACCTTCCGGCGACGCGCTTTCTTGATGTAGTGGTCGGGCTGCTGGTACGTCGTCCACCCATATATCGCCTTCAGCTGCTCGTGGGTCGCGCCGTTCTCAGCGGCGATCGTCGCGCCGGCCTTGCGAATTCCATGAGCACTGCAGTGCGGCAGCTCAGCTTGGTCACACCACTGGCGCATCTTGTTACCTAGACCGTTCTCCGAAAACGGGCGACCATATTCATTGACCAGGAATGTCATCTGGTCGGAGGGCGTGTGCTCAAGTTCCGCCTCTAGTTCGGGCAGCAGCGGGAGCTCTACCAACACCGCATCCTTGTTACGACTGGTCTTCCCAGGCTTGATTCTGATCCACTTCTCCCACTGCTCGGTCTCCTCGTTGTAGACGAGCGTGATGTGCTGTCGACCGAAGATCGCGACGTCCGACAACCGCAGGCCAGTAAACATGAAGATCGAGAGCGCACGTCTGGCTGCGGTACCCAGCGGATGCCGCTTCTCATATTGAACGATCTCCGACAAGTCCCATGGGTGCCAGCCGTCGCCGCTCTTCAGCCGTCTGATGCCGCGGGCGGGATTGGAGTCGACGCCCGGAATCTCTGTGTCCTTTGCCCACTCAAACATCGCGCTGATGGCTTTTACGATATTGTTTGCGGCGCCAAGGGCGTCGAGCCTGGTGTCCCTGATCTCCTTAACATGAGACCGTTTCATACCGGCGAATGGCAGAGATCCCTTGGTGGGATACTGAGGATCCGGGTCACCTTCGAGGGGATGAGGTAATTCGCATACGCGCTCCAGAATTGCTCGTCGGCGCGCCATAGTGTCTTGGGTGATTTCCGTGCCGCCCCGACGGTAATACTCCTGGCAAAGCCACAGCAACGTGCCTTTCTTCGCTGGCTCGGAAGGCTTGGGGAGGCGCCGGCAAATCTCGGGAAGAGTGCCGGGCCGAACATAAGTGACCTCGGCGCGCGCGCAGCGCAGTTCCTCGAGGAACTCGTCGCTGCCGGTCGGTTCACGGAGCCGGACCTTCTTCCGACCCGGTGCGCGAAAATAGTACCGATCATTGCCGTGGCGATCAGTGTCCTTCACTACGCCCTTAAGATCGACCTTCACGGGCTCATCCGTCATGTTCGTGGTTTTCGATCCCAAGGATTGTCTAGTGGCGGCGAATCTTCGTCAAGCTTTGGTGCTCCTCCGATTTGGCGGTGAGGGAGCTTTCGAAACGCCAATACAAGTTCCTCGACGTCCCAAACAATGCGCCCCTTGCTCGGCATTCGTGGCTGCGGCATCCGGCCGTCCTGGACCATTTCATCAAAGGTCGTTGAGCTTACGCCGATGAACGTCGCAGCCTGCTCGCGATTGATTCCTACCGGCGGGAGCGAGGGCGGCAAGACGCTCGGGGTGCGTAGCATCGGTTTAGCGTGAAAGCGCGTCTTTAACGCCTGCCTGTCTTCCTATGCACCTGTCCCAATATTGTAGACGCTCAATCATGTCCTGGCCCTGTGCTTGCAGGCTCACCCTAGGTCTCCAGACCTAGGATCGCTCAAGACACGGGACTCTTTTCCAGCCTTTGTGTACGATGATGGGTATCTTAATGCGCTCGAGGCCAAGAACTGAATGGGCGGCGACTTGGAAGGGCAAAATGACCGCCGAACCACGAATCTGAGTCAGAGGCGGAATCCAAGTGAAGAAAATCTGGCTGTGTTTTCAGATGGTTATGACTCATATAGCAACCGTACCAACCAACAGAAATACCAACAAAATATTCCTTTGGATTAATTTCATTCCTCCCGGAATGCCCGACTGATTTGGTCCGACAGCGGCTTCACAAAATAGGAAAGCGCCGTACGCTCGCCCGTCTGGACCATCGCTTCGGCTGGCATGCCGGGCACGAGCGTCAGGTCCTTGAGCTTCGTCAGTTCCGCATGCGAAACCGATAGACGCACCAGGTAATAGAAAATGCCGGTTTTTTCGTCCGTCGCCAGATCGGCTGCGATCCGGCTGACATATCCGTTCAATTCCGGCGTGGTTCTCAGATTGAAGGCTGACATCCGCAGCATGGCCTTGTGACCAAGCTGGATTTGGTCGATGTCCTTCGGGGTGATCCGTACTTCCAGCGCAAGATCGTCGCCTTCCGGCACGATTAGCATAATCGGATCGGCGGGCGTGATCACTCCGCCGACCGTATGAACTGCGAGTTGTTGAATGGCGCCTGACTGCGGCGCGACAATATCGATCCGTCGCAGTTCGTCTTCAGCCGCCACCTTGCGCTCAACATACTCCCCAACCTGCGCCTGAACCTCTCTGAGCTCCTGGCCGACTTCCGTCTTGAGATCCTGATCGATCTGCAGGATCTGCAGGCGCGTTTCGGCTATGCGGCCTGCCGCCTGTGCCTGATATGCAATCTTCTCACCGCGTTCGCCGCCGAAAGTGGCAACCTGCGTCTTCAGGCTGTTCAAGCGTTGGTCCGAGACAATGCCTTGGTCGCGCAGTCCACTCAGGGCAGCAATTTCCTTTTGGAGAATCTCGATGCTTTCCTCACAGGCAATTTCCTGCGCCTTGAGTCCCTCGATCTCGTGCTCATATTGAGTAATGCGTTCCGCTAGCTGCGCCTGCTTTCCGTCGCGGGATTGTCTGCGGAATTCGAACAGCCGCGTCTCGCTATGTATTGCCGAAGCTACGTCCGGAACATCTCTGCGGGCGAGCAGCCAGTCCGGGAAGGCGATCTCCGCCAGATCGTCACGCTCAGCTTCGAGTCGTGCCAGGTGGGCGGCCAGCTCATCGAGCCGCTTGGTGACTATGGCGAGATTGGCGCGCGTCTGGGTGGCATCGAGCCGCATGAGGATGTCGCCGGCTTTTACTTTATCGCCTTCGCGCACCAGGATTTCTCCCACCACCCCGCCGGTCGGGTGCTGCACCGTCTTCACATAGGAATCGACGACAAAGTGTCCGGACGCGACAACCGCGCCGGAGAGATTCGTGAAGGCCGCCCAGGCTCCGGCTCCTCCCACAAAGATCACGCTCGCCAGCAGGCCCGCCACCAGGTGCCGGCGAATGGACCTGGAAACGTCATTGTTCTGATGAATGCCGGACACCGGGATCCTCCATGTCAGCGCGCTCGTTATCCTGTGTAGACTCGATGGCCTTGACCCCAGCGCCTGATGCCATCGCTGCCCCCTTAAGGACTTTGGAAAGCGCTTCATCACGCGCACCGAATGCTCGCTGCCGTCCACCTTCCATCACCAACACCAAATCCACGGCGCGGATGGCGCTCGGCCGATGGGCAACGACAACCGCAATGCCCTTGCGCTCGCGCACGGAGGCGATCGCCTTAACGACCGCAGCCTCGCCTTCCGCATCGAGATTGGCATTGGGTTCATCCAGCACGACAAGGAAAGGGTCTCGATAAAGAGCACGGGCAAGACCGATACGCTGGCGCTGCCCGGCGGAAAGTGCCGATCCGGCCTCACCAATCGGAGTTTCGTAGCCGTGCTCAAATCGGAGGATCAGTTCGTGCGTGCCCGCTGCCTTCGCCGCGGCGACAATAGCCTCAGGGTCAGGATCGTCTTCAAAACGAGCGATGTTTTCGGCAATGGTGCCGTCGAACAGTTCAACACCTTGCGGCAAATAGCCGATATGACGGCCTAGCGCTTCCCGGTCCCATTGATCGAGGCTTGCGCTGTCGATGCGAACCTTTCCGGCGACCGGCGCCCATGCGCCGACGATGGCGCGCGAGAGTGTCGACTTGCCCGAACCCGATGCACCGATGATCCCGAGTGCGCTTCCCGCCTGAACGGCAAACGCAAGGCCGGTCACGGTCGGCTTCCTTTCGCCGGGCGGAACGATTGTCACGCCTTCGAGGCGGAGTTCGCGTTCAGGTGCAGGCATTGGCATAACAGGAGCGGTTTCAGGAACCTTTCCCAGGAGGTCCTCCAGCCGCGCCCAACCCTGGCGCGCCATGAGGAAGGGTTTCCAGCTTGAAATGGCCAGATCGACCGGAGCCAGCGCACGCCCCATCGTGATCGAACTGGCAATCATGACCCCGGCCGTAGTCTCCTGCCTGATGACAAGGTACGCGCCGACGGCAAGAATGGCCGATTGCAGCAGCACGCGCAGCGACTTTGAAATGCCACCCAGCCCACCTGCCACGTCCCCGACTTTCCGGTTGGCGGCCAGATACTTGGCATTGGCCTTGTGCCATCGGGCAGCGATCCGCTTTCCGAGACCGAGAGCTTGCACGACCTCGGCATTGCGGCGCGCTGCTTCCAGTAGACCATTGCGTACCATGTTGTGGTCAATGGTATCGCGTATCGGCCCTTGCGAGAGAGTGTTGGTAAGGAGTGTCAGAGATGTGAGACCGATCGCCCCGATAAGTGCCGTCATGCCGATCCAGAAATGAAAGAGGAAGCAAATGCCAAGATAAAGCAGCATCCATGGCAGATCGAAGAACGCTGTCGGACCGTTTCCACCTAAGAATCCGCGAATATTGTCGAGATCGCGAAGCGGCTGCAAGCCGTCGCCCGGCATGCGCGTTAAAAGCGGAAGGCGAACGATCGCATCGTGAACGCGTCCGGAAAACTGTTCATCGAAACGCTCGCCAATCCGCAGCAGCACGCGCGCGCGCAAAATGTCGAGCAGGCATTGGAACGCATAAAGCCCTGTAGCAAGCACGACGAGCCCCACCAGCGTCGATACGCTGCCACTTGCCAGAACGCGGTCATAGACCTGAAGCATGAACAGCGGCGAGATCAGCGCAAGCACGTTGACCACGCCGCTGATCAACACAATACCCCAGATTGCGGCAGTCAGAGGGAAGGGTCTCAAAGCTGAATCCTTCAAGGAATGGTTATTCAGGTAGATCTCCGTGAGGATCTGGCACCCAGCTCCCTATATTGCTTCCCGAACGGCGATCGACTGCATCCGCTCGCTGAGTCAGGATCAGTGCTCCCGCCAAATATGTTTGGTCCCGGCGTTTGATAGAGCGGGTCAACAACACCGTCCGGCTGAAGGTTTGGAAGGGCAACGTCATCGTGGCCGGCCGCAAGGGCCCGAACAGGCTTACCGCCCACGCCTTCAGGGAGATTTCGGTGTACGACCAGCGCGACGTGCAGGGCTTCGTCAAGCTGTACACGCTGCGACTGCTCCCGGGCGCCCCGGCCCATCGCAAGTAGCGGAAACGGAAAGCGCCCGCCCCGGGGGGGCGGGGCGCTGTTCCGTATGGGTTTTCTGGATCAAACGAAGGTGAAGTCCGACGCGGTCAGGCCTAGGTCGGCCACGGTGACCACACCGCCCAGGTGGGCGAACTCATGCGCGCTGTTGTCGGCCGTGACATAGGCCAGAGTTGCGACTCTGTCGGTGTAGCTGCTTTGGTAGACAATGATGTCGCCGGCGTGCTCGCCGGAGATCGCACTCGCGGCTTCAGAAGCAGAGTTGAAAGATTCGCCAGTGATTACCACGACGTGTTCGCCGTTCGCACCTGAGGCCGCACCACTGTAGAAGCTGCCCACCGGGTAGCCGGACTGTATGCTGGCGTTGTTGACGAAGTTCGCGCCAAAACCGTCATTGTAGAGGCCCACCGCATCGAAGGCGAACTTGTCCTCCGCCGGGTTGAAATCGGTGATAGTGGTAATGTCCGACTTCGACCCGACAACCCCAGGCACCGGATTGTGGAACTGGAACACGAACGTGTCATTGTCGGTGCCCCCGGTCAACGTGTCCTGGCCGTCACCCACGTAGAGGACATCCTGGCCGGGACCGCCGCTGAGCCTGTCATTGTCGTCACCGGAGATGCGCGCGTTGAAGCGGCCGTTGTCGCCGGAGAGATCGTCCCAGCCATCTCCGCCGAAGATGCGGTCGTTACCCTCGCCGCCAAGGGCTCGGTCACTGCCCGGGCCAGCCGAGATCTCGTCGTTGCCGCCACGACCGTCAATCCAGTCACCGCCCTGGAAACCCTCCATCCAATCTTCACGCTCGGTGCCGATGAGTGTTTCGGCATTCGGGCCACCCTCGATAATGTTTGCCATCGAAAAATACTCCTAATGATGCACCCTGCCTGACGCGTTCATATTGCTCATCGGATAATTAGAGAAATCGATTGCTTGGATAGACACACATTTACGAAATGGATGCACTCCCGTTCACTTCCTTCTGCTGAGCAGTTGCGGGCTCGCTGGCGGCGGGGACGCTGGTCGCCCAAGCAATCGATCTGAAGATTCGACACTCAAACCACCAGGACAACACTTCGTAATGGGGCCGACCTGGTTCGGCCCCAAACTTCTCTCTGTTTGCTCGACGCCGGCATACCCGCACCGTAAGCGCTGGACGAGGACAAGTTCCGCTGGCCGCGGGTGGAGAACGGCGTGATCCGGCTTGCCGCGCCGAACTGATGGCGCTCGGAAGGCATGGACTGGACGCGCGTTCGAGCCGAACGGAGACGGCGCCCGACATCGGCCCGAGGCCGTGGCGAAGTGACTCAGGCGCAAAAGGCGGGCTTCAGGCCGTGCACAATAAGCTTCTGTCGGCGTCATGACGAGAAGCGCTTCGGCCCTTCCCGCGGACATCGATACGCTCAAGGCGATGTTCGTCGCCATGGCGGCGGAGAAGGCCGAACTGCAACAACTCCGGAGCGAAACACTCAAGGCCGAGATCGTCCGGATGGCGACACTCAACGAGCCTGCCCAGGAGCGGATCGCCGACCTTCATGGGATCGTCAAGCAGCTGGAGCGCGCCGCTTCGGTCGCAGCTCCGAGAAGCTCGAACGGGACCAGCAGGCCTTCGCCTTCGACGAAATCCAGACCGGGCTCGGCGCGATTGAGTCCGAGCTCGAGGCCGCAAGACCGACAGGCGAGCCGCGACGTGCTGCGCGACCGCGCAAGGCGTTCCCGGCGCATCTGGAGCGGGTCGAGATCGTCATCCAGCCCGAGCCATGGGGGAAGAAGCGCTCCCGCAGCCAATCGTACAGTCCGTCAAACGCGGTCGGCCGCACAGGCTTGCGAAACGGAACAGTCCCGCCCTCGCTTAGATACCGAGGCACCGTGTTGCGCGCGCACCCGAATTCCTTCGCCCGTCGGTTCATTCCCCAGCCAAGCTCATGCAGCCGCAGCATCGCCGCCACCTCTTCAGGCTGAAGGATCTGCTCTCCCTGCATCGTTCTCGACAATGCAGGAATCGCCCAATCCCAATCGCCATCCATGCCTCCTCTCCTAACCGAGGGGGTCAGTTTCTCAATTCGGCCGACAACTGAGACGTCCGGTGCTCTTAGGCGGGGTAATCATACGAGATGCCTCCCGCAACATCATTTCCCGCATCCATAGGCTTGCCGGATCATTATTGTGAAGCGCAGGCCATTGGACGGCCTCCGTGAATGCGGGAGGAAGTGGCGGCGGAAGTTCGACAATCCGCAGGGGTGTTGACTTTGCGAAATGCTGCGCCAGCCGTAAGGGCATGGTCCCGATGCGGTTGGTGCCTGATAGAACGGGCGGGATCAGGCTAAAGCCCTGTACGACGACCTCGATACGTCTCTCGAAACCGTGCTCGAGCAAATACCGTTCCTCGATGGAGCGCTGCCGGGTGTCCCCGAAATTGAGCACAACCTGCCCCATCGACAAGTATCGCTCGAATGTAAGTGGCTCTGACAGCTGCTTGTTCGTGCCGCAGCCTACGCATACGAGCATATCTTCGAACAGGGCTGCGCGAGGATGTTTCGACATGAACACTTCCGGCATAATTAGAAAATCAACGTCGCCGCGCCGGAGAAGCTCCTCGGGGTCGTCGGAAATAGGCAGACATTCGAAGCGGACGGCGGGAGCTTCCCGCGCAGCACGCTCTACGATCTTCTTAAAAAATACGAGTATGAGGTAATCGGAAAGGATGATGCGGAAGCGACGATCCGATCGGGCCGGGTTAAAAGCGTCCCAGGAAATAATCGATAGCTGGATGTGCAGCAATGCCTCCCGGACTGCTGTGGCGAGCCCCTCCGCGCGCGGTGTCAAAATGAGTTCGCGGCCGTTCATCGTAAATAGCTCATCGCTGAAATAGGCGCGTAACCGAGCGACGGCGGCGCTCATGGCCGGCTGGCTCAGGTTAATACTGCGAGCCGCGGCAGTGACTTTACGCTCCCTGATCAGAGCGTCCAGCACAACGAGGAGATTTAGATCGAGCCCCTTAAAACGCATGTTTTGACCTATCCGACGCGTGGATGGGTATCGCCCAAACAATCAATTTTACGAATGGTGAGTGGCGTCAACGCATCAGCCGACGACGAAAAAGAGCAACTGACAGGAAGTACGGCAAAACCGTGTATATGCAAAGCGCGCCGATATGCAGGCCCATGCTGCCGACCGGACGGCCAAGCATCGCCGGACGAATGAGGTCGATTACATGTGCGAGCGGCAACAAGGAGGCAACGTCCTGAAAAGCGCCGGGCAATTGGTTGACCGGAAACATGGCGCCGCAAAGGAACAGCATGGGTGTTATAACAAGCGTTTGATAAAATATGAAATATTCATAACTGGGCGCAAGCGCCGTGACGACCATCGCTAGACTCGCGAAGGCGAGGCCACTGAGAGCGATGACTGGCAGCAAGCAGAGGATGGATGGCCACGATGTGTAGCCGAGCGTGGTGGCAACAATAGTGATTGCTGTGCCCGCCATCAGGGCCTTGGTGGCTGCCCACGCCAATTCGCCGAGTACGATATCGCCGAGCGTTAGCTGAGTGCATAGCATTCCTTCCCAGGTGCGCTGGTTGTCCATGCGGCCGAAACTCCCGTAAACCGTTTCAGCGGTCGCCGATGCCATCGCGCTTGTGGCAACCATGCCAGCCGCGAGAAACGCAATGTACGAAGTGCCCTCAACAGGACCTATCATTGTTCCGATGCCAAAGCCGAGACCGAACAGATAGATCATCGGATCGGCGAGGTTGCCGAGAACCGATGCAAGCCCGATTTTCTTCCATCCAAGATAGTTGCGGCGCCAAACCGCGACCCAATTCCACGCATTGGCGGGCATGCCCGCCGCATAACGTTCGCCCATTGTTCAGTCCTCCATCTCGCGCCCGGTTAGCCGTAAGAACACATCCTCGAGATTGGGGGGACGCTGCAGAAGGCGCAGACCCGCGCGCCCGCGTAGCTGCACCAGCACCTGCTCCGGATCGGGTGCATAGCAAAAAAGCGTCTCACCGCTCACCTCGATGCGCTGTGCGTACGGCCGGATCAGCGCACCCAGTTCATGCGGATTGCCGCCGTAGACCTCGACCACGTCACAGCCGATCTGCTCGTCAATGAGTGCGGACGGGCGGCCTTCGGCGATCTTGCGCCCCTCCTCCATAACGCACAGCCGATCGCACAGCCGCTCGGCCTCTTCCATGAAATGGGTAGTCAAAAGAATAGTCTTGCCCCGCGCCAGCAGCGATCGCAGCCGTTCCCAGATCAGGTGGCGGGCCTGCGGATCGAGGCCGGTGGTCGGCTCGTCCATCACCAGCAAGTGCGGGTCATTGATCAGCGCACGCGCGAGCGTCAGGCGCCGCTTCATGCCGCCGGACAGTTCGGCGACGCGCGCATCCGCTTTGTTCTCGAGGCGGGCGAACTCAAGCAGCGACGGTATGACCGCTTCGATCTGGCGTCTGCTCATCCGGAAGTAGCGCCCGAACACCAACAGGTTCTCGCGTACAGTGAACGCGGTATCAAGATTGTCGAACTGCGGGACCACGCCGATGCGCATACGTGCCAAACGCGCGCGCGCCGGCACTGGAGCGCCGAGCACAGTAATCTTCCCCGCATCAGGCGATGTCATGCCGAGGACCATACGCGCAATCGTGCTTTTGCCCGCACCGTTCGGTCCCAAGAGCCCGAAGCATTCCCCCGCCGCAACGCGGAACGACAGTCTGTCGACAACGAGCTTGTCATAAGTTTTGCTTACGTCAGTAAGATCGATCGCTACCATGGACATGGGTTCATTTTACCGAGAGGGATGCCAAGACTGGCGGTTGCTTGGTTGCCTGCCGGACCTGAAACTGTGACTCGTCTTCGCCATCCCAGCCGTCGATAACGAACTGATCGACATCACAAGGATTTAGCCCCTGTTCCGCCAAAGCGGCGACAATTGCGTCGAGATTATCGATGGTTTGATAACGCGGATTGTTGTGCCGCTTTTCCTGCTCAACGCAGAAGACGAGCCGTCCATCCTCGACAAGGGCGATCGCCCCATCATGGGTCAGCTTGGTACCACAGATGCGCATAGTGTCTCCACGTTAACGGCGATAGATTCGATTCATCAGGAAGCGGAAAGCGGGTTCCGGAAACGGACGAGCAAGCAGTCTTCGTTGACCGACTTGCCCCGACACTCAAGACGCTCTACCTCGATCAACGTTTCGTTCAGCATGGCGATGACCGGCTCAGCACCAGCGGCGTGACCCCAGCGACGGCAATTAGCATCCCTTGCCGATCCGAAGATCAGATGCCCGCCTGGCGCAAGCACCCGCACCAGGTTTTTGACGGCCGCGCGCATCTCGGCTATGTCTTCGAGGTAGTATAGGACCTCCGCCACAACGATCAGGTCAAACAACTCGTCCGTCGAAAACTGTTGAACATCGGAGACTATCCAGTTGATGCGCGACGGCTCCTTTATCCGTTGACGTGCTCGAGCAATCGCTTGCGCCACGACATCGATGACGGTGAGCCCTTGGCAGTAGGGGGCTAGTTTTTCCGTGAATGCGCCGGCAGCGCACCCGACTTCGAGGGCATTTGTAATGGAGCCTTGGGCAAGCGCCAGCTGGAGCATTTGCGTGTGGCGCTCCCGCTCGAACGGATTGCCGTCGAGGCGCCACGGATCGTCTGCGGCCAATTCCCGATCGAGCAACTGATGATTCATGTTCTGGGTCAAACTCGTCCACCTCTCGTCCACCTAGGTAATTAGCGATCACTGGTCGCCGCAAATGTTGCCCGAAGCGCTAATCCCGAAGACGTAGGGACAGCAGAGCTTCGCGACAGCCAATCGCTATTGCTCAATGTACACAGCGCGTAGGCCTTCAAGGGAAGTAAGAGAAAGATGTTGATGAACGTGTGCAGGGAAAAGCCCAGAAATCGAAACTGTCGAGCGCGAAATGCTACCACGCTGCATCGGAGCATGGTCATGGACACAATCATCAATCCTGTCCACCAAGGCACAGTGCCTGTCAGTGCGAAATGTGCGAGGCCCGTTAGTACCGATAGGGCGAGGAGTAGCGGCCCGAGATTCTGTCCGACCACGTCCAACGTGAGATAGCTATTGAGGCCGGGCAGCAAGCGCAGCCCAAGCAGCGTGTCCCGGAATGTGCTTCGTGCCCAACGGAGTTGTTGGCGCAGATACGGTCCGAGTCTGTTCGGAACGACTGTGGCCGCGATGGCGCTCGGAACGTACTCGGTTCGAAAGCCTGCTTTCAGCATGAGGATAGTGAGATGGCGATCCTCACCGAAGTCGCTTGGCTTGCCCCGAAAAAATTGCGACTCGTACTGGTCCAGTAACAAAAGGAGCGCAGACCGGCGGTACATGGCACATGGGCCGCAACAGCACATAACGGCACCGAAGCGAGCCTGTGCCGCGCGCTCCTCGTTGCAAGCCAGCCAGTACTCCATGTCTATCAGCCTGGTCAGCCAGCTCTCGCTCCGGTTACTGGCCGTCAACTGACCCATGACCGCGCCGACCGCTGGATTTCGCATCTTCGGTACAAGCTTGGTAATGACGTCGGACGCGAGTATCGTGTCTGAATCAACGTTAAGCACCATATCCCCGGATGAGCGGCGTATCGCGGCGATCTGCGCCTTGCGCTTTCCAACATTCTCAGGAAGCAAAATGATGTCGAACCTAGGGTCGCGCGCGTAGGTTTCGTGGACAGTTCCTACGGCTTCGCGATTTCCAGAACCGTCATCAACCACATAGACCCGAAGTCTTCCGGCGTATTCTTGGTCTGCAATGGAAGCCAGGCACTCTGAAAGCGTGCCCGGATCCTCGTTGAAGCAGGGGACGATGACATCCACGCTGGGCAGTTGATCGGAGCCGACGAGATCCTCCAACGCCGATGAGTCGTTTGTCGGCAGAGCATAAAGCCCCTGCATGCTCTTATAAGCAGTCGAGAGCAGCGCATAAAGCGATATGGCGACAGTGCTGGTTGTACCAAGAAGAGTCATGGGATCTCGTTTGTTCAGTGATGTTGGGGAAGTGAGCGGATTACAAATCCGCGTTCATGCAGTGCTGGAATCAGCCGGGACAGCGCCGTGACCGTCTGGTCGCGCAGACCGACGTGAGCGCCTTGGCTCAACTCGCCGGGAGGGCATCCGTCGTGCAAGAGTACGATTGCGCCCGGCCGGACAGAGGCGAGCACTTTATCGATAATCGCGCCGACCCCAGGGCGAGACCAATCTCGAGGGTCGACGGACCAATGGAGGGCCGCCAGCCCGGCGATCTGTGACGCTGTGAAGACTTCTTCGCTCCAGGCGCCATAGGGCGCGCGAATATAGCGCACCGAGGCCTGCGGGCATGCCCTCGTGATGGCGCCGTTCGCTCCAAAGACCTCACGTTGCACTTCGCCGAAGCCGCATTTGTTCAGATTCGGATGAGTCATCGTGTGGTTGCCTAGCTCGTGCCCTTCTGCAAACATTCGTTGGACGAGATCCGGGTGCTCTAAGGCGTAGGCGCCGATGACGAAGAAAGTCGCCGGCACCCGCTGCTCTGCCAGCACATCGAGAATCTCCGGTGTGAAAAGTGGATTGGGACCGTCGTCAAACGTCAGATAAACGCTGCGACGGCCGGTGCCGTCAGAGCACTCACGGCGCACTTCGTACAAGCAATCGGGACGGCTCATAGCTCTGGTCCGTTCCGATCGATCATCGTGCCCGTGGGCCAATCGCTGATCGGCCGTCCAACTGGCAGAACAATGGTGAGTGCGTCATCGATGCGTGTGGGCGGCAGGTCGAGGCGCGCCTCTGGTCGGGTGGAGCGCACGCGAATTCCCGACAAAACGGCCAAAGGGCTGTATCGCCGCCCGAACCTCTCAACATGATTCCGCAGCGCGTCCCGGACCGTTCCGAAAGCGAATGGAACGCCAAGCTCCTGCAGTATTGGAAGCATGACATGGATTGAATGGGCGATTCCGAGACCCTCAAGGTCCGGACGTACCCCGTACAGGCCCAGCTCAGCCACCAACAGGTCGACGGCGTCAACCTTGATGAAACGGCGCAGTACGCCCATGTGAGCCGCTACACCGCTCGAATCATAGGCGATTACGCGGAGTTCAGGCCTGGCTCCGGCCCAGCTTCGACTACCTTCGAACGGTTCTGCGTTGGACGCCCCGGTCGGCCCGTAGGTATTACGAAAGAACTCGGCGAGCTCGACGTGATCGGAGAGCTGCAACTCGTTTTCCCAGCACAACTTCCACTGCACCTGAGGGCGCATTCAGGACCTCTCTTCATATTAGTTTGTTGCGGGCCGCATTACCCGGCCAAAGCGGCGGCGTTGTTGGCTGCACTCAACCGTTGTCGTTAGCGAAGGTGAGCCAGCCGGTCGGGCTCGCAAATGAGCTCTCTCGATGTTCCCGCCCGTGTCGCGGCGCCGTCGATTTTAGCTTGACGTCGGTCATTTACGTTCCTCTAATGCATGGTTCGTAAATTCGTAAAATTGATTGTTTAGATGGTACCCATCCACACGCTGGATAGATCAGGGCATGCGTTTTAAGGGGCTGGATCTAAATCTCCTCGTTGTGCTGGACGCTCTGATCAGGGAGCGTAAAGTCACTGCCGCGGCCAACAGTATTAACCTGAGCCAGCCGGCCATGAGCGCCGCCGTCGCTCGGTTACGCGCCTATTTCAGCGATGAGCTATTTGCGATGAACGGCCGCGAGCTCATTTTGACACCGCGCGCGGAGGGGCTCGCCCCAGCAGTCCGGGACGCATTGCTGCACATCCAGCTATCGATTATTTCCTCCGACGCCTTTAACCCAGCCCAATCGGTTCGTCTCTTCCGAATCATGCTTTCCGATTACCTCACGCTCGTATTTTTTAAGAAGATCGTAGAGCGTGCTGCGCGGGAAGCTCCCGCCGTCCGCTTCGAATGTCTGCCTATTTCCGACGACCCCGAGGAGCTTCTCCGGCGCGGCGACGTTGATTTTCTGATTATGCCGGAAGTGTTCATGTCGAAACATCCTCGCGCAGCCCTGTTCGAAGATATGCTCGTATGCGTAGGCTGCGGCACGAACAAGCAGCTGTCAGAGCCACTTACATTCGACCGATACTTGTCGATGGGGCATGTTGTGCTCAAATTCAGGCACACCCGGCAGCCCACCATGGAGGAATGGTATTTGCTCGAGCACGGTTTCGAGAGACGTATCGAGGTCGTCGTACAGGGCTTTAGCCTGATCGCGCCCGTCCTATCAGGCACCAACCGCATCGGGACCATGCCCTTACGGCTGGCGCAGCATTTCGCACAAACAACACCCCTGCGGATTGTCGGACTTCCGCCGCCACTTCCTCATCCCGCATTCACGGAGGCCGTCCAATGGCCTGCGCTTCACAACACTGATCCGGCAAGCCTATGGATGCGGGAAATGATGTTGCAGGAGGCATCTCGCCTGGCGCCTTTGCTTGAAAGCTATTGAGCGTCTCGGGCACGCCGGATCCGACCTTGCCGTTGTTGGTACCGAATTGACTGCCGCCTCCGATTTCGCGTGCGAAGTCCCAGAAGAGATTTAGCCCCACCTAAACACCGCCTGTAAGAATAATGCCGTTGATCAGCATGTTAGGCGCGCGCCGGCACGTGTTACCACCACATTTTGGGGCTGATCTCAGGCGAGTTGTTCGTCGAGGTTGTGTGGCAGAGCGATGCCAGCTGCCTTCAAGACGTTGCCCACTTTGGCCGTACGTGGTGGTGACGACGCGAGCATCCTTTTCAATGGTGGCTTCCTGGAGGCGGTCGCGATCGCGTAGGAGCGGTTGCCATTCGGGCGTCAGGCCTTGGCCCGGCAGAGCGGCGCAGTTCCTTGCTGAGTACGATGGCCAGGAACGAGCAGAACACATGCCCGGGTTGGTACTGAATTGACTGCCGCCTCCGATTTCGCGTGCGAAGTCCCAGAAGATGTTTTGCCCCACTTAAATGCCAACTTTGCCGGCCTTGCCGCGGCTTTTCACGCGCAGCCAGGCGGGGAGATGGCGGTCGACGAGGTCGACCAATGGACTGCCGGCCTCGCTCGGCTACTGGCGTGAGGCATCCTTGACGACACCGCCCTGCACCGACAACGTCGAGGATGTTGGCAATGAAGCCGGTCGAGGTCGACGCTGCGGATGTAGGCAATTTACCTCGCGCTTCCGCCTGAACGCGCGGCCGATCCGTTCACCCAATCGGCGCTTCATCCTGGGCCGCGACTGAGGCCTATGGGGTGCGGCTACCCCGCGTGGATCGGATCATCAATCAACTTTCTCTCATCTATGAAAGGAAACTCCCCGCTTACGATAGAATCCAGTTTCATATATTTTCCGGCAGATGGATGTCGAACGGCAGAAATGTCTGTCCTGGTGTTTCAGCGGTGCCGGTCTCGATAGCCCGCGTCATCAGCGTTATCAGCTCCTGGGAAAGCCGGCGCATTGGCGTGGCGACCGCCATCGTGATGATGTTATCTGCGAGTGCCGCCCGAGATTCCGGCGTGATTTCATTCACGATCGCGACGAGATCCCGACTTTTGCCCTCTTCCCGGACCGCGGAGATGGCGCCCTCCATCCCGCCGCCGGCGACATAGAAGCCGACGAGCTCGGGTTCCCGCTGCATGAGGTCAAGCGTTGCCTCGTAGGTGATCTGCCGTTTCTCGAGGTTCACGAGCGGATCGAGCACCTCGAACATCGGCGCGTTCTCACGGCAATAGGAGCGAAAGCCGACGTCGCGGAGCTCGTGCCCCTGGAAACGATGGCTGCCCACAAACACCGCCACCTTGCCGGGCCGTTTTGCGACTTTGGACACCATCCAAGCGGCCGTGCGTCCCACCTTGCGGTTGTTGAGGCCGATATAGCCCTGTCGCACGCCGGCGGCGAAATCGGAAAGCAGCGAGAAAACCGGAATGCCTTTGGCCTTGAGGTCCTCAACCGCTGCTGTAATTTTCGGGTGGTCCGGTGCCACCATCGCGATCGCATGGCAGCGTGCGCCCAAATCCTTGAGCGGTGCGATCAGGTCGCTGGGCATATGTGACGGGGCGAATTCGATGAGCGGAATGCCGTGGAAGGACTGGGCCAAATTGACCGACGCTTCGACCTCGCGCGCAAAGTCTTGGTAGAAATGCTGGGCCGGTTTTCTCAAGATGAAGCCCAGACGGTAGTGCGGAAGGTCTCGCCGCAAGCGCTGCTTGATGAGCCCCGCGGCATGATAGCGGATCGCGTGGGCGGCGTCGTGGACCCGCCGCGCGGTCTCCTCGCGCACCGGATGGCGGGCGTTCAGAACCCGATCGACCGTTGCTACGCTGACTCGGGCTTCGCGGGCGAGATCGGCAATTGTGGGGCGCTTGGTCATGGGTCCTGTTCTGATTGGTTTTTGGCGCAGGCTGGCTCTCTGTCACCTAGCGCGATTCGACAATGGTTTCGGGTGGCAAAGTGAAGACGTCCGCATACTGAACAGCGTATTGGACGAACAGCACTCCAGACGTAGACCGGCCGGGTATAACGGAAGGTTCATTCGCTTAGGGGGGCGACGATTTGCACTCACACATTTAGCGCTTCTGATACATGGTCCGTGAGGCGCCGTTTAGAGCCTGCGAGCCGATCGTTCAGGTCATGTGACCAGCCAGGCGACTTAACCGGTCGCGGTGTGTCGACCTACTCGGCGGAGGGTAGCCGGTCTGATGCCTCGGCAAGTTGATGACCGGAGAAGGCGGCTTTCATCTGCGCTCGGTCCAATTCTCCTTCCCAACGGGCGACGACGAGGGATGCCACTGCGTTACCCACGCAATTCGTCAGTGCCCGGCATTCGGACATGAAGCGGTCGATGCCGAGAATCAGTGCCATCCCCGCAACGGGAACACTCGGAACTACGGCGAGCGTAGCAGCCAGGGTGATAAAGCCCGCACCTGTCACACCTGCAGCGCCCTTGGAGGAAAGCATCGCAACGAGCAGCAGCAGCACCTGATCGCCGATTGACAGATCCGTGTTCGTCGCCTGCGCGATGAAGAGGGCCGCCAGCGTCATGTAGATATTGGTGCCGTCCAGATTGAACGAATATCCGGCCGGGATGACGAGACCCACAACCGAACGCCTGGCGCCGGCCTTCTCCATCTTCTGGATGAGCGAGGGAAGCGCGGCCTCCGAGGAGGACGTTGCGAGCACAAGCAGCAGCTCTTCCTTGATGTAGCGAATGAGAGAAAAGATCGAAAAGCCGTTGTAGCGGCAGACCGCGCCGAGAACCCCGAACACGAAGAGGAAGGCGGTGAAATAGAACGTCGCGACCAGCATCGCGAGGTTGACGACCGAACCGATGCCATATTTGCCGATGGTGAAGGCCATTGCGCCGAAAGCGCCGATCGGGGCGGCCTTCATCAGAATGCCGACGAGCTTGAAGACAGGCGCGATGAGCGCCTGAAGGAACGAAACGACAGGCTTGCCCGTCTCTGCGGCCATCGCCAGCGCCATGCCGAACAGAACCGAGAAGAACAGCACCTGCAGGATGTCGCCATCCGCGAAGGCGCCGACAATCGTTGGCGGGATGATGTTCATCAGGAAGCCGGTGACCGACTGCTCGTGGGCCTTTGCGGCATAGGTATTCACGGCCTGGACATCGAGCGAGGCCGGATCGATGTTGAGGCCGGCGCCAGGCTGGACGACATTGGCGACGATGAGGCCGACGATCAGCGCGAGCGTCGAGAAGGTGAGGAAATAGACCATCGCCTTGCCGGCGACCCGGCCGACCTTGTGAAGATCGTTCATGCCGGCAATGCCGGTCGCAATTGTCAGGAAGATGACAGGCGCGATGATCATCTTGACCAGCTTGATGAATGCATCGCCCAGCGGCTTCAGGCTCTCGCCGGTCCCCGGATAGAAATAGCCAATTGCGACGCCGAGGGCGATGGCGACAAGCACCTGGGCGTAAAGCTTGGCATAGAAGGGTTTGCGGGGCGCGGGACTCGCGCCGCGGACTTGTGCAGCTGACACTGTTTCTCTCTCCCTGACCGGATCGAGGTGGGGTGACTTCTCCCGGGCTTCTCCCTATCGCGGCGCTCCGGTCGAACGCTGCACCAACGCCGCCGCAATACCCATGCCAAATGAATCCGCATGAGCTGAACTGACCGTGGCCAATAATCGGATCTGAAGAACGCGGTGGCACAAGACGCGATTGACAGGCCGCCGTCCGACACGCCGTTGATGTTCTCCGGCAGATTGCCGGCGGTCGATCTCTCTGGGTTGCGGTTTTGCTGCACATCGTGGTGCGCCCCTCGGTTTTGCCGACTTTGGACGGGCCGTATCGCTGGCACGAGAGCGGACAATTGCCGTGCTCTTTGCCCCGCTAATGCTGCAGCAACAGCTTGGAAGCGACGTCGAGACGTAGAGATTGACGCCGCTGGTCGTGACCGCGACGATGCGGTTGCACGGCCCCGCAGTTTGCGCTTGGCGCGGTCACTCGCTCGGGCACCGCATCGCCGGCGCAGGTATTTCTGTCGTTCAATATCGCCGACACAAATTAGAACTGATAAATTCTATCATGGGCCCCGAGGTTTCCTTTCACGAAAGAAAGAAAGCTCGATTGACTATCCCGCCTCGCTCCGGTCTTTTGAATCAACGTGCGGTTGCTCCCGGTGTAAGCCGAGAACGTGGCCAAGCTTCGTGGAGGGAGAGCCAAGCGATGCGTCAGGGGGTCGACCCGCTTTGCACTCGACCAGATGGCGGCGGCACGAGTTCACGTCAGAGCATTTTCGCGCTTGCCCCGCGACGTCGCGGGCGCACATGCCGCCGGCATTCATTTCATGCCGCGAGATCGAGGATCACATGCACCACAACATTCGCAAATCAGAACCAAATGCCGGCGAGTGCCGCATATCGCTTCCGGATGCGAAAAAGGGTTACCCAAAGTCCGAGACGAATCCTGCGGATGTGGCATTCCACGAGCGCGTGCTCATCGGCATCTCCGAAATATCGAAAGTACTCACCGACCCCGCCCGGCTCGAAGTCACGTTGGCCAAGGTCGTTGATCTCCTGCGCTCGTTTGTGCAGATGCGGCACGGCATCATCGCTCTCTGCGACGCGGAGGGCGTACTGGACATCACCGTGGCCACTGGCTGCGACAAGAACAGCAATGAGCGCTCCCGGTCGCGCCTGCCGCGCAACGCAATCGATCAGATTGTGACGACGGACATGCCGCTCGTCGCCGAGGACATAGCGATGCATTCGGCCTTCACTGCCGCTGACATAGAGGTGCTTGGGGCCTCCGACACCGTGTCGTTCATCGGCGTTCCCATCCGTGTTGATGGGAACGCCGTAGGCACGCTGACTATCGACCGCCTCTTGGACAGCAGGTCAAGGTATCGGCTCGATTATGATGTCCGGCTGCTCACCATGATTGCCAACATGGTGGGACAGACAGTCAAGTTGCATCGCTTCTCCGCGGGCGACCGCGAGCGACCGCCGGCGTTGGAAGATCGGCTGCAAACGAAATTCTCTGATGTCACGCACCCAGCACGGCAGCGCAAGAAGGTTCACGTCGAGGGGATGATTGGCGACAGTCCGGCGCTAAGCGCGCTGCTCGAGAAGATCGCGGTGATAGCCAAGGCAAAGACCACGGTTCTGTTGCGAGGCGAATCTGGTACCGGGAAGGAGTTGGCTGCCAAGGCAATTCACGAGTTGTCGCCGCGCGCCAAGCGGCCCTTCATCAAACTCAATTGTGCAGCGCTGCCAGAGACAGTCCTGGAATCCGAATTGTTCGGTCATGAGAAGGGTGCCTTCACAAGCGCGTTCAATTCCCGCAAGGGGCGCTTTGAGCTCGCCGACAAGGGGACGTTGTTTCTGGATGAGATCGGCGAGATCTCGGCCTCGTTCCAGGCAAAGCTGCTGCGCGTGCTGCAGGAGCAGGAGTTTGAGCGCGTCGGCAGCAACCAGACCATCAAGGTCGATGTTCGCGTGATTGCCGCCACGAACAGGAACCTGGAAGAGGCGGTTGCAAGGAATGAGTTCCGCGCCGACCTATATTATCGCATCAACGTGGTTCCCTTGCTGGTGCCGGCGTTGCGCCAAAGGCGCAGCGATATTCCGCTCCTCGCAGCTGAGTTTCTCAAGAATTTCAACGATGAGAACGGCCGTACGCTCACCTTCGATCCGCGTGCGATTGAAGTGCTGATGAAATGTGAATTTCCCGGCAACATTCGCGAGCTTGAAAATTGCGTGCACCGGACAGCGATCCTGGCGGCGGGACTATCAATCGGGAGAAACGACTTTGCCTGCTCCCAGGGCCAATGCTTTGCCGAGGCGCTGTGGGAGAGCAGATCGGGCAAGGCCGCGCTGCAACCAGCGCCGATCCTGCCGGAGCCAGTGAAGCCGGCCACGCCGCCGGATGCGGCCGCTCGTTCGGCCGAAACTATAGTCCCGCCTGCCGGCGCAACCCACCCGATTGGCGCGAGGACCACCGACGTCGAGCGCGTCATTGCTGCCATGGAAAGATGTGGCTGGGTGCAGGCAAAGGCGGCGCGCCTGCTTGGATTGACGCCGCGCCAGATTGGCTACGTGCTGAGGAAATACGGCATCGAGATCAGGCGTCTGTGAAAGCATGACTCAGGCGATTAGCTCAGACCGCTTAGCACTTTAGCCCCGCGCAGGGATGCAGATCTGCGTCGGCGTCAAGTCGATCCGACCGAGGACAGCCTGGCCCAATTCCCGGCAGCCGGCGTTGCGACCATCCTGTGAAAGGCAGCGCTGCCATCGTCAATCCCGTCCGCCATGTTGCTCTCGTTGCGAGCTCATACGGATGCCGCTCTGCGACTGAAACGGAGATAAGATATGTCCGATGCAAAACTGCAAACTGTGCTTTCGTCTCTTCCGCAAGTGACGCGACAGTTAGATCCTCTGCCGTCCAACGGACCAGCGCCGGGTAGAAGTTTTGTCAAGCTGAATACGAATGAGAACCCGTTTCCGTTGCCGCCAATCATAATGCAAAGTGCAGTGGCGGCCCTCAAGCGCCAGTATCTATATCCGGACGACGATAACATCAGATTGAGGGAAGCAGCGTCCCATACCTATGGCCTATCCAGGGATCAGGTCATCGCAGGCAACGGGTCGTCTGAACTGCTCGGACTCATCTACAGAGCTTTCCTCGCCCCTGGCGACAAGGTGGCGATGATCTCGCCTGGGTTTTCGTTCAACCGCAAACTTGCCATGTTGCATGGTGCTGAGTTTCTGGAGATCGGATGTCAAAATCATTCGCTACCAATGGAGCAAATGCTTTCCGGTCCGGCAAAAGACGCCAAGTTCATTCTGTTGGCCAATCCAAACAATCCGACCGGAACATTCCTCCCGATAAGCGATATCGAACGCCTCGTAGCACAATCGGACCGCCTGGTCGTCCTTGATGAGGCCTACGTCGACTTTGCGCCCGATCACGGGCTGCGCCTCGTCAACCGTTATTCGAACCTTCTGATCTTGAGAACATTTTCGAAGAGCTATGCCGCCGCCGGCATTCGCGTCGGTTTCGGTTTTGGTCACCCTGAAATTATTGGCAGGCTGCGCAACATCCAGAACGTCTTCAACATGAACGTGATCGGGCATGCGGTTGGTATCAGCGTGCTTGCGCATCGCGGCGCCTACGCAGAGAACCACAAGCACATCAGACATGAACGACAGCGAGTGACAGCCGCACTGTCGCAACTTGGATTTTCCGTAACGCCCTCCCACGCAAATTTCTTGCTAGCCCGTGTGCCAGCGGGACAGGACGGCTCATGGTGGCAAGCAGCCTTGAAAGGGCAAAAGATACTCGTTGCCTACTTTCCGGACAATGGTTTGGAACATTGCATCCGCGTCAGCATCGGCACAAAAGAGCAGCTGGACGCATTTCTTGCTGCCGCTGGCGATATAGTTGGAAGCTTAAACATACCAAGCACCACGGGCAGGGGAGCGTCAGGCTCTGCTTGTTCGGTACGCTGACCCTAATCCGATATCACACATTGCTATCTTTAGACTTGCTTGGTCACCCAAGCATGACAACATTTTTCTTTAAAATCGGGGACAATATCGAGTGACAAACGTCTTTCCTTCAAACCTAGCCTTCGGCATCTTCGATCATCTGGACGAGGACGGCCGCGATATCGCCCGGCAGTACGAAGATCGCCTGATATTAGCAGAGGCGTGCGATCAGCTTGGGTTCTATGCCTATCATCTCGCAGAGCACCACTGTACCCCCCATGGGAGAGGTCCATCGCCAAATCTGTTCTTATCGAGCGTCGCCCAGCGCACCCGGCGCCTGCGTCTCGGACCCTTGGTGATGCTGCTTGCGCTTTATCATCCGCTGCGTGCGTTCGAAGAGATCTGTATGCTGGACCAGTTGAGCGGTGGCAGGCTCGAACTGGGCATAGGGCGCGGTGCTCTCCCGATCGAATTGGGTTACTTCGGGATTGGTGCGGACGCGGTGCCGGGCCGCTATGCGGAAGCCAGCGAAATTCTTATTGAAATACTTGTTAATGCGATGAAGGTCGGCACCCTGTGCTATCAAGGCCACCATTTTGAGCTCAATGACGTTCCTTTGACGCTAAGACCTCATCAGCGTCCACATCCGCCGACATGGGTCGCTGCCAATCGACCCGAGTCCGCAGCCTGGGCCGCTGCGAATGGAGCAAATATCGCGTGTGTAGGACCTTCCTCTTTTGTTCGCAAAACTACGGATGCCTTCCGCGCCTATCGAGAGGACAACACTGACACGGGCGATCAAGCACCATTTATTGGATTGCTCCGAATGGTGGTGATTGGGCGTTCCGAAACAGACGCGTATTCGATCGCGGCACCTGCTTACGAACGATGGCTCAAGAGCTTCCAATTCCTTTACGACCTTAATGCCATCCCGACTCCACCAAACCTGCCGCTGACCTTCGATGCGGCAATAGAGCGTGAATTGTGCGTGGTAGGATCAGCAGAATCTGTGCGAAAAGTTCTGTTGGATCAGTTGGAAGAGGCAGGTGCCAACTACCTGCTTTGTCAACTGGCATTTGGAAATCTGCCGCTCGATGCTTCCCTGTACACCGCGACGACCATTCAATCCGAAATCATGGCTCGACTTGGCTGACCATGAAATTCGCGGTCTGATCTGAAGGTAAATCGTTGTAACAGCGCTCCCTCACATCCACGTGCTCGAGCGTGCACGTGGTGGGGATTGGGCAATCGTGAGGGAGGCCAAACTGACGACGAACCGGGGGCGCAGATTGCCGGGTTTGTGCGTTGGCCGGCGTCTGGGCCACGGTGTGAGCCTGCACGATCCTAAGGAGATGATTGCCGAGCGCGCCACGGTGCCGGCACGCGTCTGCTCGTCGCGCTCGCGCTAGGCATTGCCCATAGCCCGCCGCAGAGGGTTCTTCTCGACCGGGGCGGCGCCGGTGGCGGCTCCCGCATCCAGCTTCATCAGCGGCTCGGCGGTAGCAAAGCCGTCACTCGCTACGGCGCTGTTGAGGGCGCGCTCGCGAGCGGCTTTGCTACGCCGAGCGACACCACCTGGAGCGAGTTCGCCCATGTCGCGGGGTGCACCGCGGTCGGATAACGACGCTGGAGGAAATCGTTCGCAGCCGGTCTTCACGATCTGCGCGCGTGCTTTTCATGAATGCTGCCTGCTTCCTCGTCTGCGGGGGCCTGAGTGTCCGCCGGCACGCCCGAAGTCAATGCCAGTACCACAAGGCCGCCAAGATGATCAGGTCTGGCAGCCGGCTTGTACGGTCGGATCGTGTTCGGGAATATCGTCGAAGGAGGCGTAGTTGAGATTGTAGAGTTTGGAATACAGGCCCCCCATGGCTATTAGCTGATCGTGGTTTCCAGTCGCAATAACTTGGCCATTCTGAAGCACGATGATGCGGTCGGCACCCCGGATCGTGGCAAGACGGTGGGCGATGACGAGGCCAGTGCGCCCTTCAAGCAGCTTTATCAGAGCCTTCTGAATCTGCATTTCCGTGTAGCTGTCGATGTTGGCGGTAGCTTCGTCGAGCACGAGGATCTTGGCGTCAGCGACGAGGGCGCGAGCGAAACTGATGAGCTGGCGCTGGCCGAGAGATAAGTTGTCGCCGCGTTCGCCAAGTTGGGTCTCATACCCGTCGGCGAGGCTCATGATGAAGTCGTGCGCACCGACCGCCTTGGCGGCCTCGATCACCTTGTCGCGCGTGGCTTCCGTCTTGTGGTATCGAATGTTCTCGAAGACCGTCCCGGTGAACAGGAATGGCTCCTGCAGCACCATGGCGACCTGGCGGCCGAGCGATTCCTGGGTGAGATCGCGCACATCATGTCCGCCGACCAGCACTTGGCCCTGCTGAACATCATAGAAGCGGTGGACCAGGGCCATCGCGCTCGATTTGCCAGAACCGCTCGGCCCGACCAGTGCGACCGTCTCGCCGGGATTGACCCGGAAGGAGACATTTTTCAGCACCGGACACTTGGGATTGTAGCCGAAGCTGACGTCCCTGAACTCGACCGAGCCGTCCATTTCGGGCGAAAGCACCTCGGCATTGGGTTTGTCCTGAACATCGATCTTGACGTCGAGCACATCGGTCAGGCGCTTGCCTGAGGCCATGGCGCGCTGCATGATCGAATATTGCAGGGTGAGTGAGCGGATCGGGTCAAAGAAGCGCTGGATGTAAAATAGGTAGGCAACCAATACGCCCACATCTATGCGGCCATTCATGACCATCGAGCCGCCGACCACAATAACGGCGGCCATGGCGAGGCCGGTGAGGCCATCGACGATAGGCACCATGACCAGTGCATATTTGGCAGCGATCAGGTGGGTCCTGAGGTTGGCATGGGCCTTGTCGTCAAAAAGGATGAAATTCACCTGCTGGCGGTCCATGGACTGGACGGTGCGCACGCCGTGAATGGCTTCGGCCAGCGCGCCGTTGACGACGGAATTAGTCTCGTGTGCAGCCATGAAGGCGGCGCGGGCACGCGGCAGCCAGACAATGCGGACGATCACCAGGACCGGCAGAACCGAGAGCGTCAGGAGGCCGAGGCGGAAGTCGAGCCACAGCATTACGAAAACGATGCCGAAGAGAAGCGCAACATCGCCTACGGAATATACCGAGGTTTCGAGGAATTCCTGTATGGAGTTGACGTCGCCTTGCAGGCGCGACATGAGGCGTCCGACCTCGGTCTTGTCCATGAAGGAGAGCGAAACCTTCTGCAGATGGCCAAACATGGCGCGGCGGATGTCGAACAAGACAGTTTCGGCCACTTTCCCAACCACGGTTTCCTGCATGTAGCCGGCAGCGAAATTGACCAAAATCGCCAAAACGAACGCGCCGACGGCCGCAAGCTGGGCTGAGCGATCGGTCCTTGCCGGGTTCATGCCCTGGTCGAGCGCGTAGCGGATGATCAACGGGATGAGAAGCTGCGTCCCCGTGAAGATCAGCATTGCTGCAATCGTGATGACTACCCTGGCCCGATAGGGACGGACGAAGGCCCAGATGCGCCGGAGGATGCTCTTGTCGAAAGCCCGGCCGAACATCTCTTCCTCGATGCGGTGCGAGCCGACAACCGCGCGCGGAGGGCGTCTGCCGTCGTCACGTTCGGCTTCGAGTTCGCCGGCGCGGCCCTGCGCCATCAGCGGGCGCCTCCATACTGGGTCATAATGTCGTCACCCGGGCGCGTCTGGAGATCGTAAAGGGCCCGGTAGCGTCCCCGCTTCGCCAAAAGCTCTTGATGCGTGCCGCGTTCTACGATTTCGCCGTTATCGACAAAAAGGATCTGATCGGCGTGCATAAGCGCACTCAGCCGGTGCGCGATGATGATCGTCACCCGATCCTTGGCGAAGCGCCGCATCGCCGCGCGGATGCGCTGCTCGGTGCCGGCATCGATCGCGGCCGTTGAGTCGTCGAAAACGACGACGGAGGGGCGCAGCATCATGGTGCGAGCAATCGTGAGACGCTGGCGCTGGCCGCCAGAGAGAGAGACGCCGCGCTCGCCCACGACCGTCTCGTAGCCTGCTGGGAGCCCGAGGATGTAGTTGTGGAGCTGGGCGAATTCGCCAGCGCGTTCTATTCGCTGTCTCTTCGCCCAGGGATCGCCATAAGCGATGTTGTTCTCGATCGTGGTGGTGAATAGGAATGCATCCTGCTGTACGACGGCGACCGCCTTGCGAAGCGTCGCGAGGGTGACATTGCGTATGTCCTGGCCGTCCAGCGTGATGGCGCCACCGGTCACGTCGTAAAAGCGGGGGACCAGATGAGCCATCGTCGATTTGCCCGAACCCGGCGGACCGACGATCGCGATCGTCTCGCCTCTACGGGCCTCAAAGCTGAGGTTCTTCAGAATGGCGCGGTTTTCGGCGCTGGGGTAAGCAAACGAGACGTTGTGGAAGCGCAGAGTGCCGTCGCTTATCTCGAGCGGTCTGGCCTCGAGAGCATCCCTGATTGTGATCTCCTGGTCGAGGAGACCGAAAAGCCGCGAACCGCAGCTAGAAGCGCGGGCAAAGGCATTGACCATGAGGCCGATCTGGCGGACTGGCATTTGCAGGATTGTCATGAAGGTCAGGAAGGTCGCCACCGTTCCGACGCTGATCTCGCCAGCGACGAGCTTGCTGCCACCGATCCAGAGCACCAATCCCATTGCGAAAAAGAAGGACAAGGTCATCGCCGACGTGCTGGGCACGTAGATGTCAACTCGGTCGCGGGCGAGGTCGAGCGCGTTCTTGGAAGCGCCGTCGAACTTCAGCATCTCATAGGCTTGAGCCGCAAAAGCGCGGACCACGCGGATGCCTGCGAGATTTTCCTCCATCACGCGGCTTAGTACCGAAAGCCGCTCATGCAGGTCGAGCCAGGTGGCGCGCAGCCTAAGCTGTGTGGCCGATGAGCGCCAGGCGACAAAAGGCACGAAGCTCAGCGCGACCAGGCCGAGCATGGGATCGGTCGAGATCATCATGTAGGCGCCGATCCCGATCAGCATGGTGAGCAGGAGCACGCGAACGAGCGCGGTGGAAAAATACATCCGCACGCCTTGGAGATCGAGCATTCCGATGGTGATCAGATCGCCTGAATGGACCCGGTCGTGAAAGGAAAAGCTGAGACGCTGGATCTTGTCGTAGTAGGCGAGCCGCAGTTCGTACGCGACATGATGCCCGACGGCTTCGGCAAAATAGTTCTGCGCCATCGTGAAAAGGCCGCGTAGCGCGCTGACGGCGAGCAGCAGGAGAGCAGGGGTCCAGAGCGCTTGTCCTGCCGCGGTCCCCGCGACACCGCCCCCGATGGCTGTCTGGGTCAGGTCGACGGCCCGGCCGAGAAGCTGGGGAATTAGCAACTGGAGGATTGCCGCCAGGACCGTCGAGCCCATAGCGAAGGCGACCTGCCAGGGGTGCCGCAAATTCATACGCGTGATGCGCAACAGCGTACTCAAATCCCGGCCCCAGCGCGCCGCTTCCACATGGGTCAACGAATTCACAGCGTTCGTTGCGCTGCCGATAGCATCACTGCTCACGGGTGTATTCCCGACTGCATTTTGCGCCTTCGAGGCAAGCCGAAGGACCAATCATCAAAGGGGCCCGCCATTGTTAATCCTGTCCACCACCTGCAGCAGTGCCCGTTCCAATAAGCCGAGCCGCGGCTTCACTTACTGGCATGTCGATCACCGTGATTCCGCTTGCCGCAAGGAAACGCGCTTCGTTTCTGGTCAGCGTTTCCGCGTCCATTACCGCGCAATGTGGACCTCGGGAGCGCTTCATGATCTGCCTGGCGTAGGTGCGCAGCATCTGATCGTTGAAGCGGCAGCCAACGAGGAAAAATCCACGGGTGATGCGCCGTTCCTTCACTAGGTCTGGGATCGGTGTCTGGATATCGATTTCGGTCAGGACTTCGACATAGTCGGAATCTGCGACGAGAAAGTTTTGCGCCGGCCTAATACTCCCGTGAGGTGTATAGAGAACCGTCTTTGCCCCCGATCGGGGGTCGAGTTCCCTCCCGGACAGATCGTAGGTTTTCGTCCAAATGTCCCGGATTTCGTTCGCCCGCGTGACGCCTTGTATCTCAACGACGTCCGTTCGGCCGGTCTCTACGAGAGCCGTGCGCATCGCGCCGTCGTACCAGCTGTCGACGATGAGAGAGAGCGGCAGCCTTGCGAGCCAGGCGTGGAGGAGGGTCGGCGCCACCGGCGCTGCGAATATGTCGGTCATCCAAGCTTGAAGCGTCCGGCGATGCCGGCGCTGTTCGATGAACTGCGCAACCGACCACATATTGGTGCGGATCCTGGAAGGGGCTGGCGCCCGTGCATTGAGTGCCGCGGCAACGACCTCCGGCGTATGCGGCACAGGCGGTTCCGCACAGTTGAATCCAAGAAGACCCGGACCGAGATAGGGGATCACCTCGTCGCCGGCGAGCGCTTCCTTCGCCAGGTCAAGCAGCTTTTCGGCAAAACTGTCCCGCACGATGACGAGGTGGCCCGATGTCAGGATCGTGTTCATGCTCGTTTCCTCGCGACGCACCTTATCAAGGGGCAGCATCAGTCCTCTTCGGAAACCTTCCTTGCCTCGACGGTGATCGGCAGACGCGTATCCCGTGGAAGGTCGGGTAGGAGGAGCCGCCACCCGTTCCTGAGCGTCACAGTTCCGCCCCACAACTCTTCCTTCTCAAGCTTGATGATCGGCTCTTCGAGGTCCTTTTTGGGGACATACGCCGACAAGCCAGCATCGGTCCTGCGGATCATGACTTTCATCTGGCCGTCCCTTCATTGGTATTGTTTTCAGCACTGCAGGGCGCCTCGGCTTTGTCGAGGCTCATCAGTTCACGCGCTCGCATGCCGACGACGGTGCCACGGTCGATCCATTCGACCGCATAGATGAAGAACTGCTGGAGAAAGGTGCCAATGTCGCGCACATATCCCTCGTCGCCCTTCCGCACGAGATTTTCGCCGATCTCCCTGCCAGGATAGGTGCCGTCATTCTTTATGTGGCGAGTGGCACGTACCCGCTCTCCCGGCATGAATCGTGGAGGCCTGCGGATTTCGACCTCCTCTTCGCGTCCAAGCGACATGTCCGTTCCCTGATTTCTCTTGAGGCTGCAGATTGTGAACAAAGGCGTTCCAGGCGTCCTGCGAAGGCATCCCCGACCATGTCGGCAGCCCAATGTCCGTCACGCAGGAACACAGGTCTTCGGCACCGGGCATACCGAGGCACATTGATGCGCATCGAAGACCCCCTCGCACTCGGTGCACTTGTGCGGCTCGATCACGTAGCTCTCGCCTTTGAACTTGATCGCGCCGGAAGGACATTCGAATTCGCAGGCGCCGCATTGGGTGCATTGGGATGCGATGATCTTGAAAGCCATTTTAACTCCTGGTCCGAATGAATGAGACAGCTCAGGCCGTCGCCGCGAGTGCGGGGGTCCCACACGCGGCGGCGTAAATCGCGCTGATTGCGGTCTCGATATAGTCATGGGCATAAGCGTCGGTGGCTCGGATTCCAGCGTCCGCGAGCTGATCCTGCGGGCAATTTCCGATCTTGGCGCACAGCACGAAATCTATGCCTTCAAGCGCTGCGATGACGCCATCGAGGGCGGCTTCTCCGCCCCAGCCGCCGAGGCAATACTGCTCCACCTTCCGATGCCCGACAAAGCTGATCCCTCTCGGCGAGGCTTGATAAACCTGGAATTCCTTCGCATGGCCGAAATGTTCATTGACGCGGCCGCCGCCCTTAGTCGCCACGGCGAAGAGAACGGACTTGCTGGGGCCCGCTGCCTTGATCATTCCGATCGCTTCTCTCCTAGCCGCCACGTGATCACGGCGCTCCTCCGCGACCAACTCCCGATAGGCCTTGCGTTTGCTGGCATCGTAAGTGACCTCGCCGGGAATCCGGTCGGCGATGAATTCCTGGCCACGATCTTCTCCGAGCAGGCCGACGGCATCTGCCCGGCACTGCCGGCAGTGGCGCATCAACTGGGCGCCGCCTTCGACACGATCCTGAAGAGCCTTCATCTCCATTGCGTTTGGGCCGCGCTGCCCGCTCAGTCCGTAGTGTGTGCCGTGCGCCGGGTCCGAAATCAGCGGCATGAGGTTGTGCAGGAACGCGCCTCGCTCGTTGACCCATCTATTCACCTCGATCAGATGCTCATCGTTCACGCCGGGGATCATCACCGAATTGATTTTTGTGAGGATGCCGCGCGCGGTCAGCATCTCCAGACCCAACATCTGCCGCTCGTGCAGGATCCGGGCGGCTTCGATGCCGACGTAGCGGCGATGGTCGTAAAAGATCCAAGGATAGATCTTTGCACCGACCTCAGGGTCGACCATGTTGATGGTGATCGTCACGTGATCGACATTCATGTCGGCAAGCTCATCGACATGGTCCGGCAGCGCGAGCCCATTCGTGGAGATGCAAAACTTGATGTCTGGGATTTCCCTCGCGACTCGTTCGAACGTTGCCTTCGTCTTCTTCCAGTCGTAACAGGCATCGCCCGGTCCGGCGATGCCGAGCACAGAGAGCTGCGGCACCTCGTTGGCGACCGCGACCACCTTGCGTAGCGCCTGGTCGGGCGTCAGCTTTTCGGAGACCACCCCAGGCCGGCTTTCGTTGGCGCAGTCATATTTGCGATTGCAGTAGTTGCACTGGATATTGCAGCCGGGCGCGACCGCGACGTGCATGCGCGCGAAATAGTGATGCGCCTCTTCTGAAAAGCAGGGGTGATCCTTGATCTTCTCCCAGATAGCCGGATCCGTGTCGTCCGGTTTTATCGACGAGCCGCAGGACGAAGATGCGCAGCCACCGGCTTTCACGGTGGCAAGCAACTGGTCACCGAATGTCGTGCTGGGGCTCTCAAGCGAAATTGCCGGTGCGGACATCGAACGGCTCCGTTGCTGGGTGAATGTCGCAGTTCAAACCGCAAGAGCTATGCCAGCTCAAAGAGCGGTTTTGGTTCACGAATTGGCTTTCGTGTCGGATTCCGTCGGATTGCTCCGACACACCTTTGTCGGGCTTCCGACAGTGGACAAGCAAATCGGGTCGCGAAGGCTACCAGCCTTGGGCGCGCAGAGTGTGAGGGAGACTACTCCGGGCTTACGTTTGACGTCATCACGACGTCTAGAATTTCTTCACCTCGATACCATGCCGGCGCAGGGCGTAGCCGATTTGCCGCGGCGTGAGGCCGAGGATACGAGCCGCCCTGGCCTGAACCCAACCGGCCTTGTCCATCGCGTCGATCAGCCGGTCGCGTTCCGTCAGACGCGGGGGACAAGCGGGATCGTTCGGATCGCCGGCCGTAAGGGGAGATACCTTGCCTGCGGAGGCACCGATGCGACTGGCCGGCAGCCGCAATTCGACCGGCACTGCGTTGACCCGTGCGAGATCGTCGATGGCATTGCCGCCATTCGAGCGGTCGGCTCGCTTCCAGAGGAGCCAGGAAAGGCACTGGCTCTTCTTACAGGCGAAATCGGATGGCGTGATCGTCCGTGAACGCGCAAGTGTGGCCGTCCTTTGGACGCAGTTCTCCAGCTCGCGGACGTTACCAGGGAAGTAGCATTGCGAGATCAGGTCAAGCGCCGACGGCGCGAAGGCGAGTGCGCGATCGTTCTCCTTGTTGAATCGGTTGAGGAAGGCGTTCGCAAGGCGTGGAATATCGCCGGGTCGCTCTCTCAGCGGAGGCAGAATAATTGGCACCACATTGATGCGGTAATAAAGGTCGGCCCTGAACTCCCCTTTTATGACGGCCGTCTCGAGGTCCTTGTTGGTGGCGCATATGAGGCGCACGTCGACCTGTAGCGTTTTGGTGCCGCCGACTCGCTCCAACTCGCCTTCCTGCAAGACACGCAACAGCTTGGCTTGAAAGGCCGGCGAAATCTCGCCGATTTCATCAAGTAGCAGCGTTCCCTCATTTGCCAATTCAAAACGACCGGCGCGCTGGGAGATAGCACCCGTGAAAGCGCCCTTTTCATGCCCAAACAGTTCTGACTCCAGAACGCTTTCAGACAGTGCGGCGCAGTTCAATTTGACGAAAGACTTCTTCCTCCGACGTGAGAGCTTATGGATGGCTTGCGCAAAAAATTCCTTGCCGGTGCCGCTTTCACCCCGCAGAAGCACGGTGGAATTTGTCCCTGCTACGACCGAGACGGTTTCGAGCACCTGCTTGAGTGCGGGGCTTTCCCCGATGATCCCGTCGATTTTGACATCCGCATGCCGGGCAGGGTCGTAGGTCCTCGCCTCGTTGGGCGATTTCTCCGGTCTGAATTGCTCATGGACAGACAGCTGACGATCTGTACGCAGGATGCGATGGAGACGGATGGTCCGGCCGACAAGGTTGGCGACCATCGTCAGGAAGTATGTGTCCTCGTCGTCGCGAAAGTCGGTGGCGCCGTCTCCGGCGCGGTCGATCGACAATGTCCCAAGGATCTTATGATCAGCCTTTAGCGGGATACCGATAAAGGCAATTGGGATGGTACCGCTGCTTGAAGACGTTTGAAGGTCAGCCTGAAATAGTTGGGACTTGCGGACGTCCGGTATGAAGAGCGGCGTCCCCGTAGCGACGATTTGATCGGTTACGGCCTGTGGTATGACGCGGCGAGTGCCTGATTGAGGTGCGTGGGTATTGCCGGCAGTTGCGGCAATCTCCGGCTCTCCTTCAGCGTCCAGGACGACGATTGCTCCGTGACGCATCTGCAGAAACGATGGCAGGATGTTCACGACATTGGCGAGCGTAATCTCCAGCTCGCTGGGGGCGGTCAGCACCTTCGATATCTCGTAGAGTCCCCTGAGCGCGATATCTGCTTGGGGCATGCTTTTGATGGGCGGTTCAGGGCGGGTATCCCGAGGTGCTACCTCGTCGACCCGATCTTGCGGTACGTGAGCCATGGAAACACCTCAGGGGTTGTCGTCCAGAGTGCTCCTCCTTTTGTATCTGAGTCTGAATTCTGAAAGCACAGTATTCACGAGCTTCTCTTCGTTGCGAGGCGATCCAAGCAAAGATAGACTTGGCGTTGGTCGCGACCTCAGGTGTACCAAGATTGACCCTGTTGATACGGTGCGTGCGTTGGTCATCCGAATTTGAAGAGGACTCCGAAGCCGCCGCGTGGATAGTTCCACTCGATCTCGCCACTGGTCTCACACAAAATCCGGCAGGTGCCGCACTCCATGCAGCCGTCGGCAGTGATCTCCACTTGACCTTTGTCGTTCAACTCATAACATTTCGCCGGGCAGACGTGGGTCAGCGCGAGCAAGTTCGCGCTTGGCCTCTCGTGCGGTCGCACTTTGATATGCGGACGGCCGGAATCCACCAAGTAGCGGTTCTGGTAAAGCTTGTCCTCGACACGTGACTTCGTCACTGCGATCGTCATTTCGTCTCCCCTCAGCGCCACGCCAATGCAAGGCGGACCGCGTCGCTGACCAGCCCCCAGCGCGAGCGCGCCTTGATGAAGGCCGCCGTGGTCGCCTTTTCCTTTTCGATCTTCGGCGTGCCGTCGACACGCATGAAGCTCTGCGCGGCTTGCGACATCAACCGCGGATAAGTCGTGAAGTAATTGCAGGAGTTGGTGTGGAGCAAGGCCGGCATGTCTTTGTATTTCCTTAGGTCCTTGACCACGAAGGACTTGTCCAGCATGGCTTTGTAGAGGGCGAGATTCCGTATGGTCATAGGACCGTTGCGGCTCTTGACCTCGACGATTGCCTCAGCCGCGATGCGGCCAGAGGTCATGGCGAGGTTCGAACCCTCGCGGTGAATGGCGTTGTTCAGTTGCGCGGCATCGCCGACCACGACCCAACCGTCGCCAAAGAGCTGCGGAATAGCCTTGTAGCCGCCTTCGGGAATGAGATGCGCGGAATATTCTTTCACTTCCGAGCCGGCGATCAGCGGCCGGATCGAAGGATGGCTTTTTAAGGCGTCGAGGAGGACGTAAGGGCTCTCGACCATCGCGGCGAAATCGGAGACGAGGCAGCCAATGCCCAGTGAGATCGACTCCTTGTTGGTGTAGAGAAAGCCGAGCCCGGCCATGCTGCGGGAGGTCGTGCCCACCGCCTCGATCACGCAGCCTTCATCGCCCTTGAGGCCGAACCGCTGCTCAATGACCTCTTCGGGCAGGAAATGCATTTCCTTGACGGCGAGCGCCACGGTTTGCGGCTTCGGCATCTCGCGCAGGCCGGCCCGCGTGCCAAGCAGTCCGCAGACACCTTCTGCGAGAACGACCACGTCCGCGTAGATGGCTCCGCCGGCCCGGTCTGTGCGGACGCCGACCACCCTGTCCTTGGCGTCACGGATGAGTTCCGTCACGGTCGTCTCGCACAGAACCGTCGCGCCGGCCTCGCGCACCTTACGCGAAAACCATTTATCGAACTGGGCACGGATGATGGTGTAGCGGTTGGGCTTGGCCTCATTAAAATCGTCCGACCGATAGTGAATCCCGGTATGGGACGTGTCGTCCATCACCCAAAGCCGCTGTTCAACCAAATGCCGCTCGAGAGGCGCATCGTCCCGGAAATCCGGGATGATTTTCTCCAGCATGTTCGCGTACATGATGGCACCCTGGACATTCTTGGAGCCCGGATATTCACCCCGCTCCAACTGCAGCACCTTCAGGCCGTGACTGGCCATGGTGTAAGCAGCTGCGTTTCCGGACATGCCGGCCCCAATAACAATGGCGTCGAATTTTTCCTCGGTCATGTCCATCCCTTAGCTCGCAAGCTTATCGCGACTGTGGGGCGACAGCCGCCGCGTGAAGGCTTCCGTCAGTGCGGGCAGGAAGCGGATCGCGTCGGTGACGATCCCGAGGTGGGCGAAATCGAAAATCGGCGCGTTCGGGTCGGTGTTGATGGCCACGATGAGATCCGCCCCCTCGACGCCAACCCGATGCTGGACCGCGCCGGAAATCCCGGCCGCTATGTAAAGCTTCGGCCGGATGGTCTTGCCAGTTTGGCCGATCTGCCGATCAGCTGGCATCCAGCTCTTCTGGACCAACGGGCGCGAACAGCCGTGCTCGGCGCCAATAGCTCGCGCGAGATTCTTCACAAGCTGCAGGTTCTCCGCCGCGCCTAGACCGAGGCCTCCCGCAACCACGACGTCGGCATAGGCAAGATTTGCCTTTGCCGACTGACTATCCGGCAGGAAGCCCAGCACTTTGGTAACGATCTCGTCCTCGGCTACCGAGAGCTTGTGCCGGATGACACGCCCGACCGGTTTATCCGCCCGCTGCGGCATGGGCATGACCCTCGGTCGCACTGTCGCCATCTGGGGGCGGAAATTGAGTGTATAGATCGTGCACAACAAGGAACCGCCGAAAGTCGGACGGGTCGCCGCCAGCGAACCGTCGGCATCCACATCGAGTTCGGTGCAGTCGGCCGTGAGCCCTGTCTGCAAGGTCGTCGCCACGGAGCCGGCAAGATCCCTGCCGAGTGTGGTGGCACCGAGAAGAAGGATTTCGGGTTTGTGCGTATCGACCAGATCCGTCATCGCCTTGGTGAACGGCTCGTTCCGATAGTCGGCGAGCAGCGGCGCCTCGACGATGTAGACAAGGTCGGCGCCATAAGCGAACGCTTCGGCAACGGCGTTCCCGATGGCCTCTCCCGGCGGTCCAAGCACGACGCCCGCAAGCTGTACCTGAAGCTTGTCGGCTAACTTGCGACCTTCGCCGAGCAGTTCGAATGATACGGGATGGACCTGGCCGCGTTCGAGCTCGATGAAAACCCAAACGTGCCGGTAGTCCTTGAAATGCGCGGGCAGCTCCTTCTTTATGCCGGCACGGCCGGCTGCAGGGCGAGGGGTTTCTCGATTCGCGGTCGACATCGTCTGCTCCTTGCCCTCTCACGCGCCGCCGTTGAAGGCGAGCTCATGTTCCAATGCCGGCTGGCGGGTGAAGATTGCCGTGATGAGTTCGTCAGCGATATCGCGCAAGGTCATCTCGGCGGTGCCGATTTTTGCCGCCTTTTCCGCCCGCGCAGGAGGGGCGAAAACGCGCTTGACGACCGTCGGTGAACCGCGCAGGCCGCATTTGGTGAGATCCTCAATGCCGGCGTCGGCCGCACTCCATTTCAAGACCTGGCTGCGCGCGGCGCACAGGGCGTCCTGGATCGAGCCCCGGCGGATCTCGTTTGTGCCTTCCAGCATGGTGACCAGGCAAGGGAGACTGCTCTTCAGCATCTGTGTGCCGCCTTCGGAGCGGCGCTCGACCTTGATCTCGCGCGCAGCAATATCAATGGAGGCGATCTTCGCGACATAGGTCAGCTGCAGGAGTTCGAGGCGCTTGGCGATGCCGGGCCCGACCTGGGCGGTGTCGCCATCGATCGTCTGCTTGCCGGTGAAGACGAGGTCTGGCGTGCCGAACGTCTCGCCAACCTTCGCGATTGCCTGGGAAAGGGCGAAGGAGGTCGCCAGCGTGTCGGAGCCGGCAAAATAGCGGTCGGTCAAGAGCACCGCTCGGTCGGCGCCGTATCCGAGCGCCTTGCGCAGCGCGTCCTCTGCCATGGGCGGACCCATAGTGAGCACGGTGACTTCGCCACCATAGGCGTCGCGCAGTCTGAGGGCTTCTTCGAGGGCGAACAGGTCGTAAGGGTTGATGATGGTCGGAACACCCTGGCGCATGATCGTGTTCGTCACCGGATGGACCCGTATCTGTGCCGAGTCCGGCACCTGCTTGATACAGATTACGATGTGCATTGGCGGTTTCTCTAGGCTCCTGTCCGGATGCGGGCTTGGCGGTTCATCTCCTAGGTGTGCATCATTCGTGCCAACTGTTTTGCGTGCCCCCTATTCCTAGAACTTCGGTTGGTTGCTTCTGAAGGCGCCGTACCGTGGTGATGACCGGATTTGTCGGCTTCTCGACATTGTCGCGTCGCAACCCGTGTCGCAGTCATTCCTGTCCGAACCGCTTCAGTACGGACTCGAACGGGACAAAGGTGCGGCCCGGCGTGGCAGGTTTGTTCGGATCGTGGTCTTTGAGCACCTTGAAGACCCGATGCGTGAGCGGCGAGGAAATCGCGAAGTCCTCGTAAGCGCGTTCGAGCGTCGCGCGCACCCGCGCGGCAATCACCTGGTCGGGCAGACCGGAGAAATCTTCTTCGGCAAGGTATTGGCCCACGCGCTTCATGATATGGAGCCGCGAGACATTCAGCACCTTCGGGTCATAGGAGACGCCAAGGACTGCGAAGAACTCCTCGGCGGCCGACAGGCGCTTCAGTCGTGCGAGGATGTCGGTGACATCGATGGGGCGGCTGTCAGCGGAACAATTCATTGCATTCTCCCTGGTCGGAAAACTGTGGTGTCGGTGGGCTCGCGCACGGCTGACCTGGACCCGCACAGCTCCGCGAGGGATGCCTCGCTGCACATTCCATCGTAGAGCTCGACCAGTTGAGTTGCAGTGACGGTCGATTTGGTCTCGGCCGCCTCGCGCCGGACGCGGGCCACCATCGCGGCTGCCAGATCCGGGTCGAGATCGCGACCGCTTTCGCTCAGCACATGGGCAATCGCAGTGGCGCCGGAATGCTTGCCGATGACGATACGCCGGCAGCGGCCCACGAGAGCCGGATCGAGCCCCTGATAAGTACGCGAGTCCTTCAGCAGCCCTGCGACGTGAATGCCGGATTCGTGGGTGAAAACATCGGCGCCGACGACCGGCTTAATGGCCGCGATTTGCCGGCGGGAGGCCCAAGCCACCTGGGCGGCGAGGTCGGGCAATGCGGTCAGCTCGATGCCGGTATCAGCGCCGTCGAGGACCGCCATCGCGGCGGCCACCTCTTCCAGCGCGGCATTGCCCGCACGCTCGCCGAGCCCCAGGACGGTGACGGAGGCATGGCGCGTGCCTGCGCGGATCGCGGCCAGCGTGTTGGCGGCAGCAAGTCCGAGATCGTTGTGCGCATGAAATTCAAGGTCGATTGGAGACTGCGCCACGAGCTGGGCGACAAGTTCGAAGGTCGAAAACGGGTCGAGAACACCGACTGTGTCGGCTAGCCTGACGCGGCTTGCGCCGGCGCGTGCAGCCGTCTCGATGACGCGGGCGAGATGATCCCGATTGGCCCGCGAGGCATCCTCGCAGCCCACCGCGACGAAGAAGCCGGCGGCGGCTGCGCGCCTGACCATATGCTCGATGACCTGGAGCGCTCCCGCCTTATCGAGGCCGAGCTTGGCGGCAAGTTGGATGTCCGACGCAGGCAGCGATAGATTGACGGCGTGGACGCCGCTCTCGATCGCTGCATCGAGATCCAGCGACGTCATCCGGCACCAAGCCATGAGCCGAACCGGGAGACGCCGCGCGACCACGGCGCGAATTGTTTCGATCTCGTCGGCGCCCATGACCGGCGTGCCGATCTCGATCTCTGTGACGCCGGCCGCCGCAAGAGACTCGGCGATCTCCAGCTTTTCCGTCGTGGTAAAGGCGACGCCGGGCGCCTGCTCGCCATCGCGCAAGGTCGTATCGTTGAGAAAGACATGACGCGTCATGAACGGTAGCCTGTTCTACTGCCGCTCAGGCATAGACCGGATTGAACGTCTTCGGAGCTTCGCTTACCCGGCCCAGAACTGGGAAAGCTACGCAGCTTCCCCACGATTCCCGGCATGACCTCGAGCACCCGGTCGACGTCCTCTTCGCCGTTGTCCCGCGCCAAGGAGAAGCGGACTGCCGCGTGTGGCGTTTTCATCGCGCTCAGGACATGGCTCGGTTCCAGCGAACCGGAGGTGCAGGCCGAGCCGGAGGAACACGCGATGCCCACGCGGCTGAGGAGAAGTGGAATTCCATCACTTTCGACATGTTCGAAGGAGATGTTTGCGGTGTTGGGCAACCGTTGCAGGGGATCACCAGTGACACAGGTGCTTGGAATGCGCTGGAGAATCCCGTCCTCCAGGCGATCGCGGAGCGACTTTACCCGTGTGGTCTCGTCGTCCATGAATTTCAAGGCGAGTTCGGCCGCCGTGCCGAGCCCGACTATGCCGGGCGTATTCTCGGTGCCAGCACGCCGGTTGTGTTCTTGGTGGCCCCCCTTGATCAGCGAGTGGAAGTTGACGCCACGTTTTACGAAAAGCGCGCCGATCCCTTTCGGCCCGTGCAGCTTGTGGCCGGAGAGCGACAGCATGTCGATTGCGGTCGACTTCAGGTCCATCGGAAGCTTGCCGACCGCCTGCACAGCATCGGTATGGAAAAGGGCGCCCACTTCCTTGGCCAACTCGGCAAGCCTGGCCACGGGGAAGATCACACCAGTCTCGTTGTTCGCCCACATTATCGAGACGATTGCCACCTGTGGGGTGAGGGCGGCCATATAGGCGTCGAGGTCGAGCCGGCCACGGCAATCCACCGGGATCCTGTGCACCTTGACGCGGCGGGTCTTCTCAAGATGCGCGCAGAGCGTCAGCACGGCGGGATGCTCGACCGCGGACGTCACGATCTCGGTTCGGTTGGGCGCCGCCTCGAGCGCCGAAAGAAGTGCTGCATTGTCGCTTTCTGTCCCACCCGAGGTGAAGGTGATCTCATCGTCGGACTCCGCGCCGATCAGCGCTTGCAACTGCCTCCGCGCCTTTCTCACCGCCGCACTGACTGAGGCGCCAAGAGCGTGCGCCGACGAAGGGTTGCCGAATTGATCCCTAAAGAACGGCAACATCGCTTGCACGACCTCAGGATCGACCCGTGTGGTTGCGTTGTTGTCGAGGTAGACAGGCTTCATAGGTGCGATCCTCAGTTTACCGGAATGACGAGAGCGCGAGACCGCCTCATTGAGCCTCTGGCGCATGCCGTTGATGATAATGGGCCTGAACTGGCAGCCGGCGCAGACGCCGGACCGTTGACGCAGACCGGATCTCCGTCGATATGGACAGGTTCGCAGTGGCCGCCGTCAGCCCGCAGGTAAGGACGCCCGAACGCGACAACGTTATCGATAAGCCGAATTTGGCGCAGCGGCGCGATTTGGCCGCCAGCAGCTCGGGTGCCACCAGGAACCGAACTGTTTCGGGAGGCGACGTTCTTTGCATCCTACCGGAAGCGATTGCCGGTCCCAAGATCGGCTTCGACCTTGCCTTGTTCTTGAGGACGGGGACATTTGTTGTGCCGGCCATATAAGCCTCCTCTGCCGCAAATGAGTCCGTCGGCGGCAATCGCTTCATGGACCCGCACAGGCGCTGGGCGATCAACTGAAGGACTTGCCGCAGCCGCACTTCTCGCGCGCGTTGGGGTTATCGAAGACAAAGCCGGAAGTTTCGAGCCCGGTGAGGAAGTCGACGGTCATGCCGGCGACATGGGGTTGGGAGCCCGCGTCCACGAACAGCTTGATCCCATCTGTCTCAGTGATCGCGTCGCCCTCGCGCGACACGCTCTCCAGGCCCATTAAGTATTTGAAGCCGGCGCAGCCGCCGGCCTGGACCATGATGCGAAAGCCTTCCGCCGGCTCGCTGGCGCGGGAAAGAGCAGTCTTGATGGCGGCAACAGCGTTGTCGGTGAGCGTAATCATAGCTCCATTCTCCTCAGTCCGGGACCTGCTTGCGCATCACGTTGCATGCACCGTGCCAAAGCGAAAAAACGTTTCAACACAGCGCGGCATCTCTGACACTGCCGTGGTTCTTGTGAGTCCATTGCTGCGAAGGTGTCGGCCAACCGACACCTACTGTCGGGTTTGTCGGGTCCGCCACGCGGGATGTTGGGCCTGAGTTCTTGGCTGAACTCACATTAAACCAATGACCATCGTACAGAAGACTTCTTCTGAGCTTGCTTCGGCGCAATTGGCACGGTTTTTGAAGCTCCATTTGGCGAGGCGGCAAGAGACTGCCGATCCACAATCATGTCGTGGGTGCCCTCGCGATCGATGGGGCGAAGCAAGGGAGCAACATGTCAGGACTGGGTCAGATACGCTTTGTTTGGCAAAGCAGCGCCGCCCGTGGCATCCGAATGCCCGATTGGCCGATTGCGACAACACCCACAATCGCTCACCACCGCCCAGTGGCCGCCGACCGGCTCGATGGGATCCCATCGGCATGTGCCTGCTCGTATCACTCGGGTCTCGCCGCTCCGGCAGCACCCCCGGTCTTCGCGCGGGTGCGACGACGTGCGCACGCTGTCCAGCGACACTTTGTTCACGGGCCAGCAGCAGATCAGGGTGCAGCACTACGGCACGCCCTATCGGCTGAAGATTCCCCGGCAGGGCAGCTGATCCTTACACGTAGGTGGAAGCAGGGGTAAGACATGGACCAGTGCGAGAAACCGTCGCCGGACGAAATCCGGCGGGCGTGCGAAGACAATCCGAAAATCCGGGAGCATGATCTCGCCGCTCGATTGGGCATTTCGGAAGCCGAATTGGTCGCGGCGCATTGTGGTCACGGCGCGGTGCGCATCGAGCCGCGCGTCGATGATCTGCTGACCGGCCTCGAAGCGGTCGGCGAGGTGATGGCGCTCACCCGGAACGAAAGTGCCGTGCACGAAAAGATCGGCGTCTACGACAAAGTGGTCACCGGCAACCAGCATGCCATGGTGCTCGGCGACGACATCGACCTGCGCATCTTCCGGAAAGCGTGGGCGTATGGCTTCGCCGTCGAGAAGCGCGAGGGAGCCGAGATCCGCCGCAGCCTGCAATTCTTTGATGCCACCGGCGAGGCGATGCACAAAGTACATCTCAGGCCCGCCTCGAACCTGCACGCCTATCAGAATCTGGCGGCAGAACTCGTATCCTCCGACCAGGAGCCGATCATATCGATCGAGGCGAGCGGGGCGCGCGATAACGCAGTGAGTCCAGACCAAGCCGCCACGGTCGACGACCTACGCGAGCACTGGAGCCGGCTGAGCGACGTGCATCAGTTCTACCATATGTTGAAGACACTGAAGCTCAGCCGCTGTCAGGCGATGCGTATGGCCGACGAGGATTACGCCTGGCTGCTCGACAATGATGCCGTTGGCGCCCTGTTCCAACAGGCTGCCGAAGACGAGATGCCGATCATGTGCTTTGTCGGCAATCGTGGTTGCATCCAGATCCATTCCGGCCCGATCAAGTCGGTCAAGCAGATCGGGCCGCGGATCAATGTGCTCGACGAGACCTTCCATCTGCATCTTAGGACCCATCACATCCGCGAGGTCTGGGCCGTGCGCAAGCCGACGAGGGATGGTCACGTCACGTCCATTGAAGCCTATGGCGCCGACGGCAAGATGATCATCCAGTTCTTCGGCACGCGCAAGGAAGGCGAACGCGAGCGCAGCGACTGGCGGTTTCTGGCCGAGAGTCTGCCACGCGTTCCCGGTCCGACCGACAGGGATGTTTAGAGTGCCGACAGGCCTCGGGTTGAACCGGCTGCCATAGGACTCGGCACCACGTTGCGACAGCGGCTGCGAGGTCGTAGCGCATACGGACGGTCAGGTGTGCACGCCGGAATTGACCGCATCGATACAGTCAAGCTCGTCGCCGGGCGGACCGCTGGGCACGAGTGCATCGCCGTCTAACCGGAAAGCCTTGCTGCGGCTGCGAGCGATACAACGCATACGCCATCAGCGCCGAACCGAAGCGCGGCTCGACCTTGTTGATAATTTCGATCATCGCGCGCAAGCGCCGCTGAGTCTTGTCGGACCGCACCCGATCCTTGCGCTGGATCGCGTCGTTGCTCAATCCGGGCCGTGCGAGCGATCTTCTCGCTCGTCGACCGGAAGGCGGTGCAGCAGCAGCCAGGCCGAACAGCCCGATGTCGCGGACTCGACAAAACCGACCGTGGATGTCGGTTGTCGGACGTTGTCCTAAGAATGATGGACAGGTGACCATCAACTTAGCGGCGGCGGGCCCAGTGCAGGCTGGCATCGCTTGGTGCAGCGCCATGGGTACGCCTATCCGGCACGCGACTTGCTTCGACAATTTGATCAGCAGGGCATCAGCAGTGCGTCACGGAGCTCAGCGGTCATTGACCAGCCTCTCAACCCTAACGGGGATAAGCGGCGGCTTTGCTTCATGACCGCAGCGCGGCGGAGATGCCCCTTCTGATTGACTTCGCAACCGATCTATCCGCGCTGGTGCAGGTGGGCTGTATCGGGCGACAGAATGTAGAAGGGGCCCGACAAGAGACGTACCCATGCTGGACATCGACTTTATGAATAGCGGTGCAATCTCAATCGAGCCATGAACGCCAATGTAGAGAAAGCAAAATGGCAACCAAACCCGTTCCAGATCATGTCCCGCCCGAAATGGTGAGGGACTTCAGCCTGTTTACGTCACCAGGGATGTCACCGACGCCCAACGGGGATCCACACGCAGCTGTCGCTTGCGCCCATGACGGGCCTCCGATCTTTTATTCCCGCTACAACACGCAAGATGGCCGGGGTACCTGGGTCATCACCCGTGTCGCGGACCAGCGCAAGGTGCTGCAGGACGCTGAGACTTTTTCCAGCCATCGCAGCATCTTCTCCTCCATACTGGGTGAAACCTGGCCGACGATCCCGCTTGAGCTCGATCCACCGGCCCATGGCGTCTTTCGCTCACTGCTCAGTCCGCTGCTTTCGCCAAAGCGGGTGAGGGTGTTGGAGCCGGCTGTCCGCGAGCAAGCGATCATGCTGATCGATAGGATTGTCGCATCGGGCACAAGCTGCGACGCGATGAAGGATTTTGCCTTTCCTTTCGCGGTGAGCACCTTTCTTCGCTTTCTGGGGTTGTCGGATGACCGACTCGATACATTTGTCGGCTGGGGGAAAGATCTGCTCCACGGCGACGATGCGGAACGACCTGTGGCTGCCCGGACGATCGTGGCATTCATCGACGAACTTGCAGCCATGCGCCGCGAGGAGGCGGTTGACGATTTCATGACCTTTATCGTGCAGGCACAGGTCGAGGGCCGCCGGCTGACGGACACCCAAGTCCGCGGCATCGGCGTGCTTGTCTTCGTCGCTGGGCTCGACACGGTCGCGGCAGCTATAGGCTTTGACTTGGCATTCCTCGCGCGCAACCTCAAAGATCAGCAATTGCTGCGGAGCGAACCGGACCGCATCCCGCTCGCAACCGAAGAATTGCTGCGGGCCTATCCGCCCATTCAGTTGATCCGCGTGGCTACGAAAGATATCGACTTCGAAGGCGCGCCGATCCGGAAGGGGGACTATGTTTCCTGCGCCACGATGATTGCCAATCGTGACCCGGCGGAATTCGAATGCCCCAACACGATCGATTTGGAGCGGGAGGACAACCGCCACGCAGCCTTTGGCTATGGTCCCCACCGTTGCCTTGGCTCACACCTTGCCCGGCGCGAGATTGTCATTGGCCTGGAGGAGTGGCTGGCGCGCATCCCGGCTTTCAGGATCAAGCAGGGTACGGCGCCCATAACCTCTGGCGGCCATGTGTTCGGGATCGAAAATTTGATCCTGGACTGGTCCTAGGCCCGCCCCGAGCCGGGGCACAGACAATGGAGGCAGCGCCATGCGCATCATCGTCCAAAATGCCAAATGCCAGGGTCACGCGCGATGCGCGGCGCAAGCGCCGGAGATCTTCAAGCTTGATGACGAGGGTTACATCCTGCCTGGTGACATTGAAGTTGCGGAAGGGGAGGAGCTGTCTGCATCGCGAGGCGCGCGATCCTGCCCCGAACGGGCGCTGAAACTCGACCGTACACCGGCTGCGCGGGTTGAATAGGACGTCATCAAGTCGAGAGTCTGGCGGGCTTGAATGGGATCGACCATGTGGCCGCACACTGGGAAAAGGACGGCGCGCAATCCCTGTCCCGGCACCGTCCTCGTCCAACTGCGCAGGGGGCGCATCTCCGGCGTTGAGGTGCTCTGATGCGCAAACTGTAGGGCGCGGGTTGCCGAAACACCTCTTCCAATCACACAATTGCGACAGAGCCGATGGACCAGGCGAAAATTGCCGAACTACTTGACCGTGAGGCGATCCGCGACTGCCTCTATCGGTACTGCCGCGGAATAGACCGCGCGGATGAAGCGGCGCTCCGCAGCGCGTACTGGCCCGATGCGCATGACAATCACCGGGCCAATTGCGGCTCGGCAGAGGGCTTCATCCGGTTTGCGCTCAGCGTCTTCAAGAGCGGACCCCGCAACATCCATCAGATCACGAACGTCCTGATCGAATTCATCAGCTCGGCAGAGGCTGCGGTCGAGAGCTATTTCACCGCGCTGCAACGCGGACCGGACAACGACGGAGAAGTACGCCAGGCGCTCCTCTGCGGCCGATACTGCGATCTGTTTCACAAGAGGGAGGGGGAGTGGCGGATTGCCGAACGGACAGTGGTCTACGATTGGCTCGAGGAGCAGATCCCACCAGCGGTCCTTGAAGCAGAACGGTTCGGCCCGCGACAGCCTATTGGAGCACCGCATCCGCACGATCCGGTTTACACGCTTAAGAAGCGTCGCATTCCTTCTCGCCCTGATGCCTTCAGAGGTTTCGAGTGGGAGGCCGCATCGGCAGTGGGGACAACAGAGTACAACAACTTTGCAATGCCACAGCGATCCCGGCGAAAGCCTGCCCGGTGAGGATGCAACCGATAGGAGTGCCCTTTTCTCCCGGCGACGGCGTGACGGTGACAGCGTTCTTCTCTGTCGCCACGAGCCCGCCGACGACGCTGGTGTGCATCGATTTGCGGGACCTCCGCAGAGCCGCTCGGGGCAAGCGCCTGTCCTCGGCGGATCCCTCACCAGCTTCGGCTGTCAAATCGAGAGTTGGACCGCTGCCGGAACCCACGAACAGCCCATATGGGCCTGCAACTGGCCGTTAGCCTAGAACAACGCACTGGGTCGGCTCGGGGCATCAGGTGCTCGTCTTTGCCGATAGGTCTAGACAGACGTCACCGGAGTGCAAGCGTCGCGCAGTGCCGCCAGGGTAGCAATTGCGTAAAGGCGCCGATGCGGTTTGCCTTCCAAGAAGATCAGTCTCCGGGTCTGTTCCAGCAACCAACTGGATGCTCGGGTACCCTGCAGCTAGACTATTCTGCGACTTCAGCGAAGGGGTACGCGCTTATCCAGAAGCGGCGCGCATATGTCGTCGGGGACCGAGGACGATATCCTGGCCGCGGCCGTCCAGAAGAGGCGCACCAGATCTGATCAAGCAGATCAAGTCGCACCACTTTAAACGCAAGACGATCGGGTCCGTCGTACTCGCTACGCGGCGGAGTGCTTCATTCCGGACGTCCTTGCGAGCGTCGAAGCAGCCGCAGTTCCCCATGGGGCGCGGCCATCTGCAAACGCGATGGTATCGTCCGGAATATTATATTGGCGAACTGAACACCACGTCGCGCATACTTGCAGCTAGCAGGACAAACGCCCATGCGGCCTGTAGAGATATCCTCGGGTGCCTACAATGAGCGAAATACCACACCTTCCTTCGATCTCGATACCACGGGCGTGATCAGGGGGCCTACTAGTCGGTGGTGACGAGGACGCGGCGCCTGGTCCTTCGGCTGCAGATAGTCCGCTGAGGCACCGGATAAACCCTGCTCTCCCTGCCGGGAAGCCAGTATGAGTAGTTCGAGTGATCTTGCAAATGAAACCTCCGGAGGACGGGCTTTCAAGCTTTGTCATGAAGGAGGTGCCGTGCACCTGGTCAATGCGGTGCGGCAATGGTGAAGCATGTATGTCGACAGTAAATGCGAGCGTCGAAGTCGTGGTCGAGTCTACAGTTTGTGCAAGTAACACTCGGAAAGTAGTTTCACAAACAGCAACGTCTAAATTATACGCTGGCAATATAAAATGACTTGCACAAACGAGCGTTGCGAATAGTCACGCTGCTCAAGATGCACTGCAATGTGCATCTGTTTCGATCGTGGGGGGGCAAGACGGTCGTCCATTGATTCTTCCCTTTTTATTGAGAGGTGCTAGTTGAAACCGCAAGAGGGTTGCTAGGTCGCGATCATACGAAGACTCAATACATCGCCGTCCTCCAAACTTCTTGTCTTCAACGCTCTTTCTGCGGCTTGCTGAGGGAATGCTATTGGGAAAGCCACATATGTCCGCGTCGAGTGATCTTGGGGATGAAAAGCGCCAGACCGAGCTTTCAAGCTTTGTCATGAGGGAGGTGCAGCGCATTCTTGCCAAATGCGATGAGGCGAAGCAGGGTGACAAGGCTGCTGTTGCGCCTTCGGGTTCTCCTTCCAACGAATTGACCGCGGTGGCCGCCGAATTTCTTGGTAGGCTCGAGGCCGAAGCAGCGCGACGGCTAAACGCCCAGGCGGGTGAGATCGCTTCGCGACCCCGGCCAGCCGATCATCCGCTCGGGCATCCGGTTCTGAAAGATTGCCCGAGAGAAGGCGCGCGCATTGCAGAATGGGCCGGTCCAGTTGCGGGGTCGACGCATCTCGAGAGACGTTTTGGAATACCGCGGTCCACTTTGTATTGGTGGCAGCAACACAATGATGTGGTTGCCTTTCGGAGAGGCTCCCGTAAGCATGTATTTCCCCTAGCTCAGTTCATCGACGGCAGGCCTATGCCCGGAATCAGGCAGGTCCTTTCCTCGATCTCCGATCCCAGATTGGCTTGGCTGTGGCTGATCAGCCCCTCGCCTCTTCTCAAGGGTCGCGTCCCTATCGAATTGCTCAAAGAAGGTATGAACACAGAAGTTGTTTCATCGGCCGCCCAGGCTATTTCTCTGATTGAACCTATCTGACGATTGGCCGGACGCCGGTGGCTGCTCGCGCACATTCTATACGTGCGTAAACACCAACTGTACCAATTGTGCGATTTGTGCAAATGTATAGTTGTCCAATTTGTGCAAGTAATATTGAGGATTTAGTGGTAAAAATGCCACGGATACTGCGCATACGGCTGGCAAACGGCATTTGAACTTGCACTAATTCGCCCGGTGAATAGCGTTCGAGCCGGGAAGGATGCATCGCGATGCGCATCTTTTTCGATCGTGGGGACAGGGAGCGGTTCGTCCATCGACGTCCTCGCCCTTTTCAAATCATTCAAGGAGATCAAAATGAACATCAAGAGCCTTCTTCTCGGCTCCGCTGCGGCACTGGTCGCAGTTTCCGGTGCGCACGCCGCCGACGCCGTCGTCGTTGCCGAGCCGGAACCCGCTGAATACGTCAAGATCTGCGACGTCTACGGCGCCGGCTACTTCTACATCCCCGGCACCGAAACCTGCCTGCGCATCGGCGGCTATGTCCGCTACGACATCGGCGTCGGCGACATCGGCACATACACTGGTGCGGGGACCGTCGACGTCGAGGACGGCGACGAGCAGGATACCTACTGGAAGCGTGCTCGCTTCTCGCTGAAGACCTGGACCGGCCAGGAAACCGAGCTCGGCACCTTGAAGACGTACACCCAGACCAACTTCAACTTCCGCAACACCCAAGGCGATACATCTCCGTTCCTCAACGAGGCCGGCAACACGGGCGTTACGCTGAACTTCGCCTGGATCCAGCTCGGTGGCCTGCGCGTCGGTAAAGACGAATCGGCGTTCGATACGTTCAGCGGCTACGCCGGCAACGTCATCCAGGATACGCTGGTTCCCTACGGCGGCTTCGACACCAACGTCGTTCAGTACTACTTCGACGCCGGCAACGGCTTCTCGGCCGTGGTCTCGCTCGAACAAGGTTATGGCGACTTCACGATCGACAGCTATGTTCCGCATATAGTCGGCGGTGTAAAGTGGACGCAGGGCTGGGGCGCCATCACCGGCGTCATCGCTTACGACAGCAACTATGAAGAAGTGGCCGGCAAGGTTCGCCTCGACGTCACCCCGATGGAGAACCTGTCCCTGTTCATCATGGCCGGCTACGGCACGGACGACAACCTCACGGATGGCGGCTACGCACTCCCCGCCGGCGGCCGCGGCATGTACAAGCTGTGGAGCGGCAATTGGGCACTCTGGGGCGGTGGCACCTACACCATCAACGAGAAGACCTCGTTCAACACCCAGATCTCGTATGACGAGGGCGAGAATCTCGGCGTCGTGGCGAACATCGCCTACGATATCGTCCCCGGCCTGACGATCACGGCCGAAGCCAGCTACTTCCATCTTGGTGATGAGACGGTCAGCAACTGGACCGGTGCCGATGACGACGACAACTTCGGCGGCCAGCTCCGCTTCCAGCGCTCGTTCTGAGGATTGAAGAGCCCGTTGCCGCGTTCGAAGCGGTAACTGCGAGCCTTCAATTTGCGGCTGAACCATTGTGGTGAGGCTTGTAGAGGTTTTCGGCGAATTGCTTGATCACGGACCTCCAATCCGAGCATTTCGTCGATGAGAAGGGCGCCCTGTTCCCGGGCGCCCTTTTTTAACGGTTATCATCAGACTCTCTCCCGGGGGAACTGTGGGTAAGAAACAACGCACCGTCCTGCTGGCAGCTGTTTTGGCGTCTGCCTTTGGCTTTTTTTTGCTGATCCTGATCCTGCAGATGGTCAGTTTTTTGGTTCACTAGGCAACACGCGCAAGCGGGATGGATCGGGCAGAAACACGCGGAAGTTTTTTCGCCAGCGAAACCCCGACGACCTGATGGGGAGTCGCGCCAGCAGGGTGGGCGCCACGTCCAGTGCCACCGACAAGGCCTACGATGCGCAGGACTTCACGAGTTACGCTTGATGAAGGCGACGCTGCACGTGGCGCAGAACACCAACGGGCGCCGTTCGGCGATCGACGGTCGCACGACGCGGCACAGCGACTATGCGGTCAGCCAGCGCATCCGCAAGCGCATTGAGGAGGCGGTTCGGATGGATCAAGACGGTTGCCGGACAGGCGAAGACGAAGTTGCGCGGTCGCGATCGCGTCGGATGGGCCTTCACCTTCAGCGCCGCCGCCTACAATCTCGTGCGGCTAGCGAAGCTGCTGACGGTGCCGACATGACCGCGTCTGCTGGCTGTCGACAGATCGGCCGCTGGCGGATCATCGAAGCTGACCAGTGGGATCGCGGCTATCTCGACCTCGGCGGACCCGCCACGATCACCATCGGGGCCGACAACCACGGTGAGATCGCCTTGGCGCCCTGCAAGCCGGCCTGATCTCGGGTACAGCCCCTCAATGGTCTTCTTCACATGGGCCGGCTTCGATGAGATGGACGAAGTCACCGGCGACGGCTCCGCTGAATTGCTCGACGACGGCACGATCGAGATCACCGTCGCCTATCACAACGGCGACGAGGCTATCCTCAAGGCCAAACGTGATCCTTCTTCAACAGCCTGCTAGCACGAGGCCGTCACCGATGTCCAAGGCGCGCCATGATTTCAGCTTGTCAGCCGCATGGTTTTCGGGTCGAAGCAGTTCCAAACCTTCCGGGCGCGCCTGCAATCACCGCTGCGGAGCGTGGCGCTCGCTTCTGCCCGAAGAACTGCCCGACCCATGTTGCGGCCGCCCGGTCGCTGCATGACTTGATAGGACAAACCAGGAGAACGGCACCATGTTTGCCCAACACTATGCCCGGCTCAGCACTGGCCAATGGCCGCAGATCGAGCTGGAGAGGAGGTTCGACCAGCATGTGCTTGCCTGTGTGCTTTCAAGTGCGCTCGAGGAGATCGAGGCCGGCGAGGCGACGGCGACGGAGGCAACCGGCCTTTCGCGCGCCGAGCTGCGCGATGTCCTGGCCCGCAGTTTCCCTGCTATTCCAATCAACGCGTTTGCCTTGGAAGAGGTGAGCGAGCCCGAGCCGGATCTGGAGGAAGAACTTCTGTGTGGACTGCTGCTGGAGCATGCCCGGCCGGGCGACAAGGCGAGCGCCCGCTTCGCCAAGATCATCGCCCGGCGTGCCATGCGCAATGACCATCTCTGGCAGGACCTCGGCCTTTTTAATCGGACCGAGCTCGGCCGCCTGCTCGCCTCGCATTTTCCGACGCTGGCGGCCGGCAACACCCAAAACATGAAATGGAAGAAGTACTTTTACCGCAAGCTCTGCGAGGCCGAAGGTTTTTCGCTGTGCAGCGCGCCCAGTTGCCGGGAATGCAATGATTTCGAAAGCTGTTTCGGCCCGGAGGAAGGCGAAAGCCGCCTCACACGGATCAAGAACGGCATGGCCTTGGATTAAGAGCCGCTTTCGTCAGTCGTACAAGCGCCAGGGCTCGCGCCGCACTATATGTCTCTTGTCGAACGTCGAACTTTCGCCTTCGAGGATTTGAATGCTGTGCTGCTGTCCGGTTGCGCCTATGCTCGCTTCGGCGGTCGCCGTCATCATGGCGGAGCAGGACCCGACCCGCACCATCGCCGCCGAGCAACTGGTGTTCTCCGTGCCGTTGCTGCTCGCCTGCCTGGCCGGGCTCTATTCGGAGCGGGCCGGCGTCTTCGACACCGGGCTCGAGGGCAAGATGCTGGCCGGCACCTTTGCCGGCGCCTCGGCGGCCGCGGTTACCGGCTCGGCTCGGCCTGGGCGCCGCCGTAGCCACCGCCGTGTTTTTCGCGCTGGTTCACGGTTTCGCCTCGATCACTCATCGCGGCGACCAGATCGTCTTCGGCGTCGCCATCAGTTTCATCGCTGCCGCGCTCCACCATCATTCTCGGCCAGGCCTGGTTCCCGGCAGGGCGCGTGCCGGCACTCTCTGAAAGACTCGCGACATCGTTGTGCCCAGCGCCGAAGCGGTGCGCGGCGTGCCGGTGCTCGGGCCGGTCTATCCGACCATTCGCTGCTGGTCTATGTCGCGTCCCTGATGGTGCCATCTACCTGGTTGGTGCTGTTTAGCACCCGCTTCGGCCTAGGGCTTCGCGCGGTCGGCGAAAATCCGGGCGCCGTTGATACCACTGGCATTTCAGTGACCTGGCTGCGCTATCGTGCGGCATCTTCATCGGCGTTCTGACGGGCATGGCCGGCGCGTAGCTGTCGCTCCCCCAGAATGCCGGCTTCGTGAGGACCGCCAGCAAGGGTTCCATCGTACTGGCAGCGCTCATCGTCGCCAAATGGAAACCGGTGCCGGCGAGGTTCGCCTGTCTGGCGGCGAAGGTCGCCATGGCCCGGAGGTGAAGCCGGCGAGGCGCTGGCGCTGGTCCATGCGAGATCGGAGGCCGACACGGAACAGGCTGCCGCGGCGGCGATCCAGTCGGCCTATACGCTCGGCGAAACGAAGCTGCAACCGCCAAAGTAATCATGCGGAGGATCGCGCGCGGCGTGCATGCGATTGCATCTCTCGTCCCGCTGCGCTGCTGAGGCCTCTTCTGTCAGGCGGTCTAGGTTTCGCGCTTCGGGCCGAGCAGGAACACTGTCAGGGCGGCGAGGAACGTGGCAACAGCACTGTAGGCAATGGCACTGGTAATCCCGGCATTGTCCACCAAAAGTCCGCCGAAAATCGCGCCGGCTGCGATTGCCACTTGGAACGCTACGACCATCAGCACACCGGCGCTTTCGGCCTGCTCGGGAGCGGCGCGCCGCACCATCCACGTCTGCAATCCCACCGGCACCGCGCCGAAAGCAAAGCCCCACGCGGCAACCGCAATCGCCGAGGCCGAGGCCGATGCTCCCGCCGTCAGCAGCGAAACAGCGGCTATCGCTATGAGCAGCGGTGCAAGGGCCGCGACTGCCTTGAGACTGTACACGGCCAGAAGCCCGCCGGCTAAATTGCCGAAGAAGCCGCCGATGCCAAAAGCAAGCAACACTAGCGAGATCGTCTCGACATCGAGCGCGGGAACCTTCTCGAGGAAGGCGCGGATATACGTGACGCCGGCGAAATGACCGGAAGCGGCCAGCAGGACGACCAAAAGCGCGACCTTGATCATCGGAATCTTGGCCACATCCAGCAGGCTGCGGAAGCTAGCCACTCCAACCGGAGGCAGCCTCGGAATGGTCATGAGTTGCACCAGCAGTGCTGCGGCGCCGACGACTGCGGCGAGCATGAAGGCGCTTCGCCATCCCCAGATATCGCCGACATAAGCGCCGATTGGAGCTGCGCAAACGGTAGCGACGGAAACGCCGGTGAGGATGACCGACATGGCGCGCGGCAGGAGGTGGCTTGGAACGAGCCGCATGGCCAGTGCTGCCGACATCGACCAGAAGCCTCCGAGCGCTATGCCGAGCACGACGCGTGCAGTCAGGAGAACCACCAGCGACCACGCGCCGGCCGCCAGAACGTCCGACAGGATCAGCAGCAGCGTCATCGCCCAGATGACGATCCTGCGGTCCAGGCGCTTTGTGATGATGGCCACCGTCGGCGCCGAGATCGCCCCCACGATAGCGGTCGCCGTCATCGCCTGTCCAGCCGCACCCTCGGTGATACCGAGATCATGCGCGAGCGGCGTGAGCAGGCTGACAGGCAGAAACTCTGCCGTCACCAGCCCGAAGGTGCCCAAGGAAAGCGAAATGACCGCACCCCATGCGGGACCAGACGGTTGGACGGGCTTTTCTGAGTCGTGCAGAACAGCGTCCACGACGCCTGCCGCGGATTGGGTCATGAACGAAGTCTCCACTTTGGATGCAATGCAACATGATGTTGGCTGCCTTGACCCAAATTTAAAAACACAAGCGCATTTCCCGGCGGCGTTGCACGGAGGAGGGGATGTTCATTGCTTCGCGATATTTTGTGACGGTGCGGCGCGCAACATGGATGCCGGTTTCCTTCAGCCGGACAGCGATGTCCTCATCGGAAAGCACGTCGCCGGGAGATTCTGCGGCAATCATCGCTTTGATCCGATGGCGGACAGCTTCGGCGGAGTGCGCATCGCCGCCTTGGCAGGACGCGATCGCGACGGTGAAAAAATACTTCAGTTCAAAGACTCCGCGCGGGGTAAGCATGTACTTGTTCGAGGTCACCCGGCTTACCGTCGACTCGTGCACGCCGATCGCGTCAGCGACGGTTCTGAGATTGAGAGGCCGCAGGTGGGCGACGCCATGTTCCAAAAAGGCATCCTGCTGGCGCACGATTTCAGCCGCAACCTTAACAATCGTCTTGGCGCGCTGATCGAGGCTGCGGATTAGCCAGTTCGCCTTTTGCAAGCATTCGTCGAGAAATGCTTGATCTTTCGAATTTTGGACAGTTTGACGCGAGACTTCGGCATAGTAGGTTTGGTTGATCAGCAGCTTGGGCAGTGTGGCCGGATCAAGTTCGATCTGCCACCCGCCTTCCGGCGAGGGCGTGACCCAGACGTCGGGTATGATTGATTCAGACGCACCAGATTGGAATCGGTTTCCAGGCTTGGGATCGAGCGCCCGAATCTCATGCATCATGTCGAGAAGGTCTTCTTCATCGACGCCGCAATGCTGCCTCAGTGCCTGAAAATCGCGTCGCGCAAGCATTTCAAGATTGGCAACCAAAGCTGCCATTGCCGGGTCGAACCGGTCTCGCTGGCGCAACTGGATTTCGAGGCATTCTCCGAGAGTTCGCGCAAAAATTCCCGGTGGATCAAAGTGCTGCAAGGTTCCGAGAACCCGTTCCACATCAGCCTCCCGGACATTCAGGCTCTCGGCCAGCTCCAAAAGGTTTGCCCGAAGATAGCCAGTGTCTTCCAGATCGGCGGCAAGCTGGCCAGCGATCAGCCGCTCCTGTGGTGTGAACGCAGTGAGGGCGATCTGACGAGCGACATGGTCGTGCAATGTCTCGGCGAGGCTGGCAAACTCGTCGAGGGAAGGGCCATTACCCGGCGGGTTGTTGGTCGTGTTGCGAAGTGATTTCCATTGCCCGAGCCGTTCAGGCGACTCGGCCCCGGTCGGTCCGTCAACGGCGTTTGCGCGTGGGCCGACAGGTTGATCCGCTCCCGAAATCGAAACATCGTCAAAAGGCCCGCCATCGTTTGACGCAGATTCCAAGATTGGGTTCTTCTCGATTTCCCGCTCCACGAACTGATGCAGTTCAGTATGCGCCAGTTGCAGCAAGCGAATCGACTCAATGAGTTGAGGCGATGCGACCATGGATTGCTTCTGGCGCTGAAGCAGGCTTGCTGAGGATTGCATGGTGAGCGCGATGGTCCTGTCGAGGAGCCTCTTGGGGCGGGCAATGGCACCAGTGAGACGTTTTCTAGGTCATGCGGCGGCTTTCAGCGTTTCGAGAACGTTTTGCGGGGATGAGACGCCATAGGGGTCGGCCTCGCAGTTGTCGGAGAAACCTTCCTCCTCGAACCACTGCTCCACCACGCCATTGTTGATCAGGGCGGCGTAGCGCCAGGACCGCATCCCGAAGCCGAGATTGTCCTTGGCGACCAGCATGCCCATCTTGCGTGTGAACTCGCCTGAGCCATCGGGGATGAGCTCGACCTTCTGCAGGCCCAAGGACTTCCCCCACGCATTCATGACGAAGGCATCGTTGACGGAGACGCAGTAAATCGCGTCAATTCCCTCCTTCTCAAACTCATCATAGAGCTCTTCGAACTTGGGCAGTTGGTAGGTCGAGCAGGTCGGGGTGAAGGCGCCAGGCAGTGAGAACAGGATGACGCGCTTGCCGGCAAAGTAGTCGTCAGATGTCTTTTCTTCCCAGCGATATGGATTTGGCCCCTGGACTGACTCATCGCGAACACGCGTGAGAAAGGTGACGAAGGGAACTTTCTTTTGAACGGTCATCAAGTTGCTCCTAAAGAAAAAAACTGGCGCGCTGGATTCTGTCGGAGGCTGGCGCAATACCGAGCAAAGGCTCGTATGCCGGGCACGGAATGAGGACCTCGCGGCTCGCAACCTCCTTTTTCCATCCCGATGTATGGGAACGTCTTGGCTGCTTGTCTTCGCCACCCGAACGCAATCGATCTGAGCGAGCTGGACACCGTCGAGCCGCTTGGGCAACTTTCCACGGCTATGGCGCCGGAAGCGGGATCGATCGCTCGCGCTCGTGCCCGGGGAAAAGTGATAGCGGCCGGAAGTAGCCAATATCGGAAGCATGTGGGGGCCTCAAATGTGACTTCACCCAACAGACCCGCGTCACTGGACTGGTTCAGCGTGTTGTCGATATGTGGCAGTGACCCGCCGACCTTGGCTTGGGTGACCCTTTGATGGGGTTCTTGGGCACTCACACGCTGAACAGAACCGGTAAACGGCAATTGCGCGAGCGCCACGTGTTGGCGTGCCGGACCAGCCACGCGCAAAGCGGCTACCGAGCACGGACCTCCGGAGGAGACGATGTCCCGATGTTCAGCGGGAACGGGCACCGTCTCCTCAGGCCACGGTCTAGAGCTTCGCGTGTCGGGCATGGCGCAAGTCGCTTTCATCGTGATTTGGTGGGCTCTAACCAGGAGCAGCAAGCGGCGTGCCATTTCAAATAGAGATGCTTTTGGACCACCCCCTTTCTCTGGGAGGCCGTGTCTTCGCCGAGATCGGGCGCGCGCTATAACTGCCTCGTCACCACACTTGACGACGGTGCTGTATGGTGCGGAGATTCGGCGCTTCCGCACCGGCTGGGCAAAGACGAACCGGAAGCCGAGCCGATGCACTACCTCACACCGGCGGGGACTGCAGCGATTGCGTAGCGTGTGCCGCTAGCGTGTTCTTGCGTGCGCAGGCACGGCTATCGCGAACACGCGCCTGTCGCAGCAACCATGAGCGCGCGCTCTTCGGCAAGCGCCCTGATTCCGTGAGGATCGAATTCTCCAAGCGTGTCCCATTCGCAACCCTCTTATGTTCGAAACTGGACAAGAATGTCGCAGGCCCGACCGAAAGGTCGCAAAGGCGCGGCTTCTGCTGGGTCGGCCAAGTTGGCACGAGTTTTGATGCTCCTTCGTTGCGGGCCGGGAGCCGCCGACCGACCTTCATTTCGTGGATGACACCGCGAGCGATCGAACGAAGAGAGAAAAGCAAAATGTCAAATCCGCATCAGATAGCATTCTATGGGAAGGGGACCTCGGCGAAACCGCCCCTACCAAACAGGCTCACCGCCCTTGTCGACCCTTGCGCAGGAAATCTTGATGGCCGGCTGCCACTCAAAGACCTGCCAAACTCGTCTTATCCTGAACTCGAAGGCGCAGGATAACGTTCTGCATCTCGCCGCGCGGTATGCCTAGGCAGTTACACGTTGGCCGATCTTGATAATCGTCGGGCTACGCCGCGGAGGACGCCGTCTATATGCCGTCCTACGTCATTCGCTGCCCGCAGCGCCTGCCGGTCACCTTCCGCCCTTCCATCGCTTAGAGTGAAGTGCCCACCATGTCCGAACAACCCGTGCCGACGCTGCCGATGTGGCGCGTCGATCACATCGAGCCCTCGCCCGAGATGTTGGCGCTACGCGCCAACGGTCCGATCCACCGCGTGCGCTTCCCGTCCGGGCACGAAGGCTGGTGGGTGACAGGCTACGACGAGGCCAAGGCGGCGCTGTCCGACGCGGCGTTCCGGCCCGCGGGAATGCCGCCGGCGGCATTCACCCCGGATTCGGTGATTCTCGGTTCGCCGGGGTGGCTGGTCTCGCACGAGGGGGGCGAGCATGCCCGGTTACGCACGATCGTGGCGCCGGCCTTCAGCAACCGCAGGGTGAAGCTGCTCGAGCAGCAGGTCGAGGTGATCGCCGCGCAGTTGTTCGAGACGCTGGCGGCCCAGCCCCAGCCCGCCGACCTGCGGCGCCACCTCTCCTTTCCGCTTCCGGCCATGGTCATCAGCGCGCTGATGGGCGTGCTCTATGAGGATCACGCCTTTTTCGCCGGGCTGTCCGACGAGGTGATGACGCACCAGCATGAAAGCGGCCCGCGCAGCGCGTCGCGCCTGGCCTGGGAAGAACTGCGCGCCTACATTCGCGGCAAAATGCGGGACAAGCGCCAGGATCCGGGCGACAACCTGCTGACGGATCTGCTCGCGGCGGTCGACCAAGGCAAGGCGACCGAGGAAGAGGCGATCGGCCTGGCGGCGGGAATGCTGGTGGCGGGGCACGAGAGCACCGTCGCGCAGATCGAATTCGGCCTGCTCGCCATGTTCCGCCATCCGCAACAGCGCGAACGCCTGGTCGGCGATCCATCTCTGGTGGACAAGGCGGTAGAGGAAATCCTGCGCATGTACCCGCCGGGCGCGGGTTGGGACGGCATCATGCGCTATCCGAGGACCGACGTGACCATCGCGGGCGTGCATATTCCCGCGGAGAGCAAGGTGCTGGTCGGCCTGCCGGCGACGTCGTTCGATCCGCGCCATTTCGACGACCCGGAAATCTTCGACATCGGACGCGACGAAAACCCGCACCTGGCGTTCTCCCATGGGCCGCACTACTGCATCGGCGCGGCGCTGGCCAGACTGGAACTCAAGGTGGTGTTCGGTTCGATCTTCCAGCGCTTTCCCGCGCTGCGCCTGGCCGTGACGCCCGAAGAACTGAAGTTGCGCAAGGAGATCATCACTGGCGGGTTCGAGGAGTTCCCGGTGCTCTGGTGATGCGCGGACGCCGGGACTCGCGGTCTTCTCCGCAATTTGCCGGCGCGCCTGGCGCGCCGGTCCGATCAGCCAGCCAACAGGTAACCAAGATGGACGTGCAAGAAACCACGGCAACATGCCGGGACGCCTTCGCCGAACTGGCGTCGCCAGCGTGCATCCACGACCCGTATCCGTTCATGCGGTGGTTGCGCGAGCACGATCCGGTGCATCGCTCGGCGTCGGGTCTCTTTCTGTTGAGCCGCCACGCCGACATCTACTGGGCGCTCAAGGCCACGGGCGATGCGTTTCGGGGACCGGCGCCGGGCGAACTGGCGCGCTATTTCCCGCGTGCGGCGACCAGCCTGTCACTCAATCTGCTGGCGTCCACGCTAGCGATGAAGGAACCACCGACGCATACGCGTCTGCGCCGGCTGATCTCGCGCGATTTCACCATGGGCCAGATCGACAACCTGAGGCCGACCATCGCTCGCATCGTCGCAGCGCGCCTGGACGGCATGGCGCCCGCGCTGGAGCGCGGGGAGGCGGTGGACCTGCATCGGGAATTCGCACTGGCCTTGCCCATGCTGGTTTTCGGCGAACTGTTCGGCATGCCCCAAGACGACATGTTCGGGCTCGTCGCCGGCATCAGCGCCATTCTGGAAGGACTGAGCCCGCACGCCAGCGATCCCCAGCTCGCCGCGGCGGACGCGGCCAGCGCCAGGGTGCAGGCCTACTTCGGCGACCTCATACAGCGCAAGCGCACCGATTCCCGCCACGACATCGTGTCAATGCTGGTCGGCGCACACGACGACGATGCCGACATGCTGTCGGATGCGGAGTTGATCAGCATGCTGTGGGGCATGCTGCTGGGCGGCTTCGCCACCACTGCTGCGGCCATCGACCATGCGGTCCTGGCGATGCTGGCGTATCCCGAACAGCGGCACTGGCTGCAGGGAGATGCCGTGGGGGTGAAGGCATTCGTCGAAGAAGTCCTGCGCTGCGACGCGCCCGCCATGTTCAGCTCCATTCCGCGTATCGCCCAGCGCGACATCGAACTGGGCGGCGTGGTGATCCCGAAGAACGCGGACGTGCGCGTGCTGATCGCGGCCGGCAATCGCGACCCGGACGCCTTCGCCGATCCCGACCGCTTCGATCCCGCGCGGTTCTACGGCACCAGTCCTGGCATGTCGACCGACGGGAAGATTATGCTGAGCTTCGGCCACGGCATCCACTTCTGCCTCGGTGCGCAACTGGCCCGGGTGCAGTTGGCCGAGAGCCTGCCGCGGATCCAGGCGCGCTTCCCCACGTTGGCATTGGCCGAACAGCCGACCCGGGAGCCCTCCGCGTTCCTTAGGACGTTCTGCGCGCTGCCGGTGCGGCTGCATGGGCAGGGGGCTGAGATGCGCGTCCTGGTCGATCAGGATCTGTGCGGAACTACCGGGCAGTGCGTGCTGACGCTGCCGGGCACCTTTCGCCAGCGCGAACCGGACGGCGTGGCCGAAGTGTGCGTGGCGACGGTCCCGCAGGCGCTGCACGCCGCCGTGCGGCTCGCGGCCAGCCAGTGCCCGGTCGCCGCCATTCGGGTCATCGAAAGCGACGCTGGCGATGGCGAGCGCGCCAGCGCCGACCCTGCGCCTTCTCCGGCGGAGGCCGAGCGGCATGCCGCGAAAGACCAATGCAATCCAGGAGACACGATGGGACGGTTTGAAGGCAAGGTGGCCGTGGTGACCGGCGCCGGCGCCGGCATCGGCAAGGCATGCGCTCTCGCCATCGCGCGCGGGGGCGGCAGGGTGGTGGTGGCCGACATTGATGGCTCGGCGGCCATCGCCTGCACCGCGCAGATCTCGGCCGAAGCAGGCCACGCGCTGCCCCTAGCCATGGATATCGCCGATGCGCAGGCGGTGGCAGCGCTGTTCGAGACGGCGGAGCGGCACTTCGGTGGGGTCGACCTGCTAGTGAACAATGCGAGCGCCATGCATCTGACCTCACGCGACCGCGCGATCCTCGACCTGGACCTGGCGGTCTGGGATCAGACCATGGCGACCAATCTGCGCGGCACGCTGCTCTGCTGCCGGCAGGCCATCCCACGGATGATCGCCCGCGGCGGTGGCGCGATCGTCAACATGTCGTCGTGCCAGGGACTCAGCGGTGACACGGCGCAGACGTCCTACGCCGCGTCGAAGGCGGCGATGAACATGCTGTCGGCCTCGCTCGCCACCCAGTACGGTCATGCGCAGATCCGCTGCAACGCCGTTGCGCCGGGTCTCGTCATGACCGAGCGTCTCCTCACCAAGCTGGACGAGTGCATGCAACGGCATCTGCGCCGGCACCAGCTCCTGCAGCGCGTCGGCCGCCCCGAGGACGTGGCCGCGCTCGTGGCGTTCCTGCTCTCCGACGATGCTGCGTTCATCACTGGCCAGGTCGTGTGCATCGACGGCGGCATGCTGGCGCATGTGCCGACGTACGCCGACGGTGGCAACAGCTGCGCCGCGCGGCCTGCCGGCGACACCGCCGAAGCGGCCGCGGCGGCGCGCTGCTGATGGACATGCTGCTCAACCCGCTCAACCGTCGGCTCCGGCTGCGATACGACATCCCGGTCATGCCCGGCGCTTTCCCCCTGGTCGGGCATCTTCCCGCCATCGTCTGCGACCTGCCGCGCCTGCTGCGGCGCGCGGAACGGACGCTGGGCAGCCACTTCTGGCTGGATTTCGGCCCTGCTGGACACCTGATGACCTGCGTGCATCCGGATGCGTTTCGACTGCTCCGGCACAAGGACGTGTCCTCGGCGCTGATCGAAGAGATCGCGCCCGAATTGCTTGGCGGAACGTTGGTTGCCCAGGACGGCGGCGCGCACCGGCAGGCGCGCGATGCGATCAAGGCGGCGTTCCTGCCCAAGGGGCTGACCCAGGCCGGCATCGGCGACCTGTTCGCGCCCGTCATCCGGGCGCGGGTGCAGGCGTGGCGCGACCTCGGCGAGGTAACCATCCTGCGCGAAACCGGCGACCTGATGCTCAAGCTCATCTTCAGCCTCATGGGAATCCCCGCGCATGACCTGCCGGGATGGCATCGCAAGTACCGGCAACTGCTGCAGTTGATCGTCGCGCCCCCCGTCGACCTGCCCGGACTGCCCTTGCGGCGCGGCCGCGCCGCCCGCGACTGGATCGACGCGCAGTTGCGCTAGTTCGTCCGCGACGCGCGCGCGCATGCCGCGCGCACCGGGTTGATCAACGACATGGTGAGCGCCTTCGATCGCAGCGACGATGCGCTCTCCGACTACGTCCTGGTCGCCAATATCCGGTTGCTGCTGCTTGCCGGTCACGACACCACTGCTTCGACGATGGCCTGGATGGTGATCGAGCTGGCGCGGCAGCCTGTGCTGTGGGACGCCGTCGTCGAGGAGGCGCAACGCGTGGGCGCGGTGCCGACCCGGCACGCGGACCTGGCGCAGTGTCCGGTCGCCGAGGCGCTGTTCCGCGAGACACTGCGTCTGCATCCGGCGACCACGCTCCTGCCGCGTCGCGCGCTGCAGGAATTGCAACTCGGCCAACGGCGCATTCCCGCGGGTACCCATCTGTGCATCCCGCTGCTGCATTTCTCGACCTCGGCGCTGCTGCACGAGGCGCCTGATCAGTTCCGCCTGGCGCGGTGGCTGCAACGCACGGAGCCGATCCGGCCGGTGGACATGCTGCAGTTCGGTACCGGCCCACACGTCTGCATCGGCTACCACCTGGTATGGCTGGAAATGGTGCAGTTCTGCATCGCCTTGGCGCTGACCATGCACAAGGCCGGGGTACGGCCGCGGTTGGTGAGCGGCGTCGAAAAAGGCCGGCGCTATTACCCGACCGCACATCCGTCCATGAAAATCCGCATCGAATTCTCATGAGCTGGCATCGCATACCCCGTGTGGCGAGGCAGCGGCGCCGGCGACGCGCGGCATTGCTGCACTCGGCGCGCGCGCTCGGTGCGACGCCGGCAACACTGCATCGGCTCGCCGCTCGCCGTGGCCGTCTGCTGTCAGGTACAAGGACATGAACAACATGCAGACCGGTTCCACGCTACACGACCACGGAACTGGCGTTTCCGCGCTCGGCGGATTGGGCGCGCAGGCGCGCGGCGCATCCGGCAGGCTGCTGCCGGAGATCTGGATGCAGGACGGCGCAAAGCGGGTCGAACAGGCGCTGGCGCGTCTTCTCTGCGCCGAAAACGACGGTGAGACCGAGCTGATGGCGGCGATGCGCTACGCCACCTTGCATGGCGGGAAGCGCACCCGCGCCTTGCTCTGTCTGGCTGCCGGCGCACTGGCCGACACGCCGGCGCACATACTCGACGAGGTCGGCGCCGCCATCGAGATGATGCACGCCTGTACCCTGGTCCACGATGACCTGCCCGCGATGGACGACGACGTGCTTCGCCGCGGCCTTCCGACCGTGCACGTCAAGTTCGGCGAAGCCACTGCGATCCTGGTCGGCGATGCGCTGCAGGCGCACGCCTTCCTTACCCTGGCGAGCCTGGATGCGCCGGGCGACAACCGTATCGCGCTCGTGCGCGAACTGGCGCAGGCCGTGTCCGCCGAGGGTGCCGCAGGCGGGCAGGCCATGGATCTGTCGCTGGTCGGAAAGCACGTCGAGCTGGACAGGATCGTGGCGATGCACCGGATGAAGAGCGGAGCGCTAGTGCGCGCGTCCGTTCGCATGGGCACGCTATGCGCTATCGCGGAGGATGCCGCGCACGCTGCGCTGTACTGTGCGCTCGATCGCTACACCGCCTGTTTCGGCCTGGCGTTGCAGGTGGTCGACGACATTCTCGACGCGACAGCGGATACCGCGACGCTGGGCAAGACCCCCGGCAAGGACGCGGCGGCGCAGAAGCCGACCTGCGCGTCGATCATGGGGCTGCAGGCAGCGCGCCAGTTCGCGCTGGATTTGTTGCGCGACGCCGGGGAGGCCATCGCCCCGCTGGGGCCGCGTGCGGAACGGTTGGCGCAGATGCTGCAGCGGGCCAACGCGTATCTCGCGCCATGCGCGTGAGCGCGCCCGTCCGCATGGAGTCGCCCCTGTGCCGCTGCGATCGGCCGGCGGCAGCGGTGCATGGTGCACTGTGTCCGAGTCCGCGGCGACGTGCGAGGCGTCTGCCCGATCCTGGTTCTGTCAACCGTCTGCAGAAGGAACATCCCGCGTGAACGCGCTGTCCGAACAGATTCTTTCCGAATTGCGCCACCTGCTGAGCGAGATGAGCGACGGCGGCAGCGTCGGTCCCTCCGTCTACGACACGGCGCGAGCTCTGCAGTTCCACGGCAACGTCACCGGTCGGCAGGACGCATACGCGTGGCTCATCGCGCAGCAACAGGCCGATGGCGGATGGGGAAGTGCGGACTTCCCGCTGTTCCGCCATGCGCCCACGTGGGCGGCGTTGCTGGCATTGCAGCGTGCCGATCCTCTTCCCGGCGCTGCCGACGCAGTCCAGGCTGCAACCCGGTTCCTCGAGCGCCAGCCCGATCCCTACGCGCATGCGGTGCCGGAAGATGCGCCGATCGGCGCGGAGCTGATCCTGCCGCAGTTGTGCGGCGAGGCCGCATCCTTGCTGGGCGGCGTGGCGTTTCCGCGCCACCCGGCGCTGTTGCCGTTGCGGCAAGCGTGCCTGGTCAAGCTGGGGGCGGCGACGTTGCCGAGCGGCCATCCGTTGCTGCACTCCTGGGAAGCCTGGGGGACGTCGCCGACCACCGCATGCCCAGATGACGACGGGAGCATCGGCATCAGTCCGGCCGCCACCGCCGCGTGGCGTGCGCACGCCGTGACACAGGGGAGCACGCCGCAGGTCAGGCGCGCCGACGCGTATCTGCAGGCGGCATCGCGGGCGACGCGCAGCGGCATCGAAGGTGTCGTTCCCAATGTCTGGCCGATCAATGTGTTCGAGCCATGCTGGTCGCTGTACACCCTGCATCTGGCCGGTCTGTTCGCGCATCCCGCGCTCGCCGAGGCGGTGCAAGTGATCGTCGCGCAGCTCGACGCCCGCCTGGGCGTGCGCGGTCTGGGCCCGGCCTTGCACTTCGCGGCCGATGCGGACGACACAGCCGTTGCGTTGTGCGTCCTGCGCCTTGCAGGCCGCGATCCGGCGGTCGATGCGTTGCGCCACTTCGAAATCGGCGAGCTGTTTGTCACCTTCCCCGGCGAGCGCAATGCCTCGGTGTCGACCAACATCCACGCCCTGCATGCGTTGCGAATGTTGGGAAAGCCCGCCGCCGGCACCAGCGCCTACGTCGAGGCCAAGCGCAACCCGCACGGTCTATGGGACAACGAAAAATGGCACGTTTCGTGGCTGTATCCCACCGCGCATGCGGTCGCTGCGCTGGCGCAAGGCAAGCCCCAGTGGCGCGACGAGCGCGCGCTGGCGGCTCTGCTGCAGGCGCAGCGCGACGACGGCGGCTGGGGCGCCGGTCGCGCGTCCACATTCGAGGAAACCGCCTATGCGCTGTTCGCGTTGCACGTGATGGACGGGAGCGAAGAGCCGACAGGGCGCCGGCGCATCGCGCAGGCGGTGGCGCATGCGCTGGAGTGGATGCTCGCCCGCCACGCGGCGCATGCACTGCCGCAGACGCCGCTGTGGATCGGCAAGGAACTGTATTGCCCCACCCGGGTGGTGCGCGTGGCCGAACTCGCCGGGTTGTGGCTGGCGCTTCGTTGGGGGCGGCGGGTCCTGGCCGAGGGAGCAGGAGCGGCGCCATGATCCAGACCGAACGCGCGCTGCAGCAGGTGCTGGAGTGGGGGCGTTCCCTGACCGGGTTCGCCGACGAGCATGCCGTGGAAGCGGTCAGGGGCGGCCAGTACATCCTGCAGCGCATCCACCCGAGCCTGCGCGACACCAGCGCCCGCACCGCCCGCGATCCGCAGGACGAAACGCTGATCGTGGCGTTCTATCGCGAACTGGCGCTGCTGTTCTGGCTCGACGATTGCAACGACCTTGGCCTGATCGCGCCGGAGCAGCTCGCGGCGGTGGAGCAGGCGCTGGGGCAGGGCGTGCCGTGCGCGCTTCCCGGATTCGAGGGCTGCACTGTGCTGCTCGCTTCGCTGGCCGCGCTCGCCTACGATCGTCGCGACTATGCTCAGCTTCTCGACGATACCCGGTGCTACTGCGTGGCGCTGCGCGCCGGACGCGCGCAGGCGGCAGGGGCGGAACGCTGGTCCTACGCCGAGTACCTGCACAACGGCATCGATTCGATCGCCTACACGAACGTGTTCTGTTGCCTGTCGTTGCTGTGGGGGCTGGACATGGCGACCTTGCGCGCGCGTCCGGCGTTTCGCCAGGTCCTGCGGCTCATCTCCGCGATAGGGCGCCTGCAGAACGATCTGCATGGCCGCGACAAGGACAGGTCGGCCGGCGAGGCCGACAACGCGGCGATCCTGCTGCTGCAGCGCTATCCGGCTATGCCTGTGGTGGAGTTCCTCAACGACGAGCTGGCCGGCCATACGCGCATGCTGCACCGGGTGATGGCGGAAGAACGCTTTCCCGCGCCGTGGGGACCGTTGATCGAGGCCATGGCGGCCATCCGCGCGCAGTACTACCAGACCTCGAACAGCCGCTACCGCAGCGACGCTGCGGGGGGAGGCCAGCGTGCGCCGGCCTGAACGCGCGGGAGGCGGCGGCGTGCGCGCGCTGCCGTCGGTCCGATCCGACGCAACGCCGTCGCCCGATGAGACGGATGGAGCGAGCATGAGCGACACCGCCCTGAGCCGGCGCAAGGACGACCATCTGGACATCGTGCTGGATCAGCGAACGGCGCCGGCCACGGTCGCCGCCGGCTGGGAGTACATCCGTTTCGAACACTGCGCATTGCCCGAGTTGGACCTGACGCAGATCGACCTGCGCGCCTCGCTGCTGGGCAAGACCATGCGCGCGCCGCTGCTGGTCAGCTCCATGACCGGCGGCATGCCACGCGCCGAGGCCATCAACCGGCATCTGAGCGAGGCAGCGCAAGCCTTGGGGATCGCCATGTGCGTCGGTTCGCAGCGCGTGAGCCTGCAATCCCGCAACTCCCAGGGGCTGACGCGCACGCTGCGCCGCCTGGCCCCAGACATTCCCTTGCTGGCCAATATCGGCGCCGCGCAACTGCGCGAGGCCGACGGCCTGGACCTGGCGCGCCGGGCGGTGGATGCGCTGGAGGCCGATGGACTCATCGTCCATCTCAATCCGCTGCAGGAAGCGGTACAGCCGGAGGGCGACCGCGACTGGCGCGGCGTCCTGGCGCAGATCGCTCGCGCCGCGCGCAGCGTGGGCGTGCCGATCGTGGCCAAGGAAGTGGGGTCGGGCCTATCCGCCCCGGTGGCCTGTGCGCTCGTCGAGGCGGGCGTGGCGGTGATCGATGTCGCCGGCGCCGGCGGCACCAGTTGGGCCGCGGTGGAGGGCGAGCGCGCCCGCGATGCCGCCGACCGTGCAGTGGCGATGGCGTTCGCCGATTGGGGGATTCCGACCCCGGCCAGCGTGCAGGCGGTACGTCGGGCGCTGCCAAAGGTGAAGCTGATCGCGTCGGGCGGGATCCGCGACGGCGTCGACGTGGCCAAGGCCATCCGCCTGGGCGCGGACATCGCCGGGCAGGCGGCCGGCGTGCTGCGAGCGGCTACGGTATCCACCGAGGCGGTTGTGGCGCATTTCGAGATCGTCATCCGCCAGTTGGCCGTCGCCTGCTTCTGCACCGGCTCGGCTGATCTGGCGGCGTTGCGTCAGGCGCGCTTGTTGCCCTCGGCGCATCTGCCCGCCGGTTGATGCCAGCGTCGCCCGCACGTGGCGGCGGGCGCCTAGTCTTACTGAGTCAGAAAGGATGGAAAGCGCTACCGGGCTGGGCTTCGCCGTCGCCACCACTCTCGCCGAGTCGGCGGTGAACTCAGTCGTCGGGAAACGTATGGTCAAGAAGCAGCAGATGCGCTGGTCACTTCACGGTGCGCATATGCTCGTGCAGCTCCGGGCGGCGGAGATCAACGGCGAACTTCGCAACCGGCTTCGGGCGCCTTTCCGACAGCCAGAACTGAACGGGCCGCCAATAGCCTACGCGCTTTACCGTCTATCTCAGCTGCGCTGTCGATTATGTCCGCAGCCAGGGCATCGATATTCCCGCCGAGTTGCTCTCCCAGGTCGCACCGGTTCCTTGGGCTCATATCGCACTCACCGGAGCAATGAGATACCTTTGCGTATCATCGCGCATTGGAATAGATCGTATAGGTATCATGATGGCATCTGAATCGGAAATTCTGCGCGAAATCGGTCGGCTTTTCAGGTAGGCGAGGCTGGCCGCTGCCATGACGCAGGAGCAGGTCGCTGATTTGGCGGGTATATCCCGTCCCCGCTATCGCGACATCGAAAAGGGAGCCGCAGCGGCGCGTGCGACGACGCTCATGAATATCGCTCGCGCACTCGGTCTGGAAATGATGATGGTTCCGCAAGTCATGGTGCCGGCTGTCCAGGCTCTATTGCGTCCGAATGATGATGACGATCGACCCGCTTTTGTTCCTCAACCTGACGATGACGATCATGGCTCCAGTTTTTCGCGCCGCTAAGACGATCCCGTCGCTGGACGTGCTCTTGAACGCACTGAAGGTCGGCACAATCGTTAGGACGCCGGGCGATTTCAATGCATTCAACTTCGATGAGGCCTACCGCGCGACGGGCGGCTTTCCGGTTTTCAGCCTGTCGTTCCGGGCAGCGACGGGAGGATTGCGGAAAGATCCGAAGCCTCTGGCGGGCGCCTTGCCCGCTTTCTTCGCGAACCTCCTGCCGGAGGAGAAATTGCGCGAGCGATGGAAAAGCACCACGAAGGCATTGTCCGGCCAGGCAATGATTTCGATCTTTTAGCGGCGCTGGGCGCCGATCTGCCGGGAGCCGTACGGGCGTTGCCCAGTGACGGCGCGATAGCGGTTTCGCAGGATGCTTCAAAAGATAAGCCCAAGGCACGGTTCTCACTTGCCGGCGTGCAGATGAAGCTGTCGGTCATGAAGAACACTGGAAAAGGCGGTGGCCTTACCTTGCCGATGGACGACGAGCAGGGCCGGTACATCGCCAAGTTCCCTTCGGCGGCGTTTCCGGGCGTTTCCGAGAACGAATTCGCCAACCTGGCGCTGGCTGCAGCGATCGGCATGGAGGTTCCTGAATGCGAACTGGTCGAGAAGTCCGATTTTGAGGGCGTTCCCGAAGAATTCAACACGCTGTCGGAGGGCAAGGTCCTTCTCGTCAAACGCTTCGATCGCGGCGCCGATGGCGAGAGGATACACATCGAGGATTTCGCTCAGGTCTTCGGTGTCTATCCCTCGCGCAAAAATGAGGGGGCCGCTTATCACGACATCGCCTTGGCCCTTGGCGTAGCCGTCTCGCCTACGGCGGCTCTCGAATTCGTCCGCCGCCTGGTGCTGACGGTCATCACCGGCCATGGCGACATGCACCTGAAGAACTGGTCTTTGATTTATCCCGGCAACGGCGACAAGCCGGTGCTTGCACCAATCTACGACGTTCTGTCGACCGTGCCATATATTCCCGCCGACGCCATGGCGCTTTCGCTTGGAGGGGAGCGCTCGTTCAAGGCGCTAGCAGCACCGCGATGGAAAGCATTCGCGAACAGTGCAAGGCTTCCGGAGCCGGCAGTCCTGAAGGCAGTGGTCGAGACCGTCGAACTCGTCAACGAGCACTGGTGGCATCTGCCTGAGCGCGACGTTGTCGCGGCGAAAGTGCTCGAGCGATCGACGAACATGTGAAGGCGATGACGCCGATACTGAACTCCTGCGCCGATAAGTGAGCCGAGCCTCTTGGGTTGATGATATTGCGGATGATCGCCCGCAGCCCCGAATTGCTGGCGGTGGCTCGCAGGTATGCCAGCGTGGCGCAAGATTCCGCGCAGTGTCGATGAGGGCACGCGAGACCAAGCACGTCAGCTCGCCGGAACAGGAGAGTTCGCAGCATCCCGCAAAAACGCAAGAGGGTCGAGATGCTGTTCGCCCACCTCAACACAACGATGCGGTCCGAACGAATGCGTGACTGAGGATCGCGATCCGACGCTTTGTGTCGCCATTGTCGGGTCCGCTACACGGCTTGTTCCGACGATCCTTTCTGCGGCTTCAAGCTAAATAACTGAAAAACAACCACAAAATTATTCTTCGATTCGACGAGCCAAATTGGCACGAGTCTTGAAACCTTGGGTGCGAGGCGGCGACAGCTGCCCGACCGGCATTCGTGTCGCGGCAGCCGCGATGAATGGAACGAAGGAAGGAAAGCTACATGTCAGGTTTGCGTCAGATCGCCTTTTACGGCAAGGGCGGCATCGGCAAGTCCACCACCTCCCAAAATACCCTCGCCGCCCTTGTCGACCTCGGGCAGAGAATCCTCATCGTCGGCTGCGACCCCAAAGCCGACTCCACCCGCCTGATCCTGAACGCGAAGGCGCAGGATACGGTCCTGCACCTCGCGGCAGAGGAAGGTTCGGTGGAAGACCTCGAACTCCAGGATGTGCTCAAGGTCGGCTACAAAGGCATCAAATGCGTGGAGTCGGGCGGCCCCGAGCCGGGTGTCGGCTGCGCCGGTCGCGGCGTGATCACCTCGATCAACTTCCTCGAGGAGAACGGCGCCTATGACGATGTCGATTATGTCTCCTACGACGTGCTCGGGGATGTAGTGTGCGGCGGTTTCGCGATGCCGATCCGCGAGAACAAGGCTCAGGAAATCTACATCGTCATGTCCGGCGAGATGATGGCGCTCTATGCCGCCAACAACATTGCCAAGGGTATCCTGAAATACGCTCATTCGGGTGGCGTGCGGCTCGGCGGCCTGATCTGCAACGAGCGCCAAACCGACCGCGAGCTCGACCTCGCCGAAGCGCTGGCTTCCAGGCTCAATTCCAAGCTCATCCACTTCGTGCCGCGCGACAACATCGTCCAGCACGCCGAGCTCAGGAAGATGTCTGTGATCCAGTATGCGCCGGACTCCAAGCAGGCCGGGGAATACAGGGCGCTGGCCGAGAAGATCCATAACAATTCGGGCCAGGGCACCATCCCCACCCCGATCACCATGGAGGAGCTCGAGGACATGCTGCTCGACTTCGGCATCATGAAGACGGACGAGCAGATGCTTGCCGAGCTTCAGGTCAAGGAAGCGGCGAAGGCGGCCGCACGGTAACGACCGCTACTGACTGGTGGCGCGGCCTGACGTGGCGCGCCTTTCAAAGAACGGCGCCTCGTTGGTGAGGCGTCACCCTGAACCTTGAAAGGGGTCTCATGAGCCTGGAATACGAGAATGACGGCGCCCTCCATACGAAACTTATCGAGGAGGTGCTGTCGCAATATCCTGACAAGGCGGCGAAGCGCCGCAAAAAGCACCTCAGCGTCGCAAAGAGCGGCGACGAGGCTGGCGAGGAAAGCGAGGTCCTTTCCGAATGCGAGGTCAAATCGAATATCAAGTCCATCCCCGGAGTGATGACGATTCGCGGCTGCGCCTATGCCGGCTCGAAAGGCGTGGTCTGGGGTCCAGTCAAGGATATGGTCCATATCTCGCACGGCCCGGTCGGCTGCGGGCAATATTCCTGGTCGCAACGCCGCAACTACTACGTCGGCACGACCGGCATCGACACGTTCGTCACGATGCAGTTCACCTCCGATTTCCAGGAGAAGGACATTGTTTTCGGCGGCGACAAGAAGCTGGAACGGATCATCGATGAGATCGAGGAACTGTTTCCGCTGAACAAGGGCATGAGTGTGCAATCCGAATGCCCGATCGGCCTGATTGGCGACGACACCGAAGCGGTGTCCCGCAACAAGGCCAAGGAGCACGAAAAGACGATCGTGCCGGTGCGCTGCGAGGGCTTCCGCGGCGTCTCGCAATCACTCGGCCACCACATCGCCAACGACGCGATCCGCGACTGGGTGTTCGAGAAGAAGGAGGTCGAGTTCGAGGCCAGCCCGTACGATGTCAATGTGATCGGCGACTACAATATCGGTGGCGACGCCTGGGCTTCGCGCATCCTGCTCGAGGAGATGGGCCTGCGCGTGGTCGGCAACTGGTCGGGCGACGCTACGCTGGCCGAAATAGAGCGAGCGCCAAAGGCCAAGCTCAATCTCATCCATTGCTACAGGTCGATGAACTACATCTGCCGGCATATGGAGGAAAAGTATGGCATCGCCTGGATGGAGTACAATTTCTTCGGCCCCTCCCAGACTGAAGCCTCTCTGCGCAAGATAGCCAAGCATTTCGGACCGGAAATCGAGGCTAAGGCCGAGGCGGTCATCGCCAAATACCGGCCCCTGGTCGATGCGGTCATAGCCAAGTACCGGCCGCGCCTCGAAGGCAGGACGGTGATGCTCTATGTCGGCGGGCTGCGCCCCCGTCACGTTGTCACGGCATATGAGGACCTGGGCATGGTTATTGTCGGCACTGGCTACGAATTTGGCCACAACGACGATTATCAGCGCACCGGCCATTACGTGAAGAAGGGCACGCTGATCTATGACGACGTGACTGGTTACGAGCTGGAGAAGTTCATCGAGGGGATCCGTCCTGATCTCGTGGGCTCCGGCATCAAAGAGAAGTACCCGGTCCAGAAGATGGGCATACCGTTCCGTCAAATGCATTCCTGGGATTATTCCGGCCCGTATCACGGCTACGACGGCTTCGCCATCTTCGCCCGCGACATGGATCTGGCCATCAACAACCCGGTCTGGGGCCTCTACGACGCTCCCTGGAAGAAAAAAGCCGAGCCGTCGGCGGCGATCGCAGCCGAATGAAAAACCTGGCCTCCCGGAAGCCGGGAGGCCGTTGAACGCCTGTGGCCCTTTGTCCGCGGGAGACCTGAAACGTTTTGACGTCCCTGTGCCGCCGTATGGCGCGGCCAGATGGAGAAGAGGTAACCACCCATGCCGCAGTCGGCTGAAAAAGTTCTCGACCACGCGCCCCTGTTCCGCGAGTCGGAATACAGGCGGATGCTCGCCGAGAAGAGGCTGAATTTCGAATGTCCGCACCCAGACCAGGTCGTTACCGACCAACGCGAATTCACCAAGACGTGGGAATACCGCGAAAAGAACCTTGCTCGCGAAGCGCTTGTCGTGAACCCCGCCAAGGCCTGCCAGCCGCTCGGCGCGGTGTTCGCGGCCGCGGGCTTCGAGCGAACCATGTCCTTTGTCCACGGCAGCCAGGGCTGCGTGGCCTATTACCGCTCGCACCTGTCGCGCCATTTCAAGGAGCCTGCTTCGGCGGTTTCCTCCTCGATGACCGAGGATGCGGCAGTGTTCGGCGGCCTGAAGAACATGGTCGACGGGCTCGCCAACACGTACCAACTCTACGACCCGAAGATGATCGCCGTCTCGACCACTTGTATGGCGGAGGTCATAGGCGACGACCTGCACAGCTTCATCGAGAACGCCAAGGACGAAGGCTCCGTCCCGCGCGACTTCGACGTGCCCTTCGCCCACACGCCAGCCTTCGTCGGCAGCCATGTCGACGGCTACGACGTTACGGTCAAGGGCATTTTGGAGCACTTCTGGAAAGGCGAGGAGCGAACGGAAGCCGAGGGAACCATCAACATCATTCCGGGTTTCGACGGCTTTTGCGTGGGCAACAACCGGGAACTCAAGCGCCTGCTCGATCTGCTGGGCGTGTCATATACCTTCATCCAAGACGCCTCTGACCAGTTCGACACGCCGTCGGACGGCGAATACCGCATGTACGACGGCGGCACGAAGATCGAAGACGTGAGGAAAGCACTCAACGCCGAGGCGACACTTTCGCTACAGCATTACAACACCCGAAAAACACTGGAGTATTGCGAGGGGGTAGGGCAGGCGACTGCCTCGTTTCATTACCCGCTCGGAGTCCAGGCGACCGACGACTTCCTGATGGAGGTCTCCGCGATTTCCGGGAAGCAAATCCCCGAGGCAATCCGCGTGGAGCGCGGCCGACTTGTTGACGCCATGGCGGACAGCCAATCCTGGCTGCACGGTAAGAAATACGCCATCTACGGCGATCCGGACTTTGTCTACGCCATGGCCCGCTTCATCATGGAGACGGGCGGCGAGCCGACCCATTGCCTCGCCACCAACGGCACCTCGGCATGGGAAGCGGAGTTGAAGGAACTGCTTGCATCATCGCCCTTCGGCAAGGATGCTCAAGTCTGGGCGGGCAAGGACCTCTGGGCGATGCGCTCGCTGCTCTTCACCGAGCCGGTGGACCTGCTGATCGGCAACTCCTATGGCAAGTATCTGGAGCGCGACACCGGCACGCCGCTGATCCGGCTGACGTTTCCGATCTTCGATCGCCACCATCACCATCGCTTTGCGCTCATGGGCTACCAAGGCGGGTTGCGCGTACTGACGACGATCCTCGACAAGATCTTCGACAAGCTCGATCGCGAGACAAGCGAGACGGGCGTGACGGACTATTCGTATGACCTCACCCGCTAAGGGTGCTGGCCGGCTCATCGTGAGGCCGGTCGTCTTCCCGAGGGACTTTGGAGACCGACGCAATGTCCTCGCTCAGAGCCAAAATCCAGGATGTCTTCAACGAGCCCGCCTGCGAGAAGAACCGCGGCAGGGATGCCAAGACGCGCAAAGAGGGCTGTTCGAAGCCGCTGACCCCCGGAGCGGCTGCCGGCGGCTGCGCCTTCGACGGCGCCAAGATCGTGCTACAGCCGATCACCGACGTTGCGCACCTGATCCATGCGCCGCTTGCCTGCGAGGGTAATTCCTGGGACAACCGCGGTGCGGCTTCGTCCGGGCCAACGCTGTGGCGCACAAGCTTCACGACCGACCTCACCGAACTCGATGTGGTGATGGGGCAGGGCGAGCGGAAGCTTTTCAAAGCGATCCGCGAGATCAAGGAAGCGTATGGGCCGCCGGCGATCTTCGTCTATCCGACCTGTGTTACGGCGCTGATCGGCGACGACATCGAGGCTGTCTGCAAGCGCGCGGCGGAAAAGTTCAGCCTGCCGGTGGTGCCGGTCAATGCGCCGGGCTTCGTCGGCTCCAAGAATCTTGGCAACAAGCTTGCCGGCGAGGCGTTGCTCGATCATGTCATCGGCACCGTGGAGCCCGACGATGTCGGTCCTTACGACATCAATATCCTTGGCGAATTCAACCTCTCGGGTGAATTCTGGCTGGTGAAACCGCTCCTTGACCGGCTCGGGATCCGGGTGCGGGCCTGCATTCCGGGAGACGCGCGTTACCTCCACATTGCTTCCGCGCACCGCGCGCGGGCGGCTATGATGGTGTGCTCGACCGCGCTCATCAATCTCGCCCGCAAGATGGACCAGCGGTGGGACATCCCCTTTTTCGAGGGCTCCTTCTACGGCATCACCGACACCTCGGAAGCGCTCCGACAAATCTCTCGGCTGCTCGTGAACAAGGGTGCCGATCCGGAGATCCTCGGCCGCACCGAGGCATTGATTGCAGAGGAGGAGGCGATCGCCTGGAAGAAGCTCGCGGCCTACCGGCCCAGGCTCGAAGGCAAGCGCGTGCTGCTCAACACCGGCGGTGTGAAGTCCTGGTCGGTCGTCCATGCGCTGATGGAGATCGGCATCGAGATCGTCGGCACCTCTGTCAAGAAGTCGACCGTCGAAGACAAGCAGCGCATCACGCAGATACTCAAGGACGACAACCACATATTCGAGCAGATGGCGCCGCGCGAGCTTTACGCCATGCTCTCAGAACACAAGGCCGATATCATGCTGTCGGGCGGGCGCACGCAGTTCATCGCGCTGAAGGCCAAGACACCCTGGCTCGATATCAACCAGGAGCGCCAACATCCTTACGCCGGCTATGACGGCATGGTGGAACTCGTACGCCAGATCGACCTCGCCATTCATAACCCGATCTGGCGCCAGGTGCTGGAGCCGGCACCATGGGATTGCCAGCCTGCGGTGAGGGAGGAACTGCCGAGCAGGAAAAGCGAGACCGCGACCTTGAATGCTGTCCAGGAATTCGCCGGCACGACGGCCGACGATTTCGGCGAGTGTTGAGGAAAGCCGATGGTCCGCATCCTTCCCCAGACCAAAGCGGCGGCGGTCAATCCGCTGAAGTCATCGCAGCCGCTGGGTGCCGCCTTGGCCTTTCTTGGCGTCGACGGCGCGATGCCGTTGTTCCACGGCAGCCAGGGGTGCACCAGCTTTGCGCTCGTGCTGTTCGTGCGACATTTCAAGGAAGCCATCCCCTTGCAGACAACGGCGATGGACGAGGTGGCGACGATCCTCGGCGGGGCAGAGCATCTGGAAGAGGCGATCCTCAACCTCAAGACCCGCACAAAGCCAACGCTGATCGGGGTCTGCACGACCGCGCTGGTGGAAACCCGGGGCGAAGACTGCGCAGGCGATATCGCCAATATCAGGCTGAAGCACACGGAAGAACTCGCGGGTACGGAGGTGGTGCTAGCCAACACACCGGATTTCGACGGCGGGATCGAAGAGGGCTGGGCCAAGGCTGTCATCGCGATGATCGAAAGGATTACACGGCCCGGCCAGCAGGCGCGGCAGTCGAAGAAGATCGTGATCCTGCCTGGCTGGAACGTCACTGTGGCTGATATCGAGCATTTACGTGAGATGATTGAAAGCTTTGGACTCAAGCCGGTGATTCTGCCGGACGTCTCCGGCTCGCTCGACGGTACGGTGCCCGACCGCTGGGTCACGACCACCTATGGCGGCACCAATGTCGAGGATATCCGTGAGCTTGGCACGGCCGAGCAATGCATCGTCATCGGTGAGCATATGCGCCGCCCGGCCGAGCTGCTGCAGAGGTTGACCGGCGTGCCTTACGTGCTGTTCCGGTCGCTGACTGGATTGAAGGACGCCGACCGGTTGGTCTCGCTGCTGTCCGCGGTTTCGGGCGCGGCGGCGCCGGCTGGGGTGCGCCGTCGCCGGGCGCAGTTGCAGGACGCGTTGCTCGACGGACATTTCCACTTTGGAGGCAAGAAAATTGCGATCGCTGCTGAACCAGACCAACTCTACCAACTCGCGAGCTTCTTCATCGGAATGGGCTCCGAAATCGCGGCGGCGGTCACCACGACCGACATGTCCAAAATTTTGGAGGAAGTACCGGCGCAGTCGGTTCAGATCGGCGATCTCGGCGATTTGGAAGCTCTTGGCGCCGGCGCTGATCTTCTCGTCACCCATTCCCATGGCCGCCAGGCTGCGCAGCGCCTCGGCATTCCGCTCATGCGGGTCGGCTTCCCGATCTTCGACCGGCTCGGCAGCCAGCACAAGCTCACAATCCTCTACCAAGGGACCCGCGACCTGATCTTCGAGGTTGCCAACATCTTTGAAGCCAACCGGCACGCGCCGACGCCTGAGGCGCTTGATCCACTCCGTAAGCGAGAAATGCCAGATGAGCTCCGTTCGTCGCCTCTCGCTCGTCACTGACGAGGTTCACGCACCGACGCCGGAACGCCAAGCCGGCGCATTGCGCGTGGCGATCGCCACGCAGGACATGAAGAACCTCAACGCCCATTTCGGGTCGGCCAGGCGCTTTGCTGTCTACGACGTGGGACGCGAGGAGTGGAATCTCGTGGAAGCCGTGGCCTTCGATGACGTTTCCGACGAGAGCGGGAAGCATCGGACTGAGGGCGACGACCGCATCACCCCGAAGGTGGAGGCGCTGAAGGGCTGTCATCTCCTGTTTTGTCTGGCTATCGGGGGGCCTTCGGCAGCCAAGGTTGTTTCGGCAAAAATTCATCCGATCAAAGTGCCGCACCCCCAAACCATCCAAGAGGTGCTGTTGCGCACGCAGATGATGCTCAGGACGTGTCCTCCCCCTTGGCTGCGCAAGGTGCTGGCGCAGGCAGGTGTCGCCGAACACAAGCCGTCCTTCGAGGACGAGGACTGAAATGAGGAGTGAGCGAAATGTCTGACGCCGTGGTTAGCCCTGCTGTCGCCGAAGACGAGGCGGCCCTTGCCACCCCGTTCGTCAAATGTCTCGTGCGGCTGGTCCGGGCTCATGATTCCCACGGGTCTCGGGAAGGCAAATCGGACGCCGAACTGCTGGGCGACTTCATCATCACCAGGGAACAGCGCCGTGCGATCCCGATCATCGGCGATCCCGATCCGGACGTGCTGTGGAGGCTCGAGATGTTTTACACCGCCGTCGGGCTTGCGATCGAGGAGCGCTCCGGCCTGATGGCATCGCCGATGATGGAGATGAGCCATGAGGGCTTTGGGCGCGTGCTTCTCACGGCCGGGCGGTTGGTCGTTCTGTCGAGGACCCTGCGCGACGTCCACCGGTTCGGCTTCGAGACGTTCTGGAAACTCGCCGCGGCCGGTACCAAACTGGCCGGCGATGCGACCGCAGCCATTGAGGCTCATCCCGAGGTGGCGCGGGCGTGATGGAACCGATTTTCGAGCAAGGGGATCATGTCAGGCCTTGAGGACATGCGATGGCCAGCCCTCTCAATCGAGGCGATCGAGGCCGATGTGGTTCTTGGGGCAGCGCTGATGAAGCCACTGGTCCTGATCTGTTCGCAGGATCCGGAGTTCTATCTGGTCCACAGCCACATTCTGGAGGTGGATGGCTTCACGATTCAACTGGCCGGCGGCGTGGAGGAGGCGCTTGCATTGGCCAGTGAACGGGAGCCGAAGGCCGTGGTGCTGGACTGCCAGCCAACAAGCGCCACAGGCTCCACAATCTGCGCCCGGCTCAAGGGGGAGCCCCGGACCGGCGGCCTGCCCGTTATTGCCCTGATCGCGCCCGGCGCCGAGAACCAGCACCTCGATCTCTGGAAGGCAGGCATTGACGAGAGCTTTGTGCGGCCCTTCGCGCCGGCCAAGCTGCTTGACTGTCTACGGATGAAGCTGGCGCTGCCAAAGCCGGGTTCGAACGGGATGGAAAACGGCGGCTGGATCTCCTGTGGCGACCTTGAGATAAGGCTCGATGCCCACCGGGTTCGGGGTAATGGCCACGAAGTCCACCTTGGGCCGATCGAGTTCAACCTGCTGCGGCTTTTGCTTGAGACTCCCGGCAAGGTCTTCACCAGAGACGAGCTGATCAGCGCGGCCTGGCCGGCCAATATCCATGTCGGTGTGCGCACCGTGGATGTCCATATCAGCCGGCTCAGAAAGGCGCTGAAGGCGGCCTCCCCCTCCAGCGTCATTCGTACCGTCAGGTCGGCCGGCTACTCGCTCGAGTGGCCGGACGGCTGAATAGATAACCGATGTGGTGCCACTCCGCATTTTCGCGGTGCTGAGGGCAAGTCTTGCGGCTTCGAAACGCGCCTACAGCTACGACATACTCTAAAAAGAAGCAGTCAGATGGCCTTCAAGAAAATACTCAGTGTGACGGGAGCTGACCACTCCGATCAGGACGTCAGAATAGCTGCCGGCTTGTGCGCCGAGGTCGGCGCTTATCTTTCCGTACTGATTATGTCGCCTCCGCCGCTCCTTATGTCGCCTCCGCCGCTGGGCGATGGCATCCCCGAGTGGCCTTGACATCGCGCACACGCCATTGCCGCACTGGAAAAACGATATAGGCAAATCGAGAGATTTTCACAGGACATGGCCAACCTGGAAAAGACATCCAGGGAAATTCACAAACTGCTGAGAGGCACGTGGCGCTGCTATGATGTCGATACCGAACACTGCGACAAGGCTGGCGTCGGTGACGCGGTGCGACAGCGGGCGCTCTACACCGACCTGACAATCATCGGCCCCGCACTTCTCAACGACACTAGTCTCGGACCTCTTGTTATCAACGGCAGCTTGTTCGATACGGGAAAGCCGGTGCTTGTCGTGCCGAAGGGCGCTGAGGCGACTCTGTCGCCACGGCGCGTGCTGGTCGGATGGGATTCGCGCGTCGAGGCGTCCGGTGCGGTTCGGGAAGCGCTGGATATGCTATCCGGTGCTGAGGAAGTTCGTGTCGCCCTCGTCGATCCTGAGGCAACCTGCACCGGAAGCGGCGCCGAGCCGGGAGCCGACATCGCTGCCTATCTCACTCGGCATGGTGCTCGGGTGTTGGTCGACCGGCTGCCGAGCGCCGGCAAACCGGTGGCCACGGTGCTCGCGCAGCACGCAATCGACACGTCTGCCGACATGATTGTCATGGGTGCCTATGGCAGCCGGCGGCTGCCCGAACGGCTCTTCGGTGGCGTGACGAGATGGATAGTTGGCAAGCCGCCATTGCCGCTGTTTTTGGCTCGCTGACGGGTCTGGAAGTAGCGCCGATGCTGTTCAAGGCTCTACTCCCCTGGTCACCAACCCTGATGCGAAGTCGGAGAAAGGTCGCGGCAAACGCGCAGGTTTCGCGAAGCTTCTCGAGCAACTTGCAAGCGTCGTCGCGAAGAACATTCCCCGGACGGCTCTAACGCGCGCTCGGGGTCTGCTCGCCGAGACAATCCGTAACGCGCAGAGTAACGACCGGGTAGAGGCCCAGGCGTCCTCAATGCGCTTCAAAACACCGATGCTTGGGTCGGCGTCAGGTCGAGAAAGAGAGTCGTTTCAGCGCAGCAGGCCGCGTTCGGACCGTAGCCGCATCGTATTGGCGTTATCACGATTTCCCTCACCACTGGCCGGGAGCTGAACACCGCAACGACCGTGCAGCGGGCAAGGAGCCGACCTCAAGTCCGACGGTCGGGCTCTTGCCGGCCTCGGCGCGAACGATGGCATCAATCTCCTTGTCATCGCCTGGGATGGTAGCCGGGTCAGCGGCGAGGGAGGCCGCATCTTCAGCGTTTTCAGTCTGCCCGGCCCACCGCGTGGCGACCGAGCGGCCTTGAGGCTGGTCAAATTCCGACAACGCTCACATTCGCACCAGGCGGTTCCTGTAGCGCCTGAGCACAGGGAACACAGAAAATATCGGCACAAAGCAGGAACCCCGGAGAGCTCACCGGCCGCACATTCCGGCACTCATCCTGGCCTTTTTCGCCACGATCAACATCGTCAATCTGACGATGCGGTATTGGCGAGCTGCAGCTGGACCGGCTTCGTCCGTGAAGAACTCCATGACCGCAGCCAGGAATTCAATCGCAAGGCGGATGAGGGCAGGGCGCAGGCGGCGCTCGGATGGAGCGGCTCCTTGCAATCGCAAATGGCGAGATCCGCTAACGCCTCCGGACCGGAACGACAAGACTCTCAAGCCTGGTGGCGTGAAGCGGACCATGATGACGAGTCCGGCGGTAGCCAACGCAGTCATGATGTCCACGGCCTCGTCCCTCGGCCCGAATGCATATTGAGTCGTCCGGGCCACGCTTTCTGCCGGCGCGAAGCGGTGATGCGTGTCCAAAAACTGACAGCGGCAGAAAACATGTCGGGTTCAATACAACCGGCCATCTTGGCAGATCGAGGCTTTTGAACGCGAAATCATGGGTTACGCGCGCTGAGCGCGCTGGCACGGCCTTTGCAAATTGAGATGCGGCAACACTGAGGGAAGGCTGGCTGCACGCAAACGCGCGAGACGAGCGATGCTCTCCTCTCCTTGAACCCGTGTGCCCCTCTCTAAGAGGCAAACAAGCTCGCGCCTAAGGTCGCGCAACCTTTGGGCATAGCTTTGGAGAACAACATGGTATTGCAAATGGAGTCACCGGCTCCTTCGATCAAAGTGGAGAACTGGCTGCGTGGCGAGCCCGTCACGAACTTCCAGCCCGGCAAAGTGTATATCGTCGAATTTTGGGCAACTTGGTGCGGACCATGTGTGTCGGCGATGCCCCGTCTGATGCAGCTGCAGGAGAAATACAAGGACAGCGGACTTGAGGTCGTCGGGATCGCGGCTGATGAAAACGCTCCAACGGCCGTCGAGGCCCGAACCAGATTGGACGCGTGGTTGACCGAAAAGGGCTCGAATCTAAACTTTCGGATCGCGTTCGACTCCACAGGCGAAATGAACAGGCTTTGGATGGAACCCAGCTTTTCTCTCGGGATTCCGACCTCGTTCGTGGTCGACCGAGACGGCCACATCGCTTTTATCGGTCATCCGATGCACCTTGATCAGATTTTGCCGAAAGTGCTTAACGGCAGCTGGCGCACCAGCGATGAAGCGAAAGCTGCTGATAAGGAGCGGATTGCCAGGTCCCAACGCGAAGCGCGCGAAGGAAAGCTCACCGGGCCGATATACGCCAAACTTCAGCCGGCGATGAAGACAGAGGATTGGAAGACGGCGCTCTCGGCGATCGAAGAGGGCATTGCCTTGTTGCCGGACAATATGGAGTTCCGGTGCATTCATGCGAATCTACTGCTTCACAAGCTGCGCGACATGCGGCCGGCTTGCCAGTCCTGCAACAGTTGGTCGAGGACGCGATCGACAAGAAGTTCGAGGCCGTGGCTTGGATGGGTATGGTCCTGAACGAACTCTTCGATCCCAAAATGGACAACTCCCATCTCCCCCATGTTGAGCGCTTTGCGATGGGCGACAAGCTCTCGGAACAGATCCTGACACTTAATCCTCCACAAGGGGACGGGCCCCTTAAATTCCTTTGGTACGTCCCGCTCGCTCAGTATTATTACGAGAGCGGCAACAAGGATCGCGCGATCGAGTTGATCGAGGTGGCGCTGAAATCGCTGGGTGATCAGGAGGGAATGCCGGACCACATCAAACAGCACTACCTTACCCCATTGCTCCAAGCCCTGGCCAATTACACGGGTGAGAACGCCTGTTACGCGGATCTTTGCGTGGTTCCGCAAAACAAGGCTCCTGAAAATCAAACCGCAGTCGCCTCATGATCAAAGATCGCAAAGGGATGACAATTGGAATTGAACCCTGGCCAATTCGCCCATTGTCTGCGGCGAGCCCGCAGTAAGTATGTCCATTGCAGCATAGGGCGCATCGCTTGCCGCAGGTTGGAGTTCAAATCTTGTAATAACCTCCGGCCGAATGCCTGCGGACGTGATGTTCGACGCGAATTCGGCCAGTCGTGGAAGACGTCACGGTCCAGGACGTGTTCAAGGTCGGCCACAGGGACATCACTTGCGTGGAATCGGCCCGGCCAAGCCGGACGTCCGCTGCACAAGTGTGCCCGAAGCTGGCGTCCCCGAAAACAGACATCGTGCTTCGAGGAAGAGGACTGAAATGAGGAGAAGGCGAAATGTCTGACACCGCAATCAGCCCTGCCGTCAACGAGGACGAGGCGGCCCTTGCCACACCGTTCGTCAGATGCCTCGTGCGCTGATCCGTGCTCAAGACTCCTACGGCTCGTGGGAAGGCAAATCAGACGCCGAACTGCTGGCCAACTTCATCGTCACCAGAAAACAGCGCCGTGCGATGCCTGTCATCGGCAATCCCGAGCCGGACGTGCTGTGGAGGCTCGACATGTTCTACACCGCCGTCGGGCTCGCGATCGAGGAGCGCTCCGGCCTGATGACATCGCCAATGACAAAGATGAAACCCATGGGGGCTTCGGACGATTGCGTTTCACGGCCGGGCGGTTGGTCGCTCTGTCGAGACATCCACCGGTTCGGCTTCGAGACGTTCAGGAAGCTCGCCGAGGCCGGTACGAAACTGGTCGACGATGCGACTGCAGCCATCCAAGCCTATCCCGACGTGGCACGGGCGTGAAGAATCCGTTTCGAGGAAGGATTTATGTCAAAGCTAAATGAGATGGGGAAGAAAGTCCGAAAGCTTCAGCTGCGCGCGGCAGTTGCCAAGATGAAATTGCGCGACCTTGCAGGGAATCTCCCGGGAAAATGGACGGAGATAGAGGAAGTTGCCGAGGAAACGTCGGCCGTTTTTGCCGAGTTGGATGGTGCCAAGAGAGAGCTCGCTGCAATGAAGAAGTTACGATGACGAGCACATTTACCACCCGCGACGGCTCCGGATGGGTGCCGGAATATCTCACCGCTATAGACGGCACGACCTGCATCGGCTGCGGCCGATGTTTCAAAGTCTGCTCGCGCGAGGTCATGCATCTTTACGGCGTCGATGACGCGGGTGAAATCCTCGGCGCCTGCGACGACGAGGATGACGATTTCGATGGCGAGCTCAATCGCATGATCATGGTTGTCGATCATGCTGGCCGCTGCATTGGCTGCGGAGCCTGCGCCCGCGTCTGCCCGAAGAACTGCCAGACCCATGTTGCGGCCGACCAGGTCGCAGCACGATCTGAGGAGACAAAACCAGGAGAACCGCGTTGCCCTTAAAAACCTTTTGTCGCGTCCTGGGGCTGGTGCTGTGCAGCACCGCACTGACTGTCTACTTCGCTTCTCATTCCATCGGCACAGTAGTCGTCACGACGCTGGCTTGTTCGCTGCTCCTTCAGCTGGCGTATTTCGCGAGCGTGCTCTTTCTGATCTGGCGGTCTGGCTGCATTAGCCGAGCTGGCCAAAGGGCTGAGCATTTCGACAGTTCCAAGGAAGTTGGATGTCAGCCGCCAGACTATAAGGAAGCTGGATATCAGCCGCCAGACTATAATGAGGTGAGAAATGAATCTTCAGATGTGCCCCAGTTCGTTCCGATGGGCGGCATATCGCTGCTGCGTTGAGCCGCGTTGACAAGATCAGAGCTGACGTGCTCCCCGTTTTGTCCGCGTCTATAAGTTAGCCCTGTTCACTTTTGAGGTGCTCCCCGTCTTTGGGTCGCCCCGGGCCGGAACTTCCGGGGGTAATGGCTCAGGGCGGCACGGCCGCCGATGAGCGTTTCATGAGCGATACCGGCGGCTTAGTGCCGATCGCGCTATGGGGTCGGGTTGTGTTGTAATCCTTAAGCCATCAGGACCGGGCCAACGACTAGCCAAAGTTCAAGAGCGAAGCCTTCGAGGCGATCCACAGCGCCGTGGACGGCATGTACCGGGCCGGAACGATCAACAAGGCGACGCTGCGCAGCTTCGACGACAGTTGCCTAACGCTGCCGCAAGAATTCGCGCCGGACGAAATCAAGGCGCTGCGTGAGAAGAGCCATGTCAGCGAGCCGGTGTTCGCGCGCTATCTGAACACGTCGGAATCGACGGTGCAGAAGTGGGAGACTGGCGGCAAGCGGCCGAGCGGGATGGCGCTGAAACTGCTGTCCGTGGTGCAGAAGCGCGGACTGGAGGTGCTGCGCTAGGCGTTTTGCCGCTACGTGCGATAAGGCAAGTTATCAATCGTTATCTGCATACGACAGGCGCGGCGGTTTCTGACAAAAACGTTGCCAAAAGCGCCGCGCCGATTCATGCTCCTCAACGATGATTCTCCGCCCGAAATTGATCCACCACGGCCCCGCTGGCCATCGTCTGCTCAGGCCCGGTTGTGCCGGCCGCGCCGTACCGGCTTGGCTGCGCGCGGCGGCGGCCGCTCCGCAGTCGCTTGAAGATGCTGCCTTTGCCGCTGCCGCAGCACTGACCGCCCTCGACGCGCTCGTGCGCCGGGAAGAAAAATGGGCCGGCGCCTGGCGGCAGCGGCTGGCACTCGCCGCGGCCGCGGCAACGGCCAAACGTGCCGGCCGGGTCGAAGACGCAGCGGCGCTGCGCGACACGCTGCTGCTCACCCGTCCCGGCGACAACGTCGGGCCAGCCGGCCGCATGCTGCTGGTCTGGCGCAGGCTGGCTTCGCGTCCGGTCGCGACTTTGGTCGGCGAAGCGGCGCTAGGCGAGGTGGCCGCGGATCTGGGGAGTTTTCTCGATAAGGAGGCGGCAGGGCGTCTCGGCGACGGGATCAAGAATCTTGCTAACACACACGGGAATGCGGTCGGCGCGGCCGCCGACGTCATCGCCATGCTCGAGCGCCACGGTCAGCGCCGCGCGTGACCTTGGGCCATGGCTGGCCGACGCCACTGTCGCCGGCCGGCTCGGGTGGCCGCGCGCGGTCCTTGTACTCGGCGCCTACCCTCCACCGCCAACAGCCAGCGATCGATTGTCGCCAGCGGATGGCCGGCAAGCACAGCCGGTATCCAGCCAACGCATTTTTGCCGCCTATGCGCGGGCGGCGCTGCAGGCGGTGGATCTTGCAGCCGAGCTCGACCGCCGCGCCGAGCGGCTCATTGCCGTCGCGCCGAAATTGCGGGGGAAAAGGTGCGGACGCGATGATCGAGACGCTTCTCGGCGATGACGGCGGCGTCGCCTCGCGCAGTGACAACAAGACCGGCATGAGCGATCGCGCGTTGCGCCGGCTGTTCGACCGACTCCTCGAGCTCGGGGCATCAGCGCCATCGCCCAAGGTCAGCACGTTGGGCTGCCCAGCCTTGTAGCGCCCGGCGTTGATGGTGTTGGTGAAGCCGATTTGCCCGGCTGTGCGCGGCTGTAGATAGATTCGGCGCCGCGGTCGCCGCGAAATGGCCGGCGCGAGCGCTGTGTTCGGTCACACGCCGATTGACAAAGACGCGGAAGGTCGCGTTTCCTCGCCCATGGCGGATAGGATCCCCTCCGGATGACGGGGAATGCCCGCGTTAGTCAACGCATCTCGTTGTCGCATGTCCGACCAAGTCGGACATGCGCATAGCAGTAATAGCGCTATCATGTTGTTGTAGAAGGATTGTCTCCTTTGGCACGGTTCATGCAAATCCGCAAACGCGTCTGCGGAGAATCGTTCATGACCACACTCACCGACTATGCTGTTGCCGCCGTCAAGTCGGAGGACATCGCGAAAAGCTGCAGATTGACGGCGGCACTCACGAGGTCAGCATCTTTCCTCTTTTCAGCTTGAGCGAAGTTCCGATGAGCCGTATGACGCATGAGATGAGACGCGAGTTCGCTGACGCTGCATGGCAAGAGCGCCATGTCGTTACTCGCGTTGACCAGTTGCGCGAATGGATGGGGTTCGACATCGACGCTAGCCTGATGCGAGACATCGAGCACGGCCTCGCGCGTGCGCCGATGGCGATGCGGATCACACCTTATGTGCTGAACTTGATTGACTGGTCGAACTTCCTTCAAGACCCAATCCGAAAGCAATTCATTCCCGTTGGAAGCGAAATTCTGCCATCTCACCCGTTACTAAAAATGGATTCGTTGCATGAACGAGAAAGTTCACCTGTAGATGGACTGGTGCATCGCTATCCGGACAAAGCACTTTTACTCGCAACGGATCGCTGCCCGGTTTATTGTCGTTTTTGCACCCGCAGTTACAGCGTAGGTCTAGACACGCAATCGGTTTCGAAGAAAAGGGCGTCGCCATTCCAGATGCGCTGGGATACTATCCTGGCATATCTTCGTGCGACCCCCGTCATCGTTGATGTAGTAGTGTCGGGAGGAGATTGCTTTCGCCTAAAACCTTCCCGACTTTTGGCGGTCGGCATGGGCCTTCTGTCCACCCCCTCAATTCGCCGCATCCGTTTCGCGACGAAAGGCCTTGCTGTACTGCCTATGAAAGTCACAAGCGATCATGAATGGACTGATGCTCTTGTCAACATTAGCGATGCTGGCCGGAATCAGGGCGTAGAAATTTCATTTCACACTCACTTCAACCATCCTGGAGAAATCACCGACTACACGATTGCGGCTGCAGAGCTTCTTTTCAAGCGGGGGATAAGGATGCGCAATCAGTCGGTTCTGCTGGCTGGTGTCAATGACGATCCCGCGGTTATGAAACAGCTCGTCAAAAAACTCTCAGACCTACATATCCAGCCGTACTACGTGTATACTTGTGATCTTGTCGACGGAATCGAGCACATGCGGTGCTCGGTAAGACTAGCATGTGAGATAGAAAAGGCCTTACGTGGGATCACGGCTGGGTATAACACTCCGTTGTTCGTTGTCGACACGCCGGGAGGCGGTGGAAAGCGCGACGTCCACAGCTTCGAGCATTATGACAGACAAACAGGGCTTGCTGTGTACCGGGCTCCTTCTGTTCGGCCGGACCAGCTGTTCACATATCCGGATCCTGTGCAGTCTCTCTCTCCAGATGCGCAGGCGGCATGGTTAGATCCCCAGGGCGCCAAACGCATACTGAGCGAAGCGGTTGAGGCCGCTCGAGCAAATTCGATGGCGGTTTGAATGACCGAACTAGGCGGCATGTGGTGCTCAATATGGTTTCAGGGATCGAGCACGACATGATGGCCTTCCGTACAGCGATCGATGTACTGGGTCAGGCTGAGGTCAGCGTGCTTGAGACCTTTCTGTTGGAGCGGCCAACCTTCGCCTCAATCGCGGCGGCCGCGAAGAGGCGTGACGCGGGTTGACGACCGACGCGTGCTGACCGGCAAATCGGCGTGCAAAATTGGACGAAGCTGCGCGAGATCGCCGCCGACCTCGATCCGCTGAAACTTCTAGAGGAGACAGCGATCCCGACCACTGCGCAACCGACATCGAATCCCTTCTCGCTTTCCGAGGTAGGGAGTCACAGTCAGTCTAAATGCGCAACTGTAGTACTTCTGTAATGGGCCCTTACTCGTCAAGTCCCTTCGTGATCACCGCGCCGCTGGGATCCTGCTTCAGTCCGTGGTCAGCACCAAGACTGCCACATCAGGCCATCAGATCCTTAAGCCGGCAGGTCAATCTAGGACGCGTGATTTGCCGAAGCTTTCACAGCACTACTCCCGACTTTGCCAAGCCCTCGTCCGAGCGACGGGACCTCGAAGAAGCAGTGCCTCCGGCGGCCTGCCTCGCTGCCTTGTTCCTCCTTTACGCGGTGACGGTGTCCTTGCCCCAACGGAACTGACTGGCATCAGCCCACATGCGATGGAGGACGGTGGCGAGCTTGCGGGCCAGCGCCACCTTTGCCCGTTTCATGGGCGCCGCTTCGCCACGTCCATCGCCCAGCGCTTCAGCGCGGAGAACCGCGTGGCGCGCGTCAGCATGTTGTGCGCCGCTTCATAGAGCGCGGTTCGCACCATTCCATCGCCGACCTTGCTGATGCCGCCGTCGATGTCGGTCTCGCCGGATTGATATTTCTTGGGCGTCAGTCCGAAGTACGCACCGACCGTTCGGGATTTTGCAAACCGGTCCGGACCGCCGAACGATAGGTGAGCGCCACCAGAGCCCCGACACCGGGCGCGCTCATCAGCCGCTGGCAGACAGGATCGACACGGGCGATCTTCAGCATCGCGCGGTGCAGCCCGGTAAACTCGTTCCACAATACGGCCCGGGCCTGCAGCATCGCGCCGATCACCGTCGCAAGCATGTCATGGCCTTCGATGAGTTCGCGAATGCGCGCCTCGAAACGTCCCCGGCTCACCTCGCCAACCTTGAGCCCGTAACCGCGTAGGATTCCGCGTATGCTGAGCTCGACGTCGAGCAACTTGGCCTGCAACAGCTTGCGGCCGACCAGCAGTGCCCGCACCTCCTGGGCATCTGCAGACTTGGCGTGCACAGGACGGTACCAGCCCATGAGCAGCAACTGCGCGATCCCGCGGGCATCCTTGCGATCCGTCTTCACCGGCCGACAGTGCCGCCTTCACACGCCGTGTCTCCAACAACACCACCTCAAAGCCGGCGTCGACCAGACCCTCGCGCAACCACTGCGACAGTGGGCCCGCCTCAAGGCCGACGCGGATCACCGGCAATCCCAGATCGGCAAAATGCTGCAACAGCGCCTCTGGCTCGCTCGCCACCTTCGTCTCTCGCACGATCTTGCCCGATGAATCCACCACGCAAACGCTGCTCAGTTCCAGCGACACATCAATTCCTGCATAATAGTCCATGGTTGTCCCTCGTTTGATGCTTGGGGCCGAGACAATCGGACCCCGTTCAACATCATCACTCTGAGGGACAGCCGCCTTCCTGGCTATTTAGGAGCGCCGGCCCACTACATGGGGTAATCGCGGGAGCGGTGCCCTACTGGCTGCTGAACGGACATTTCCGAGACGTAGCCAAGGTGGTTGTTCCCCGACAAGACGGAAAAACGGAATCATGGCGCTGGGCCAGTCCCAAGCATAGAATATACCGGAATGTTGACAACCGGCGAAACCTTTTACCGGTCCGCCGGCATGATTGCCTGAGACCCCCGGAACATAGTTAGAAGAGTAGCGATAACGTAGATCGCCAGAGTTCTGAATTGCGTCCGCCTTATCTTATGCGTTGAAACGTCCCTGCCGGGACGTAGGTCGGGTCATTCCGCTGATGCCGTTACAGGTGAACGTGAACCACGTACACACTGCGTCCATTACTTGGAAGATTCCTCCCGCGAAAACCCATCATGCGGCGATCGGGTATCGACCGCGCAGACAACCGTGCTCTCGGCAAACGTCAATCAGCCACGCAATACGAAATAGCGCTTCGCATCATGTTCTGCATCTTAACGCGTCGTCCGGTCGATCGGCGGTCAGCGGTCAAATAAATAGTGTCAAAAGGGCTTGACCGAAATCGCGCGATTAGACAACGGCATCTAGGGGATGCCGATTCCGAAATAACGCGTGTGGGCGACATTGAGGATGCGATTGACCAAGCTCGAGAAGCTGTGTCCGGCAGTCATCGCGGCTAGGAAATAAGAGGAGCTCATACTGAGCGCCGGCGAGTTGATCTCCAGGACAAAGGGCTGGCCGGAGCGGTCGAGCCTGAGGTCGACGCGGGCATAGTCCCGCGACTGGCAGGCACGGAAGGTCGCAATGGAAATATCCCGCAGCACCGTCGCCAGCCCGCTCTCGATTTGCGCCGGGCAAATCTTCGGCACCGCCGCGGCCGCCACGTATTTCGCATCCCAAGTCATAAGACGCGTTTCGCGATCGCCGAAGTCCTGCTCCACCAGAGGCAACACCTCCGGCTCTCCGTTTCCCAGCAACGCGACGGTGATTTCCCGCCCATCGATGTATTCTTCCACGAGCGCATCCTGCGCATACTGCGTGACGATCACTTCCACGGCCTGCTTCAACTGAGCGGGCTCATTTACGAGCTGCAATCCCAAGCTGTCGCTTTCGTAACGCGGCTTCACTACGACTGGGAATCGCAGGTCACCGGCACTCTCGGTGCCGCGACGCATCACACGAAAGTTCGGCGTCGGCACCCCGCGATCGCGGATGAGCATCTTGGTGACGACCTTGTCGGCGCCCAGCCCAAACGCGAGCGGGCCCGATCCGGTGTACGGAACGCCGGCCATCTCGAGCATGGCCGGAACGTGGGTGTAACGGAACTCCCCCTGAATTCCGCCCGACCAGTTGAAGACCATTCCGGAGGGGCGGCCTTGCGGATCGGGGGGCATGAATTGCTCTAGCGTACTGAGCAGTCCTTTATCGCCTTCGCACAGCAGCGTCTCATGGCCGCCCTCTTGCAATGCCGCCACCATGCTTTCGACCATCTCGCGATCGTCGTACTCCGGACTAGGCTGACCGAACCGGTTAATCACGCCCGCATGATCATAGTTCCACACGACGGCTACCCGCATAAGCTTTCTCCTTGGATTTTTGCCTGCTGTCACATTCATTCGCTCGGATTTGGTTGCTTATGGGGAACAGCTCGTCTGGACCCCGCGCGCCCACCGTGTCCCAGGCAATCGGCGTGCCACCGAAGAGGTTGTGCGAACAAGAGGGGCAAAACCACGTGTTTCGCACCGCGACTTCGGTCCTTGCGCCCCAGCGTGTCGGGTTCCAGACATAGACGTCTTCCACCGGACACGGCTGAACACGACCACATGGACGCCGAATGACGACGGCGCCTCTCGTGCACCGTGCGCACCGCGTCCGGCGCGCCCTCGGCGGCGGCCCGGTAACGGCGCAGATGTCAGCGCATTTGCTGTCGAACGCCGGATCGGGCTTGGGCGACGGCCACAGCCGAAACCGGTGCGGCCGAAGGTCGCATCCTTTTTAAAAAGCGCCCACGCTTCTGCGCCTCGCGCCGACTGTATTGACGGCGAGACGCTGGTGCGGACGCTGCTGACCTACAAACGGCGAGAGCCTCGCGTCTGTTCGATGGTCAGGGTGCCGACTCCCAAGGAGGAGGATCAGCGCCGGATCTGCCGGGAGCGCAAGACACTGGTTTGCGAACGCACAATTCATATCAACCATATCAAGGCGTTGCTGTTTACGCAGGGCGTCACCGGCTTACGGGCCGCTGCGCACCGACCGCCGTAGGACGCCTTGAGGAGCTTAGAACCGGCGACGATCGTTCGCTACCGCCGCATTTGAAGGCACAGATCACCCGCGAACTCGATCAGCTCGAACGCTCGAACTGCTGCTGGAGCAGATCAAGGCGGTGGAGGCCGAGCGCGACGTGCTCGTGGCCGAGAATGCCGATTCCGACGAAGCCGCCCCTTTGTTCCGATATGATTGCGCCCCCGGATTCCGAGATGATCTCGCCCCCTGGGGCTAGGGCTCTGCTGGCGCTGATTGTTGTCATTTCGTATGCGTCATGTGTCAAGCTTTTTGCGGCTGCTTTCGCCGCAGGCTTTCGCCCGTCAGATCGATGGGATGAGCGTTGTGAACGAGGCGATCCAGGATGGCGTCGGCATAAGTCGGATTTCCGATGACGCCATGCTGACACGGGCAGTTGGCTGGTGTGATGGGGAGCGGCGGCCGTAGCGATCCTCGAGGATTCGAGGAGATCGTGCCCGGCCTGATCGTCGAGTGGTTCAAGGCCCCAATCATTAAGGATCAGCGATTGGACACGGGCGAGCGTGCGTTGCAGGCGTGCGTAGCGACCATCGCCTCTGGCGAGCGCCAGGTTGGCGAACAGGCGTGGGACACGCTGATACAGATCGTCCCGGCAGGCCTTATGCCGGAGTGCGCAGGCCAGCCAACTCTTGCCGACCCCTGATGGGCCGCAGATGGCCAGATTGTCGTGGGCATCGATCCAGTCGCCCGCGATGAGCTTGAGGAACAAGGCTCGATCGAGGCCGCGATCGCCACGATAGTCCACATCCTCGGGGGCGGCCTGATGGCGCAGCTTGGCAAAGCGCAGGCGGGCGCCGAGCTTGCGATCGTAGGGCCAGCTCCATTCCCGGTCGAGCAACAGCGCCAGCATTCGCCATGCGATAGCTGTTCGGCCTCGACACTGGCGGCCAGTTCATTGAACGCTTTGGCCATTCCGGTCAGGCCCATGGCGTTGAGCCGGTCGAGAGTGGGATGTGCAAGCATGTCATTCTCCTTCAGTGGTAATAGCGGGAACCGCGGATATTGGGGTGGTCGATGGGCTCGCGAGCCGTCGCCTGGCGCGACGATGCCCGGTCGAGGTGATTGTCGATGATTGAGCGGACTGAGCCATAAGTCCGGGCGTTGATCTCCAGCGCCCCGCCGCAGGCGGCGTTGACGCGCTCGCGGCCGAAGCCCTTGACGAGCCGGATGACGCCAAGACAGGCGCGGAAGCCTTGTTCGGGATGCGGCCGATCCGCCAGTATCTTCTGGCACAGCAAGGCCGCATCGGGGCCGATCGCGGAAGCTTCCCGGGTGATCCTCTCGATCGTCCAGTCGGCAAAGCGGCGGTGCGATAAGGCATGTGATCCGACACCGTCGTGTGCCGTCCATTGCCGCTGGAGCGCAGATGGGCGGCGATCCTCTCGCCCTTGCGGAACAGCTCGATGGTGGTCGCCGTGATGTGCGCCTCCATCTGCTCCCGCGCAAAGCGGTATGGCACCGAGTAATAGTGCCGATCGATCTCGACATGGTAGTCGAGGCCGGCGCGCCGAATGCGCCATTCAGCAAAGACGTAGCGCTCAACCGGCAGCGGCTTGAGCACACGGGCCGGTCGATCTCTTCGAACAATTGCCGTCGCGTACGATTGACACGACGCAGCACCCGGCGATCGTTCAGATCGGCAAGCAACTCGCCGATCGCCGCGTTGACCTCGGCCAGGCTGTAAAAGACACGATGGCGCAGGCGACCAAGAAGCCAGCGCTCGACAATCCGCACCGCCGCCTCGACCTTGGCTTTCGATAAAGCCGTCAACTGCAGCCCCTGCGGGGACGACCGGCCTCACGGTCCGCATTACTCACCCATTCCACCCGCTTAAAGGCCAGAGCTTCGAGATGATCAGCCGCAGCCCGCATTGGGCGAGCACCGGGTGATTTACCGGGCGGCGGACGGGAGCTTACCCACGATTGCCGCCGCAATGACGGACATGGAGAAGCCTGACGCATTCCGGCGCGTCGCCGCCGGGCGCGCGGCCTTCCGGACATCCGACCTATTGGATCTGCTCACGCTGCTGGATCGGATCTCTGCGCCGGCGGAGGCGGACGATGCGTAAGGTTAAATACGCCGCTTATGTAAGGCAAATTACGCCGCATATCGCTTGGTCGGATACCGGAGTTATGCCCAGAATCGCGGGGTTGATCCTCAGGTGCGGTGGAACGGCCTTGTTTGGCGTCTCATCAAGTAAGGCGTATTTATATTTACGAATCAGTTTGGACGATGGTCATGGCGAAGCCAAAGCCAAGACGGCGCGACCCAAAGGCCGAGGCCTTGGCCCGCGACGGCGCGCTCAAACCCCCACCCCGAGGCCGTGCGCGACACGCTGTTCGCTGGCAATCCCTTCTTCGATGCCAGGGATCTTGTGCAGATCCGCTACGAGATGGTGCGCCGCCATCGCGCCGATCGCGTGCCGATCAGCGGCGTCGCCAGCGCCTTCGGGGTGTCGCGGCCGACCTTCTAAAAAGCGCAGAGCGCCTTGGCCGAGCACGGCCTCGCCGGGCTGCTGCCCCAGCAGCGAGGGCCAAAGCGCGGCCACAAGATCTCTGCCGAGGTCCTGGCCTACATCGACCAACTCAGGGCGACGCGGCCCGACCTCACCGTGCCACAATATGTCGACACGATCGCCACACGCTTTGGCGTCAGGGTGCACCGGCGAAGTCTGGAGCGGGCCGTGGCGCCCAAAAAAAACGACGCGATCTGCCCTAACCGTCCGCGCGACCAGCCTCGTCGGCACATACGAACAACTGCGCGCCGCGGTGCTCAGCGCCCAGCTGATTACTGGATCAGGGCTGCTCGCGCTGCGCCGTCAGGGCATGGTCGCCTGGATCAAGACCGCATTCGACAACACCCAATCTTACGCCGCCTTGCCCGGTACATCGCCCTTCGTCGGCAGACGCGTTCGCCACCAGCGAGCTCACCCTCATCCTTGCCAGTTTGATGTCACGCAACCGGCGGCAATGGCGCGGTGGCGCAGCCCACACTGTCGCTGCGTGCTCTCGCCGTTCTCGGCGACCTGTCGAAGCTAGACTGACGGATGTAGAGGTAAGCGTCGCGCCGCATGTGATCGGCGACTTTGAGGTCAGGCATGGGCTGGCTCCGCGGGTTGGCCGGCCGAACGCATCCACGTTATCGACTGCGACCTGGGCAAATCGGGATCCAGCGCCGTTGCCCGCGACGGCTTCCAGGAACTGGTCAGCGAAGTGGCCCTCGCCAAGGCCGGCGTCGTCATGGGGCTGGAGGTCTCGCGCCTGGCCCGCAACTCCGCCGACTGGCACCGGCTGCTTGAGCTGTGCGCCCTGACCAGCACCCTCATCCTCGACGAGGACGGCATCTACGACCCGGCCAGCTTCAACGACAGGCTGCTGTTGGTTTGAAGGGAACCATGTCTGAGGCAGAGTTGCACTTCCTCAAGGCGCGCATGCGCGGCGGCCAACTCAACAAGGCAAGTCGCGGCGATCTGAAGATAGGGCCGCCCGTCGGCCTGGTCTACTTGTCCGACAGCATCATCGCGCTCGACCCGGGCGCCGAGGTGCAGGCCGCGCTTCGCATGGTGTTCACGACCTTCGAGCGCCTGGGCAGCGCAACCAGAACCGTCAAGTTTTTCCTCGACGAAGGTATTCTGTTCCCGCGGCGATTACGCAAGGGACCGCACAAAGGCGAGCTGATGCGGGCGCCGCCGCGGCATATCCGCGTCCTCCAGGTCCTGCATAATCCGAGATATGCCGGCGCCTTCGTCTACGGTCGAACGCGTGGTCGGCCGCGGCCGGGCGGCGGCGTCTCGCAGATCAAGGTTGGTATGGCCGAGTGGCGGTTCGTGATCCCCGACATGCACCCGGGCTATATCGACTGGGAGCGCTTCAAGGCCAACCAGCAGCGTCTCGCCGACAATGCGTAGGCCTACGGAATGCAGCGCCACGCCGGACCGGTTCGCGAAGGATCCGCCTTGTTCCAGGGCAGAGTTCTCTGCGGCCTGTGTGGCGGGCGCATGGGCGTCCATTACAGCCAGGAGCGTGGTCAGCCTGTCCCGACCTATATCTGCCAGCCGACTGCCACCCGCCAAGGCGGCAAGGTCTGCCATTCCGTGCCCGGCAAAGTCGTCGACCCGGCGGTGGGTGCATTGCTTGTCGAGCTGATGACGCCGATGACCCTTGAGGTCACCCTGGCGGTGCAGCGCGAGCTTGAGGCACGCGCCGCCGAGATGGACAGGTTGCGCCGACAACACATCGAGCGGAAGCGTCATGACGCCGAGCTCGCCCGGCGCCGCTACATGAAGGTCGATCCCGACAATCGCTCGTTGTCGACACTCTCGAGGCCGAGTGGAACGAGAAGCTGCGGCTTCACACCGACGTCGTCGAGAACTACGAACGCCGCGCGCCCGAGGAAGCCGCTGCCCTCGATGCCGAGACGCAGCAACGCGTCCGCGATCTTGCCGAGCAGTTCCCGCGGATCTGGAGCGATGCCCGCATCGACGTCCGCGAGCGCAAGCGCATCCTGCGGCTGCTGGTCGCCGACGTCACCCTGGTCAAGGCCGAGTGATTACCGCAAACGTGCGACTATCCGGCGGGGCGACCCGCACCTTGACGCTGGAGCGGCCTTTGCCGATCGCCCAGATCCGCAAGTTCAAGCCTGAGCTCGTCGCCCAGGTCGACCGCTTGCTCGACCGTCATTGCGATCGCGAGATCGCCGATATCCTCAATGAACGCGGCCTGCGGAGCTGGGAAGGCAAGCCGTTCAATCTCAAGAAGATCGCCTTCATTCGGGCAGCCTACAACCCTGCCCAGTCGGCGGCAGCGACTGCGCGATCGTGGCCTGCTCACCACGCAGGAAGTGGCCGAACACTTCGCTATCGCCGAGACCACCGTGCATCAATGGGGGCGTCAGGGCCTCATCACCAAAGTCTACAGCGATAATCTCAACCGGGGTCTGTGGGACATTCCTCACGACCTCGAGATCATCAAAGGCCGCCCGGGCCGAAACGCCGTTCCGCCCGCCATGCATCAATACCGTGCCATCAACCGAACAGCACTCATTATGAAACAATTGCCTTGTCGCGTGATGAAACAATTGCCTTGTCGCGTGGTCGCCGCAGGCGGGTCGGCAGCACCGAACTGCCATAATGCTCGGCCATGCCGGCATAGGTGCGGTTTACCTGCGGGTCGTAGCGGCAGGCCTTGATGATGGCGACCTTGGCATTGTCGGGAACCAACAGAGCCGGCGCGCCGCCGAACGCTTCCAGTGCATTGACGTGACAACCCAGCCAGTCCGGAAGTGTCTCACTCCAGCGCGTTTCCGCATATGATAGGCTCGAAGCGCCCAACACGGCCACGAACCGATGCGCCTGGCGCGTCTTGCCCCTCAGCCGGTCGACGATCACCGTCACCGTATCGCCGGCATAATCGCGAAGAGCTTGTCGCCGGCGACATGGTTCTGCCGCTTCGTTACTAGCAGGTTGGATCCCCCAGCCTCTGTATAGGTCACAAAAGCGGCTATAGCGGTAACCATCGGGGTCGCGAGCGATGTATTCGTCCCACAGGATCTGCAGCGTCACATGCTTGCGCTTCAGCTCGCGATGCACGCAAGCCCAGTCCGGCTCCACACTGCGACGGTGCCCTGTCTTCGTCCCGTTTGCCTTGTAGAGCGCAGCCTCCAGGACCGCGTCGGTGATCTCGTCCCCTAAAGGCCAGGCCAGTTCGGCAGCCTCCGCCCGGCGAAGCGTTTCGCGCACAGTCGAGGGCGCAGCCCCGACCCTGTACGAGATCGCCTTGTGGCCAAGGCCCTCTTCAAATCGATATCTCAAAATCTCGCGGACGCGCCGCATCGCCAATCTCTCCGCAGGCATTTCATTCCTTCTCCTGGACAACCCAAAAGAAGGAACATTTCACCAGCAGAGCACGACGCCCCATGCACCCCTCCAAGGGGGCGGCATCATTTCGGAATCAGGGGGCGGTTAATTCTCGGAACGAGGGGGCGAGATCATTTCGGAATCGGGGGGCGACATCCCTCGGAATTTGCACCGAGAAGGCGGCGGACAAGCCAGCGCCACCAGCCACGATGCTTTTTGAGATCAAAGGGATCGGTCCCGAGTTCGCCGCCATCCTCTATGCGGAGGGTCTGTTCCGACAGTACGTGTTCGCGAACCTCTCCGCGCCTGCCTCCAACTGCCAGAGCGACCAAAATCGTCTCTTTGGGAACGTCCAAACCGACGTAGGTGATATGCTCGTCCATGGCCCGTCTCCTATGCATGAGGCTCGGCGCCGGGATATCCAGCGGAACCATCGGTAACCTGCATAATGTGAGACGGGTCGCCCTACCTCAGGCGAACATGTGGTCTAGGAAGGAGCCGCCGATGAGCCCTTTTTGGGTATCCCGCTTACCCAATGCCGGGCTGGGCGGCGAGTCTAGCAGGCTTCTCTGATGGGGTTGGTGAGGTCAAGCTTCTCCTGCTTCTTTTTTCCGGACCATGTCGCCCCGCGAGTCACTCGCTTCTCCTCGCGGTCGGCGCTGGGCCGCCGCATGATGGGGTCAGGACAGCAAGGCGTCTCAATCTGTTGAGCGACCTTGGGATTGTCTGTCCCAGGATCTATAGCCTGCCAACGAGATCGCCTTGCCCATCGGCCTCACGGGAACGATCCGGATCACCCTTTCGGGCGAACCACCGTTTTTCCTCTTCGTTTGTCCGTTTGTCTATTTCATGCCAATGCCGGACCGGCTTCCTCACCGAAGCGGAACTCGGACGCATCACTCCACATGCGATGCAGAATGACAGCGAGCTTGCGGGCAACAGCAACTCGGGCTCGCGCCCCATACCGCGCCGCGTTTGGCGACGTTCATGCCCCCTGCTCTGAGGCTCGACCATTTCTTGCTGAGCGCGAGCAGCGAATGAGCTGCCTCATAGAGAGCCGTGCGGGCGAATTCGTCACCGCATCGGCTGACCTTGCCCTGAATGTCCGTCTCACCAGATTGGTAACGTGCCGGGGTCAGACCCAGATACGCGCCGACATCCCTCGAGCGACGAAAGCGGTCCGGCTGATCGATCGTGGCACGAAAGGCGAGCGCGGTGATGGGTCCCACACCTGGAACGCTCATCAGTCCCCGGCAGACTTGCTCCTGGCGGGCGATAATGAGGACCTGCCTTGTCAGTCGCCCGAACTCGCGCAGCATGGTGGCCACGATCGCCAGAAGCGGCTCGGCAAGCGCCATGACGACCGTATCTGCGCCAATCAGTTCGCGCACGCGATCGGCGAAGGCTGCACGGCTTGGCGTGCCAAGCTTGATGCCGGCCTCCCGCAGAATCGACCTGACTACGTTCTCGATCGTCCGCATTTCATTGAGGACCGTGCGTCGTGCGACGAGGAGGGACCGCCAGAGCCGACACTGCTGACTCTTCACATGCACCTGTCGGTACCAGCCGGTGCGCATGATCTGCGCCAAGGCGCGGGCGTAGTTCTTGAGCTCATCACCTGAGACCTGAATGTTGAACGCGGTCTTCTCGTTGAACTTGTAGGTGCCGCCGGCCCAGAAAGCCCAGTTGCCGCCCCACTGCTGTAGAAGCCGCGACCGTTGGCGTCGATGACGTTCGCGGAGTCATCGTTGAGGTTGCCATTAGAGCCGTAGCCGAACATGCCAAATAGCGACAGTTCGGTTGTGACGTTGAAGTCGACGCGGATCTTGCCGGCAACGGATTCATAGTTGCTGTCGTAAGCGACAACGCCCGCGACCGCGCCCCAGCCTTGCGTGTACTTCACGGCGCCGACGACGTGCGGAACATAGCTGTCGATCGTGCCGACAGTACCAGAGCCTTCTTCGAGCGAGACCACGGCCGAGAAACCGTTGCCGCGTCGAAATAGTACTGGACGACATTGGTGTCGAAGCCGCCGTACGGAACGATCGTGTCATTGAAGACGTCGCCAGCATAGCCGATGAACGTATCGAAAGCCGACTCGTCCTTACCAACCCGCAGGCCACCGAGCTGAATCCACGCGAAATTCAGTGTGAGGGCTCGGTTGTCGGCAGAGTTCTGAGGACTGTCGGGGCCCGAATAGGCGTTGCGATTGCCGAAGTTGAAACGGGTCTCGGTATAAGTCTTCAACCTACCGAGCTCAGTTTCCTGCCCGGTCCAGGTTTTCAAATCGAAACGAGAACTCTTTTTCCATGTGCCCTGGTCCGCTCCCGGTCCGAACGTCCGCGGTTCTCGCCCCGTCGAACGAGCCGACGTCGCCCATGCCGATGGTATACCGGACGTAGCCGCCGATGCGCAGGCATGTTTCAGCGCCAGGAATGTAAAAGTATCCGGCGCCATATACGTCGCAGATCCTGACGTATTCGGCTGGTTCCGGCTCGGCGATCGTCACCGCATCGGCGGCGCGAGCACCGGAAACTACGACCATGGCCGCAGCTGAGCCGAGAAGAAGGCTCTTGATGTTCATTTGGATCTCCACTCAAAGGATTAAAAAAGGGCCAGGGCAGCTTCTTTGCTGAAAGACAGCGTCCCTCTCCATTCCCGTGATCGAAAAAAGATGCGCGTCGCGCTTCTTTCCCCGCAGTTTGACGCTATCCGCGATATTGAATAATGCAAGATAATGGTGCGGGAAGCGGAGATATATAAAACAACATTGCGATTATGTCACAAAAATAGAATATATACTGCACAAATAGCTGAACTATACATATAACACAAGTGGACAGTTCGCACGATATTGTAAATTGCGTAAACAGTGCGTAGTGGAGCGTGCGACCCTCAATAGGGCCTTTCACAGGCTCACAACGACCAACCGACTGCCGGTGTACGGATTTGCAGTTGGTTTCGTCAGCTGGGCTTCATGTCGAGGAAAAGTCTCGTGCTGCCCAGATGACTTCTGCAGCCAGATCTTGTCGGAGCATCTCTATGGGAATTTGGCCATCAAGCCGAGGTGAAGGGGAGGTCAGCCAAAGCCACGCCGGTCTGGGATTGGCGATCAAGGAGAGCACTTGTCGTATCCCCGGCGCAGGCCTGCCGTCGATGAACTGAGCCAACGGGAATACGTGCTTGCGCGCGCCTTTCCGCAACGCAATTACATCATTGTGCCGTTGCCACCAATGCAATGTCGATCGCGGTATGCCGAAGTGTTCTTCCAGATAGGTGGGCCCTGCAACTGCGCCCGCCCAGTCTTCAATGCGCAGGCAATCGCTTTGCTGATCTCGCGCTTTTAGGATTGCGCCCGCGCGCGCGCCCTCGGTTCGAACCCTGAGCGGAGCCGCCTCACCGGCGCTTCCGTTGGAGCGACGCACTGCTTCGGCTGCGAGCCTGCGAACAAATTCAGAGGCCAGGGCAGTCAAATCGTCATGAATGGTTTGTCGGGCGTTGCAAAGTAATTCGGCGGCAGCGATATTGCCAGTCCCCATGTGCGATGAGATTGAACTCCTTTCGTTCATAACCCCCTCATGCTGAGCCAGAACGCGCTTGACCTCCTGTGCAACGAAGCTTGAAAGCTCGTCGTCCTGGCGAGGCTCATTTCCAAAATCAAATGATTTTGTCATGTGTGGCTCCCCTGCCGCGTAAGAGTCCGCTTGATTCCCTGCGTGATCAAGCTCGACAATTCCATTGACCGGCTAACGACTGGCTCACGGCCCATTCTAAGACGTGCCGATCGGGTATTGAACGCGCGCTCGATCCGTGCCGAATTCGCCAACGGCGAGCGCTGGGGTTGGATAGTACCTGCAACGGCTGTTGCCTATCACCTCACACCACACCACCCGAAAGCGATCTGTTGGGCAGGTTAACTGGATCACTGCCAGGCTATCTATGGATCGCATGGAAAACAGATCAGCGAAAATCCAGAAATAGTTATTTGCGGCGGTGTTTGATTATGTAACCGGTAGCGCGGGTCGCCCCAATTGCTGTCTCGACCGACGAGCGTTTGCCGTAGCCGTTGCCTGCCATTTTATCTGGCCGTCTCTGCTGATTGCGGCGATATGCTGCCGTAGTCCGGCAGGTGCGCTTTGATTGGTTCGATCGCGTTGAGGCGAGGCGGACGATTGCGCACCCGACATTGTCCAGGATGAGCAACTTTGTCGCATCTACGACCGAGTCCGGCACGACGTCAAAGCTAGCTTCTGATACTAACTGCGCCAAGGCCATTGTTGGAGATGGCGCGGCGGGATCGCAAGCGGAATGCCGGGTGTTCATGTTCCCTCCCGTGATTGGATCATCGACAAAGCAGTATTGCCAGCTTTTCTAGATCCGTTCGAACTCATGCCGCGAAAGCCGGGGCGCTCTAGTGGTGCGCGTACATGACAGGCGACGACTCGCCCGTCTGCCGTCGGCACCAAGGGCGGCACATCGATGCGGCAACGCTCGACCGCGAGCGGGCAACGTGGATGAAACGCGCACCCGCTGGGGGGGTTGATCGGGCTTGGGACCTCGCCCTCAACGGGTGCCTCCAGCCGAACCCCTGTGGGATCCGGCACCGGTGCCGCCGCGATCAGCGCCTCGGTGTAGGGATGGACCGGTTTGGCGAAAAGTGCCTCACACGGGGCCAGTTCCACGATCCGCCCCAAATACATGACCGCAACGCGATGCCCGATATGCTCCACGACGCTGAGGTCATGCGAGATGAAGACGAAAGCGATGCCCATCTGTTGCTGGAGATCCAGAAGCAGGTTCAAGATCTGTGCCTGCACTGAAACATCAAGGGCTGACACCGCTTCGTCGGCGATGATGAGAGAGGGGTTGAGCGACAGGGCCCGTGCAATGCCGAGCCGCTGGCGCTGACCGCCCGACAATTCGGACGGGAGCCTGTGCATCATGTCCGGCGACATTCCGACCTTTCGGAGCAGGTCCGCGGCGAGTGCCTGACGCTGCTTCCGGCTGAGGCGCTCAAAATTCTCTACGGGTTCGGTGATAATTTGCCCGGCCGTGAGGCGCGGATTTAGCGACGAGTAAGGATCCTGAAAGACCATCTGCATCCGACGGCGCCAGGCGTGGAGCGCGTCCTTTTTGAGGCCCGCAATGTCGGCCCCGTCGATCATTACGCGCCCGCTAGTCGGCGGCACGAGCCGCATCAAGAGGCGCGCCACGGTGGACTTGCCACAGCCGGATTCGCCGACGATGCAAAGCGTCTCGCCCGCCTCGACGGAAAAAGACACATCCTCCACCGCCCGGATCACCGGAATGCTTTTCTTGAAGATTCCCGAGCCAAGCGGATAGTGCTTGGTCAGATTCTCGACTTTCAGCAAAGGACCACTCATGCGCCCATCACCTCTTCGGCGCGCCAGCAAGCTGCGGCGTGGCTCGACCCGACATCACGCAGGGCGGGCATCTTCTCGCGACAAATATCGATAACGAACGGGCACCGTGGCGCAAAGCTGCAGCCCACGATGGGCTCGCGAAGACTTGGGACAATGCCGGGAATTTCCGGAAGGCGGCGCTGACGGCCTCGCCGCGGATCAGGCACCGATCGCATGAGGCCTTGGGTGTAGGGATGCGCAGGACGCGCAAACAGATCTATGACGTTTGCTTGTTCTACGATCCGGCCAGCGTACATGACGATCACGCGTTGGCATGTCTCGGCTACAACGCCCAGATCATGTGTGATGAACATGACGGCCGTTCCCGTGCGCTCTTTCAGGTCGACAATCAGCCGCAGGATCTGCGCCTGGATTGTGACATCGAGCGCAGTCGTCGGCTCATCGGCAATCAACAGTTCCGGTGAGCAGGCAAGAGCCATGGCGATCATGGCGCGCTGGCGCATGCCGCCCGACATTTCGTGCGGATAGTTGCTGACGCGGCGCTCGGGGTCCGCGATGCGGACGAGACGGAGCATTTCCTCGGCCTTTGCCATGGCAACGGAACGGGACGCTTTCGTGTGGATCTGCACCGCTTCGGCGATCTGGTGGCCGACCGTATAGACCGGATTCAGGCTCGTCATCGGCTCCTGAAAGATCATGGCGATCTGGTCACCGCGGATCTTGCGCATCTCCCGATCGGACAGCTCAAGCAGGTCGCGCCCGTGGAAGCGGACCTCGCCACCGACAGTCCTGGCGGTCAACTTCGGCAGCAGGCGAAGAATGGAGAGAGCGGTGACGCTCTTCCCGCATCCGGATTCGCCGACGACGCCGAGCGTTTCGCCTTTCTTCACCTGGAAACTGACGCCGCCTAGGGCGCGGGTGACGCTTTCTTCGCCGTAAAAGTGCGTCTCAAGGTCGCGAACGTCGAGAAGCACATCATCCTCTTCAGATTCTCGCATCAGCATGTCAGCGTCTCCGCTTTGAGCGGGGATCGAACATGTCGCGCAGGCCATCGCCGAGTAGGTTGACGGCAAGGACTGTGACGGCAAGGCAGATACCGGGCGCGAAGATCGTCAATGGGGCGATGGCGAGATATAGGCGCGAACTGGCGATCATGTTGCCCCAGCTCGGAATCTCGGGCGGCACGCCCACGCCGAGGAAGCTCAGCCCCGCCTCCGTCAGGATCGCGCTGGCGCAGACAGTGGCGGCCTGGACCATGAGCGGCGGAATGGTGCTCGGCAGGATATGCCGCCACAATACCTTGGGCAGGCGCGCGCCGCCGCAGAGCGCGGCCTCCACATAGGGACGCTCGCGAACACTCAGAACCACTGAACGAACCAGCCGCGCGACCGCCGGCGTCTCGGGGATTGCGATGGCGACGATGAGGATGCCGATTCCGGGTCCTGTCAGGGAGATGAGCGCAATGGCCAACAGAATCGTCGGTAGCGACATCAGGCCATCCATGACCCGCATGATGATGTTGTCGAAGCCGCGGCTAAAACCTGCGATAACACCGATCAGAAGCCCGGCAAGAGCCGCGCATGCCGCTGACAGCAATCCAACCATAAGGGAGATGCGGGCGCCGAAGATCGTTCTGGCAAACACGTCACGGCCGAGATTATCGGTTCCGAACCACATCTCGGGGGAAGACGGCTGGAGGCGCTTGAACGGATCCATGTTCACTGGATCACCGGCGTAAAGCGGGGCGGCGACCGCCAGGATGATCAGGAGCGCCAACAGGCCGCCGCCGACCAGGACCAGCGGGTGCCGCCTTGCGAGACGCGGAAGATCGGATAGCTGCAAACGACCCATCGGCACAGCTTCAACTGGTGCGGAGAGGAGGGTCATATCAGTACCGGATGCGGGGATCGATCAGCGTATACGCCAGATCGACCGTGAGATTGATAAGGACATACAGACCTGACGTCAGGATGAGCACGCTCTGAATGATGGGATAGTCGCGGTTGTTTATCGCATCGACGACCAGACGCCCGATCCCGGGTAAGTTGAACACCGTTTCCGTGAGGACGACCCCGCCGATCATATAGGCGAAGCTTATGCCTATGACGGTCAGGATCGGCACGCCGGCATTTTTCAACGCATGGTGGAAAAGCATGGCATAAGACGAAGCGCCCTTGGCAGCGGCCGTTCGCATATAGTCTTCCGACAGCACCTCAAGTATACTCGCCCGCGTGACCCGCGCGATGAACGCAATGTAGCCAACACTTAGAGCCACGGTGGGAAGGATCAGGTGCACGAACCAAGGCCAGAGACCACCATTGATCGGCACATATCCCTGGACTGGCAGCCAGTGCATCCTGATAGCAAACAAGTATATGAGAAAATAGCCGATGACAAAGACCGGGACGGAATAGCCAAGTGCCGAAAAGGCCGCGAGGAGGCGGTCAACGAGACCCCCGGTTCGCCACGCGGCAAGGATGCCGAAAGAGACCCCGACCGTCACCGAAAGCATCATCGTGAGGATTGACAGGGAAAGGGTAGGTTCAAGCCGCTGCGAGATCAGCTTCAGAACCGGTCGTCCCGTGAAAATCGAGGTTCCGAAATCGCCGCCGAGCATGTCCCAAACCCACCGTATGAACTGAACTGGCACCGGATCGTTCAGACCCAGCTTTTCGCGGATGCCGGCGATCATTTCAGCCGTTGCCGACTTGCCGGCGATCATCGCCGCCGGATCGCCCGGCGCCAGCCTGAGGATCAGGAAGACGAAGATCCCGACCATCGCCATGACAGCGATGGTCGAGAACATTCTGCGCAGAATGTAACCGGTCATCAGGCGGAGGCTTTCTGCATGTTCCACATCGGGAATTCCGTCCCGCCGGAGACCACCTCGAGAAGGCCGGTAAGCGCCTTTCGGTGCGCTGTTGGTAGGACAACGCGCCCGAGCAGAACGCCGCCGACGAAATCCCACCATATCCCTTGCATTTTACGGGCCAGCGCCTGGCGCGCTTCCAGCGTGTCGACATCTACCCATTTGGCGCGGAGCGCTTCGTATTCGTCGTTTTTTGGCCAGCCCCACCACGCTTGTTCGCCATTTGCGAGCAAGAAGGGAGTGCTCATTGGGTTGGATCCAGCGTAGTCAGAGATGAAGATGTTCCAGCCACCATTCTCGACGGGGCCCTTGTTCTGTCGGCGCGTGGTAAACTCACCAAAGGACATCGGCGCGAGCTCAGCATTGACCCCGATCTTGCGCAGCGTGTCCGCCAGAAGCTGCGAGGCATTGCTCGCCTCCGGCCAGTCCGTCGTTTGGAATATAAGAAGCTTCTCGCCCGCATATCCGGCTTCCTGGAAAAGCTGTTTGGCTCTTTCCGGGTCACCGCCTTTCTTGTACCATCCCGTGTTCTCGTCATTGGAATAGAGGGGACTGTTTCCAAATATTGAAGTCACGGTTTGGGTGAATCTTGGGTCGGGATACATGACGCGCAAAAAGGCCTCCTGGTCAATCAGGTGAAGCATCGCCTGGCGCGCCTTCACATTGTCGAATGGCGGCTGTAAGAAATTCATCCGCAAGCAATTTGTAGTGCCCTGCTTCGATAGAACGTGCAGTTCAAGATTGGGATCGCTATCAATCACCGGGTAAAGATCGGCGGGTGGTGACCAGACGAAATCAGTCTCCCCTGCCTGCAAGGCTGCTAAGGCAGTTTGTTGATCGGAAATAACTTGCCAGACTGCTCGATCCACCTTGACGACCTTCCCGCCGGCGAATCCGTCGGGCGCCTCCTTGCGGGGTACATAATTTTCATTGCGGTCGTAGGTGAAGCTCGCGCCAGGCTTGGCTAGCGCCTCATTGAACTTGAACGGCCCGGATCCGATATTCGAGGTCACCTGCTCGGTGGCGGGACGATCTGCATCTTTCTCCCGCATGATAGGTAGCCCCCCCTCCGCCAGCGTATCAACTAGAATCGCCAGCGGCTCCTTGAGCGCGATCGTGAAGGTCTTGTCATCCTTTTTCGAGATATCCTTGGCCCTGGCCATCATCAGTTTTCCACCAGCCTTCGCCTGGCCCCAGCGGCGGAGCGAGGCCACACAGTCCGCTGCCGTGACGGGGGTGCCATCATGAAAGCCCAGGCCATCCCGTAGCTCGAAAGTATAGGTCTTCTTGTCCTCGGAAACCTTCCAATTCGCCACCATTTGCGGCTGCGGCATAAGCTTGGAGTCAAGCGCGAACAGCGTATCGTAAATCGTAATGCCATGCATGCTTGTGATGTCAGCCGTGGATAGAAGCGGATCGTAGACCGTGAGGTCTGCCATCACCATCCGGACCGTCCGGGCGTCATCTGATGATGTCTGCGCCCGAAGGATTGACGGCATTGATAACGCCGTTCCGGCGGCCATGCCTGCCTTGATCAAGCTGCGTCGGGTGATTGTCATGTTCAAAGTCCCCTTTCTTTATTTAATGCCGCCTGCTTCTACAGTTGTTGTCATGAACCCGCCGGATGGCGAAGTCAGATCAATAATTGGCATGCCGTACCGCGGGGGCGCTAGCAAGCCGACACGTGAATTCCAGGCCCGTGTTCGGGGCAATCGTCGTTGCCGTGAATACTGGCGCCAACTGGAGGCCTGGGACTGAATGTCAATCCCACCGGTCGGACCTGCACTCGGGAAAGCGTCGAGAACTCCCTGCGCAAAATCATGAACCGGGGTTCACCGCTTGAACGCACTGATCGTCATGCGCAGCCACGTCGAGATCGGCAAAAACCGGCCCCGATCACTGGCGCTTCTCTGGCGCATGGACACCGATCGAGATGAAGGTCCACGGCAAGTCGCCGGATTTGCGGCGCTCATCGAAGATCCGTTCCCAGAATTCAAAGGCGCCAGGAAGAAGGTTCTTTCCCGGCACGGCTTTTCCGTCTCGAAAGGCCATGTACGCGCGATCCTTGTCCTTATGGGGTCGCCATTGAGGTCCTCCTGCAAACTCCGGCGCGCCCGTTTTTGCAAAGGAGACCCAGTAATTTCGAATAATGTCCCCTAAACGGACGTCAGCCTGAGTGGGATGAATGCCGAGCCAGTTATTAAACACATACGGAAGGTCGGTGCTGTGGGCAGCGCCTCCCCGTCCTTGCCAGGGAGATCGCTGGTCGAAGTAATAGAGATAAACATTTGACGAGACATGACGGCTTTCGCGCACCACCTTCTGATGAGACCACGTACAAAAGGCGTCCCTATATGGCGCGATCCAGGCAGGATCGTCAATCGTAGTCGGATCGCCGGCCGGGTAGAGCGACAGATACTCATCGGCCAAATCACCGTAACGCGCGCGGGCCATCTTTGCATAATCTTGCGCATCGCTGGGAAGATGAGCTTTCCAGTCAGTGGTTTCGGTCATCTGATGACCTTCATTGCTAGTTAAACCGATGATGAATGGCACATCATTCTGTTCGCCGCGCTCGTAAATCTCATAAAGCTGAGCTGGAAACACCCACCCATCGAGAACCAGATTGGGGATCGTACTATAGCCGCTGGAGTCTGCTACCTCGGCTTGGTTCACCACCTCCATGATCTTACCCGCCGGCATGGCGCGCAGTTCTCTAAGCGTGCCAGCACCGACAGAGCGAGCGAATTTGACGCCTGACTCTTCAGCTGCGGGCATACCGTATCCCGCGCGCTTCAGCGGTTGCAGGAATTTCAAATATCCACTTTGAACAATAGCTTTATGGAAGAGCCCCTTTGCAAGGGGGGATGCCGCAAGATAAATGGCGCTGTAGGCTCCAGCCGATTGACCAAAGACCGTAACATTGCCCGGATCGCCGCCAAAGGCGGGGATATTCTTTTGAACCCATTGGAGCGCCGCTATCTGATCGGTGACGCCGTAATTTCCCGATGCATGGTGAGGCGATTCCGCCGTCAGTTCTGGATGAGCAAAGTAACCAAAAACGCCCAACCTGTAATTGATGCTAACGACAACAACTCCCTTACGGGCCAATTCGGCGCCGTCAAATCGCGGGTCGGACGCAGCGCCGTTGACGAGACTGCCGCCGTGCATCCAGACCATAACCGGCAGCGACCCCAGATCATCCCCCGAAAGGTCCGCCGGCGTCCATACATTCAGATACAGACAGTCTTCACTCATTTGCAGGGCACGCAGCCGATCATAATAAGGACCGGCCCCCGAGAGAGGCTGCATGCCGATTGGCGAAAAAACCTTCGCCCCGCGTACGCCCTTCCACGGGAGGGACCAAACTTCTGCCGGCTTCCAGCGCCGCTCTCCCACGGGGGGAACCGCATAAGGTATTCCGCGAAACACCGAAAGGCGATTGCCTTCGACTTCCATCTCTTCCCCTACGACAGTCCCCAGAGGCGTATTGACAACCGCATCTTTTGCGTTCGCCCGCGAATGAGATGCACAGAGCGAAGTGAGATCGTTGTTTTTCACCGTGGTTCTTCCCATATTCTGTTTTGTTATAAGTGATCAAAGTCGCGCCGCGGCCGAAGAGCACCCTTGCTGCCTTGCAAGCACCGGGTAACAAGTCGGTACGATCTTGGAACCGCGCAGAATGGCTTGGTCCGGCGTTTCGGCCTCTATTTCCCCTTCGTAGAAGACATCCCAAGTCGACCATTGCCTGCACTCGAGCACGCGAATCGGCGCCACTACTGACCGGTACCCCGACGACTTTGATGCCGGTGGCTTCCTCAAGTGGGTCGAGCCAGTATTCGCGGATCACCCTTTCATAAGCGCCGCCGCCGATTGCCAACACCACGTCCTGGTTCTGCAATACCGCGAGGCCACACAAGCCGTACTGCACGAGCGTCAACGCCTATGCTTACGGTACCCTCAAGCAACTCAAAATCTCCCACCAGCGCGCGGGTCGCCATGAATGTGATCTCGTTATTTAGCATCTGGCATACTATCGTTAACACTCCTGCATGTCAACAGGACCTGGGCAGCGCTTGATTCGATGAGCGAACCCGGGCCGAACGGCCCGCGAACACCGGAGGAAGGTCCCCTCGCCGGAGGTGTTGCGGCAAAGGCCCTGGCGTGCCTACTAAGCCCGCACCAGGCAAAGCGTTCCCCACCCACGCGGCGATTTGGGATGTGATATATTATGGTTGAAAATGGCATATCATTAGGATACTGAAAGATCACACAGGAGAAGAGTAGAATGCGTTACGACCAGCGGCTCCCCGCTCAAGGGCTCGAAGAGTCAGCCATTTTGGAGGCTATGGAAAACGCGCGGCGAGGTGACGTGGACTGGCGGGGAGGTCGCTTGCCGGGCTTCTACGTGCATTTCGCCGACGACGAGGTCGATCGCATTGGCAAGCAAGCTCTTGAGATGTTCCATGCCACCAATGCGCTGGGCGGCGATGCGTTTCCTTCGATCAAGCACTTCGAGAGGGAAGTCGCAGACTGGTCACTGTCGCTGATGCATGCCGATGGCGGAACCGCCAGCATCACGTCCGGCGGAACAGAAAGCATCTTCATTGCAATGAAGACGGCGAGGGAGTGGGCGAGAAGCAACCGCCCCGAAGTGACAAGACCCAAGATGGTAATCTCTCACAGCGCACACCCCGCCTTCGACAAGGCGGCCAAGTACCTGAGCATTGACGTCGAGCGGATTGCGCCCCGCGATGACTTCAAAGTCGACATGGGCGCATTCGTGGCTGCGCTTGACGATCGGACCATATTGATAGCCGGTTCGGCACCGCAATTCACGATAGGCGTGTTCGACCAGATCGAGGAATTGGCCTCCATCGCCATGTCGCGGAATATCTGGTTTCACACCGACGCTTGTGTGGGCGGATTCCTATCACCCTTTGCGGAGCAGAACGGACACGCCATCCCTCTATGGGATTTCCGGGTAAAGGGGGTGCGGTCAATTTCCGCGGACTTGCACAAATACGGGTTTGCGCCGAAAGGGGCCTCGATCGTCGCCCTCTCGGACGTCGCCAATCGGAAATATCAGGTTTTCGACTTCGACAACTGGTCCCGCGGACGTTATGTGACCTCGACTTTCGCAGGAACACGTTCAGGCGCAAACATCGCGGCAGCTTGGGCCGTAATGCGTTTCCTTGGCAATGAAGGATACTGCAGGATTTCCGAGCGGATTTGGCAGACGCGCGATCGACTCATCGAGGGCATCCACGGCATCGACGGATTGTTCATATGCGGTAAGCCTGAACTTACTGTTATGAGTTACGGCTCAAAAGCGCTTGATGTCTCCGACATTGCGGCGGGCTTGTCAGCAAGGGGCTGGTATACCGTAGCTCCTTCTCGGCATCCCCCTGCCATCAACTTGGGAATTCTGAGCCTAGCTTTCGCCGAGGTCATAGATGAGTACTTATCAGACCTACAAGAGATCGTCGAACAGCTGAATGTGGGCGAAAAGAGCTTCGACCATTCCCTTATCGGAAACTACGGCTCAGGCTAAACCCGCGAGTAAGCAACCTCGTCGTGGGTCTTACCCCCGAAGCGGCCTCAAGATGGCGGCAGCATCAATAATATCAGCGATGTAAGTCAGCGACTGGTCGATGTCCTGTCTTATCTCCTCCGCAACCATTGCAGCATCCTGGTTCTCCACTCCGATGGCGATCCTCTCCCTCCAGTCTCCTCGGGCCGTGGATATCGAAGAGACATAGTGGGGAAACAAGAGGTTCAGGTACGGTCCAGACTTGAGCCAAAGGGAATTGATGATCTTGAGAAGGTTCGGCATTCGGCACTCGCCATAGAGTTCGAACTGAAACCTATACACAAGGATCAAGTCAGCCCGCCGATCGCGCTCGGCCCGCGCCTTCTTAAGCTTGGTGGATATTGCGCGCAGTCTGACGGCGAACTCGGGCGTCCCTCTTTGCGCCGCCCGCTCCGCGGCGAAGCATTCGACGTGGAGCCGGATATCGCGCAGTTCGCAAATTTGTTCACGGGTCAGCAACGGAATCAGCGCGGACCGGTTTGCCTCCCCCTGCAGCACACCCTCGGATATAAGCCGATAGAGGACCTCGCGAACTGGCGTGGGGCTCATCTCGAAGTCCCTGGCCAGATTCCTGATCGTGATCTTTTCGCCCGGGGCGAACTGGCCGCTCCGGATCAGTTCGCCCAGCCGCTCATACACCTGATCTCGCAACATATCTGAGGTTGGTGATTTCAAGAAATTCATCCTTTGCTTCGTCCTTGTGTTCTCTTCTAAACCGTGCGCCGCCAACAGAAAAGTCGTGAGTTTGTCTGGCCAATTTGGTATATCAGTTATTGTCGATTGACATCACATGTTCGAACGCATAGTTTCGGGATCCGCGACGGGCAATAGGAAACAGCAATGCGTGTGATGGCGGCGTTTTGGCAGCAAGAGACCAACACGTTCAATCCGCACCTTACAACTCTGCAGCGGTTCCGGCACGGCGCGCTCATGTTCGGAGAAGACATCGCTCACCGCTTCCGTGGCACCGACACAGACTGGGGAGCGCTGCTCGAAACTGCCCAGAGCAAGAACTGGGAGCTTGTGACGCCGCTCCATGCAAATGCCGGACCGAGCGGTGCGCTGACGGAGTCAACTTTCGAGGAACTGGCTAACATCCTGCTTGAGCCGCTTCGTGAACCGTGCTCGGTCGATGGTATCCTGCTGATGCTGCACGGCTCCATGGTCTCGGAGAGGATTCAGGACTGTGAAGGGGAGATCCTGTGGCGTGTCCGGAAGCTGGTCGGATGGGATGTGCCTGTTGTCCTGACCTTGGATCCCCATGCGAACGTTTCCCACCGTATGGCCGATATGGCGAACGCCATTGTCGCATACAAGACGACGCCACACGTGGATCAGGTCCAAACCACACAGCTCGCGTGTCAGTTGCTAAGTGAAATGATTGAGGGGGGGAGCATAACGCAGGTGAAGTTGGTAAAGCCCCCTCTGCTGGCCGGCCTTGATAGCGCTAGAACAACCAGCAACGACGGTCCAATGCCGCGGATTCTGGCTCTTGCCGAGCGCTTGACCGTGGAAAATCCGGCCGTCCGACATATCAGTGTCCAAGCCGGGTTCTCGTACGGGGACGTTGCCGACATCGGGCCCAGCGCGGCAATCACGTGCTGTAGGGCCACGGATGATTACCACAAGGAAAGCAATGCATTGGCGCGGGAGATGTGGAGAACGCGCGCCGAACGCACCGTGACGTTTCACTCTGTCGGCGAAGGATTGCAGATCGCGGAAAGCCTCGCGCGCTGCGAACGGCCTGTCGTTGTGGTGGATTACGCGGATAATCCGGGAGGCGGTGCGGCAGGCGACGATGTCTCGATTCTCAAGGCCATGCTTGAACGAGGCACCCGTGACGCCTTCTTCTTCAGCTTATGGGCACCTGAGGCTGTCGAATCGTGTTTCTCAGCCGGTCTCAATAGGGAGGTTACGCTCACGCTGGGGTGCGATCGTGACCTAAAGGTGACCGGCCATGTTAAGGCGCTGACGCCAGGCGACTATTTGCGCAGGGGTGCGTATTTTCGCAATACTATCGGAAACTTGGGGGCAAGCTGTCTCGTCTTGATTCAGGGGATCAAGGTAGCGTTGACTTCTTTAGCAACTCAGACCGAGGAACGAGAGCAGTTTAAGTTGTTCGGCGTGCATTTTGAAAGCGAGAAACTGGTGGTTTGTAAGGGAATGAACCATTTCCGCGCAGACCTTGAACCCCTCTCCCAGGCCTTGGTTTTCGTCGACAGCGGCAAAAGCTGCACCGCAAACTATGCTTCCATTCCGTATGAACGGGTCCGACGGCCAATCTGGCCCCTAGATGATTTCCAATAACAGCGCCCGACGACATCGGGAGCAATGTTCAACTCGCTCACCGCATGCGCCGCCTACAAGCCCCTCCTCGGAGCCCGGCAATGGAGCGTCTGATTTCTATGTCGAACTCTGGTGAGCCGACCAATTCCGTGGCAACGGAGAGGTGACGACTAATGTATCAATGTAAATTATGGCTTCGCGAGCCTTTAGAGGTAAGAGAATAAACATGAGGAAGGAATCTGTGTCGGCCCCGAAGCAGCTCGGGATACGTTCCCATGAACTATTTTCACGTGCCCGAAAAGTGTTTCCAGACGGCACGACGCGCGCGACCGTCGAAAGAGACCCCATGCCGCGATACGTCGTGAAGGGTGAGGGTGCATATCTCATCGATGTCGATGGACAACGTTTCCTGGACCTGCACAACAATTTCACCACCCTCATTCACGGACACGGATTTGGGCCCGTAACTGAGGCCGTCGCGCGTCAGCTTCACGACGGGACTTGCTTCGCCAACCCCACCGCCCACGAAATTGACCTTGCAGAGCTGTTGGTCGGCCGTATTCCGGCGATCGAACAGATCCGTTTCGTCAACACCGGTACTGAAGCCGTGATGTTCGCGATCAAGGCGGCCCGCGCGTTCACCGGACGTCCCGCAATTGCAAAGATTGAAGGCGCCTATCATGGTGCCTACGACTGGGCCGAGGCCGGCCAGGTGGGGACCCCCGCCACATGGGGTCTAGCCAGCGCTCCTATAGCCTTGCCGTCGTATACGGGTACGCCCGAGACAGTGGCGGAAGACGTTATTGTTCTTCGTTTCAACGACGCCCGTGGCGCCCGCGAGCAGATCGCGGCCTCCGCGCGCCGTCTTGCGTGCATCCTCCTCGATCCGATGCCAAGCCGAGGCGGTCTGATAACGCCGGAGGCCGACTTTATCGAGGCCGTCGTTACGACCGCTCGCCGGTACGGCATTCTTGTCGTCAGCGACGAAGTTCTGAACCTTCGCCAAGGCTATCGGGGGGCTTCCGTCCGCTATGGCATCCAGCCCGACCTCCTTGTCGCCGGCAAAATCATAGGCGGCGGATTTCCTATAGGTGCCATCGGCGGATCGCGCCACGTGATGGAAGTGTTCGATGGCTCCAGCGGCCCGGCCAAGGTGCAGCAGGGAGGTACTTTCTCCGCCAATCCGGTTTCCATGGTTGCAGGCCGGGTCAGCATGGAGAATTTGACAGAAGCTGCATTCGAGCGCCTCGAACGCATGGGAGACTGGCTCCGCGGAAAGCTCACCGCGTCCATCGAGATGCGCCAGGCTCCTTATGTCGTCACTGGCGCGGCTTCACTCTTCCGGATTCATCCTAAACGTCGAATGCCGCGCGACTATCGTGAGGCATATACGCAGCCTGGCGAAGCGGCATCGATCAGAGCGATGGGCCGTTTCTTTGCCGGCGAGGGCATCATTTTTCCCGCAGCCGGAACCGCATGTCTTTCCACAGCGATGTCTGAGGGCGACTTGGAAAAAGTCGCTCTGGTCTTCGAGCGTTATCTCGCAGTTGAATCCACTCTTTGACCCGGAGTTGCCGGCATATCACATACGGGCCGTGCCTCAGTCGAACTTGTTCGACGGCACATGGCGGATCACCTCGTCCGGTTGAATTATAGCCTTTAGGTGGCACCTTCGAATGTCCAGTCTTGCGGGGAACGAAGCGTGCGTGATACCTGCCGCCAAATCAAGAAGGACGGTGCCGAGGGAACGGTAGACGGTTGTGTTGCAAATGTTTAAGCGAACGCACTTCCTTACCTCATGACGGATTTCAGGTGCGATTGCTTCGAACTGCTCTTTGAGTGTCTAGCAATTGGCGTGTTTGCCAAGCATCGACGCGTATTGCGGCCCGAGCCAAACGGGATGGTATGAGCCCCGAAATGTAGTCCGGGCTGCCGCCGCTTCTTGTGACCAAGCTTCTCAACGAACGGCTTGAGCCAATTCGCGGCGCCTTCCACCGCAGTGCATAGCTCCCGGATCGTCATGCGCGGCCACGCGCAGCGAGCGGTTACCCTCACTTCCACGCCTCCGCCTGCGCAGACATTACCGCACCCCGCGTTTCGTCCCTGGATAATCGGCCGCCAACTGGCCGGGCAGAGGGGACCAGCCTGGCGACCGTTGAGCGCATTCGCCGACCGCTCTACAGTATCCATGAACTCGTGATGCAGTTTCTATTTGTTATCAGCACATAAGTGATAATTTGTGATTGTAAAATTCTCTACATGTGATATCTACTCCTGGTGAACCATCTGGCTGCTTAGCGGGTGATGGCCGTGCTTGAATCCAAGGGATGACAAAAATGCTGATCTCGTACGTGAGCGACGAGAATTTCGTCGCGCTCAGTGACGTAACTGTGGAACTAGTCGGCGCCGGTGAGTCGGTCGCGACGCGATCGCGAGCGTCTGGCGCCGTCCACGCGGACGTCCCGCCTGGGCGTTACACGGTGTACCTGAGCTGTCCTGGATACGGCAGCAAACACAGCGAGATCGACGTAGCACCCGACCGTCCGGTCCAGCTTCGATTACTGCGGGACACTGTTCTCGGCTACGCGTGGCCAAAGTGGGTTCGCGCGGGCGAAGAGGTCGAGGTGCGAGTGCACTCCCGGTCCGAATACCGTGTCGAACTGTGGCGATACGGTTGGGAGAAGCAGCTCGTCCGGGAGCTCGGCTACGGTCGCCACTTCCTTGACTCATCCCGCAATATCGTCCCGGACGGCGACTACGTGCGAACCGGCGTCGGCTGGCGCGACCCGATGCGCACCACCGCGCCGTCGGAGTCAGGCCTGTATTTCTTTCATGTGCACACGGGATCAGGCGAGACAACAACGTTCCCGCTCGTCGTCGCGCCCGCCGTCCCCACCGCACCGATTGCAGTACTGACGTCGTCATTGACCTGGAACGCCTACAACCATTTCGGCGGCCGCAGCAACTACATGCACCCCGTCGCACTACCCGCTCGCCCGTCGGTCAACCGGCGCCAGGACCTCGTGCGGTACCACAGCCCAATGAAGGAAAAGACGACCGGCGGCTACGACGACGCCGCGTTCGGGACGATCGCTCGCGAATGGATTGTGAACGACTACCCGCCCCTGTCGTTTGATCGACCGGAGCCGGCCAACATCGTGCCCGTCGATGCACACATCACCGATCCGATCGTGGGACGTGACTCGAGCGGGCTTGGTGCCGCTGAGTGGCGGCTGCTGGGTTGGCTGGAGCGCGAGGGCTTCGCCGCCGACACGTATTCCGACGTGCAACTGCACACTGGTGTGCTCGACCTCGACGCTTACCGTGTTCTCGTGCTCAACACGCATCCGGAATACTGGTCCAGAAAGATGTACGATCGGGTGCTGGCTTGGGTCACCGAACGCGGCGGCCGCCTCGTCTATCTCGGAGGCAACGGTGTCGAGTGTGAGGTCGAACTCACAGACGAGCACACGATGATCGTGCGGAACGGCGATAGCCGGACGTTCGAGACCAAAGACGCACAGTCGAGTCGGTTCTTCGGCGTCAGTCAAATCCGGGAGGAGAGCTTGCTGGGCGTCAGGACGTGTCTGGACGCCTTCCTCACCGGCGCGCCGTATCGAGTCATGAACGCAGCGCACTGGGTCTTTGAGGGCACCGGGCTGGCCGACGGCGCCCTTTTCGGCCAGCGCACCCTTTCCACCCGGGCACCGGGGGGTGCGTCCGGTCACGAGATGGACGAAATGACCAAGAGCTCGCCAGCGGGGACCACGCTCCTTGCCAAGGGCACAAACCCCGGCAACGCGGGCGCAGATATGGTCTACCATCAGACAGCGAGCGGCGGACAGGTCTTCTCAGTGGGATCCATTACCTATCCGGCCGCGCTCCCCGTCGACGACGCCGTCTCTCGCATCACCGCCAACGTACTGCGCCGCTTCACGGCCTGATGCGAACGGAATCGAGGCGATGGCGATGGCTTCGGGTCGGGTTTGTCGCGTTCGCGGCAAAGGCTTGTCTAAGTGTTTAAGGCTAAATAGCTAAAAAGAAATCACAATATTTTTCTCGGTCCAATCAGCCAAGTTGGCATGGGTTTTGAAACCCTTCGGTGTGAGGCCGCGAGAGCTGCCGACCGAACTCATGTCGCCGGTAACCCCTATGATGGAACGAAGAATGGAATTTCACATGAATCTGGAAACAGAACGTTTATTCATGCGCCCGATACGTCCTTGGGACGCCGATGCCATGCATCGCCTGCACTGTGATCCGCTAGTAGTCGAATCGACGATGGGGGGAATTCCGCCAACGCGGGAAATGTCTGATGCGCGGCTGTCCCTCTATCTTCATGAGTGGGAAACCTACGGGTATGGATTCTGGATGGTCTATGAACGAGAGGACAATGGCGACTTGCGCTTCGTGGGGCGGTCCGGGCTGCGCCGCGTCGATGACAACGACATCGAAATCGGATATGCCTTGTTCGGAAACCGGTGCGGTCAAGGGATTGCGCCGGAAAGCCTACGCCCCGTGATCGAATTTGCCTTCGCAACCCAACCTGTCGATCGGTTGGTCTCTTTGATACGCCCGACGAATATACGATCTCAGAGAGTGACAACCAAACTGGGCTTTACCTGCCTTGGGCCGGTTGATGGAACGAACTATGAGGTCTTTGAATTACGCCGTCCGCCTCAGTGATGCTCTCAGCAAACTGCTGCACTTCGGGCTCAAAGTTGTAAGTATCAGGCCGCCAAGCCAAAATGTTGTCGTCCTCATCTCCCCAAGATGCTTCTGGGGGGTTTTGAACTGGTATCGACAGTAGGATCATGAATGACTCCCGGAATCGGATTGGACAGCTGCCGGATGATCCCCTCCCGACAGCCGTCCCGTGATGCCTCGCAGTCAGGCTGGCCCCAGGACTGCGACGGGATCACCAAGGATCGCCTCGTCCACTTCGACGCCAAGCCCCGGTCCGCAGTAGTTGGGAAGCCGGATTTCTCCGTTGATGACACGAAGCGGGTTCTTCACGAGGGGAAGGTCCTCGTTGGCGTAGTCATACAGGCCGAAGACGAGATTGCGTGGCAGCGTGTGTGCCCGGTGCCTCACTGCAGCGAGCAGGATTCCCGACCCATAGTAGTCCTCGATCCGGACAGGCACGCCGAGGATTCTGGCAAGCGACATCGCCTGCCGGGTGGCCTCGATGCCGTCGATGCAGGAGGTCTTCAGCGAGGCGACGTCAAGAACCGGTTCTCGACCGCCTCGAGGAAGCGCCGCGGTCTGTCGAGCACCTTGTCGAGCATGGTCCGCACACCGGTGCGCTGGGCGACCGTCCGGCACTCCTCGTAGGTGTCGCAGGGATTCTCGATCATCGGTTTCGCGCAGCGCCTTGATCACGCGGATCGCGTCATCGACGAGCCAGCCGCGGTTGGGTCGTACCAGATGCGACCATGAGGAGCGCCATCTCTTCAACCATCCGGATGGTCTCGATATCTTCATGTACCTCGCCTGCCCCGACTTTGATCTGGAGCGCGAGTATCCCCCTCTTACGCTCGTTGTGGAAGGCGGCAAGCGTCCGGTCGCGTGTTCCGATTGGATCACGGTTAGCACCGGCACGGAATCCGATACACGTCCGCCCCATAGGTCGATGAGCGGCAGGCCGTGTGCCTTCGCCGCGAGATCCCACGCACCATCTCCAGCGCTGTCTTGGCGTTGCCATGCCCTCTGAGGGCTGCGGACACGTCCCTCAGGATGGCCGCGACCTGTCGCGGATCGCGCCCCAGCATCACCGGGGAAATTTCGGATGCCCTCGCGGGCGCCTGTCGAGAGTTCCGGCAGATAGTAAGGGGCGCTGAGGAAACTTCGCCCCAGCCGACGAGACCGCCATCGGTTTCGATCTTCACAACGAGGACGTCGAGCGCCGCGTTGATCGACTGGCTCGACACGTACCTCGTGAGCTCCATGCCGACGTCGATCGGCGTCGTGAAATCTCTCGCCGTCGTTGCCTTCGAATCTCCGATTTGCGAGAAGACCCAACGTGGGGCCGATCGTCACCCAAAGATTGTCGATGATCGCCAGAGCCTGGGCGCTTTCCGATTGGGCATATAGAGCGAAATGGAACTTGGCGTTTGCCGCAATCTTCGCTTTGGTGTCGTGAGACCTCCGATGCGTGCAATAGACCCGATGATGATGCTCCAACTCGCGAATGAAGGTCGCCGAGGCATTTTCCGCCGCAAGTTGCGCTGCCCATCCTTCAAGGTTGACGCGGATCTTCGTGATTTCCTCCAAATCTGACTGCCCGAGGCTTGGGGCGATAATGGTCTTTGGACCTGGCATTGACAGGCTTTTCTCGGACACGAGGCGCGTGATCGAATCACGGACGGGCGTCACGCTGACCCCCAGCTGAGAGTCTATGGAGCGATGCGTGATCTTCTCGCCGGCCTTATACACGCCACATCTGAGGCTTTCACGCACCACGCCGTATACCCGGTCGGATAGGGTCGTCGTCTGTGGATGTTCGACCTGATCTTTTACGAGACATGACTAAAAGGCAGAATTGTTCGCGCATTCACACCAATGTCCTCGCCTTGACCGGCTGACAGCCGCCTCGATATTGGCGTGCGGGCCGTCAGTCGAAGTGATCGGTCAGTTCGCCATATCGGTCCAAAAAGATGGCAAAAGCATTCTCCAACGCCGAGAACTCGTCGTCGGTATTGGCCATGGATACGGTAAACTGGCCACGCCTCGTGATAAAGATGCCGTTGTTGATCATGAAAAGCTGTAACAGCTTTCGAAAGATCGGCGGGGTCTTGACGTCCTCAGGGCCGCGCGGCATGTCCGCTTGGAAATGTGTCGAGATGAGGGAACCAAAACTGCCTAATTGCAGTGGCACTCCTCGGCTATTCGCTTGACGTAGTAAAGCAAACCGCAGTTCGTTGGAGCGGGCATTCAACCGGTCGACGTTTTCCTGAACAAAGACCTTTTTCAGAGCAGCATGCCCCGCGATCATGGTCAGAACGTTGTTGCTAAAAGTGCCGCCGTACGAGAGCGTTCTTTCATGACCGGGTCCCAGCCTGTCCATATGTCGCGCGGGCCCGCACAAAGCCCCGAAGTTGAGACCGCCGCCGAAGAACTTGCCGAGCGTGGTCAGGTCTGGATAGACACCGATTACCGATTGATAACCGCCGACGGCGAACCTTGCGGTTTGCACCTCGTCAAATATCAGCATCGCGCCGAACTCATCGCAAATCGAACGCAGTCGGCTCAGGAAAGCCGTGTCGGCCATAAAGCCGCCAGCGCTGCCCATGATCGGCTCGACAAGAATGGCCGCGATGTCCTTGCCCTCCTTCCGGACGATCTGCTCGACGGTGTCGATGTGATTGAATCGCGCGAGGCGGACGTCCGCACGATCGACATTCATCTCACTCTCGGGCTCAAGCCAGTTCAAGATATTGCCGTGGTAGCCGCCGAAGAAGCCCAGCACCAATCGTCGTCCTGTTCCGGCCTTGGCAAGTTGAATGGCCGCTAGATTTGCTTCCGTCCCCGACGTCAGGAAGCGGACCCTCTCGATAGATAGAAAGCGACGGCAGATCTCGCGGGCAAACGCCACCTCATGATCGTGTGTGCCCCCATAACTCACTCCGTTGTCCAGCCCCGCCTTGAGCGCTGACACGATCGCTTCATTCGAATGGCCGAAGAAGGCGGCGGTCAGGTCATTTCCGAAATCCGAATATTCGTGGCCGTCCGCATCGATCACCTTGCTGGATCGTGCAGATTCGAAGAAGAGCGGGAAGGGATCGAAATACAGCGAACCGCGAGTGTTGCCGCCAGGCAAGACCTCTTTGGCGGCCTCAAATTTCTGTCTGCTCGTCGGGTTTGAGCTCTCATAGACGCGCTGCTCATGCGTAACAGCGTCGTCGATCGTAAGCCTGGTTTCAGCGGACTGCTGCATCGTTGACCCTTCCATTTCACCCGAGTTTAAAAGCTGCATGAGAATGCTGACGGCCCTGTGCAGCACCAGCCAATCCGCTGCTTTACACACTCGCTCCAAGCAGTTGCTCCCCTTTAGCCCTGACTGGAGAGTTAGCCAATCGACGATCATTCCACGAAGGGCGGTGCGAACACCGCGACCCATGATCGACAGCAGGCTTACCCCCCGCACGAGCAGAAAAATGTGAAAGGCGGCCCAGAGCCCCTGCTTGCCGAACATCTGTCCGAAGGCGAACAACGCGGCGATAAAGACCGCGAAAGATATGAGCATCACGTTGCGCATGTCGCGCGACCAATTGGCGCCGATGAAGACCCCGTTCATCTGGAAGACCAGCACGCCGCTCGGTGCCGCGAAAGCCGCCCAAGGAAGATAGACAACCGCCTCCGCACGCACGGCCCGTGCACTTGTTACGACGCCCACGAGTTGTTCCCCGAACGCCCAAGGCGAGGACGCTTGCGAATCCCGCAAGCGAGAATCCCCCGCCCGCGGTCAGCCTGAGGGCACGCAAGAACGCCGGCTGATTATGGGCGCCGACGGCACGACTGGCGAGCTGCTGGGCGGCGCTCTCGAACCCGCCGAGAGGGGCAAGTTCTAGCTCGCTGGGCACCGTGATTTGGCGACGGCGGAGCGCTCCTTCTGGCGAGCGCGGATGGGTCGTGGCCGGCCCGACCACCAAGACATCGAGCTCATCGTCTTTGTTTGTTGACACGGATCGCCTCAATCCCGTTGCCGCCAGATAGTCCAAGGACGAGAGGCACCATACAGTCTACAGGGAGCTAGGTGCATAAATATTCTTTAAGTTTGTTTTAAGGTTATATTGCAGAAATATCTGAGCTCCTCGAGAAGAAGAGCGCCGATCCGGAGATCCTCGGCCGCACACACTGATTGCACAGGAGGAGGCGATTGCCTGTAAGCGTCCGACCTCGGCGAGAAGCGAATGCCCGTCCCCATGAAGCCTTCATCGTCGGGCTGATCGAGGAGCGCAAGGACATCACGCTGAACGAAATGGTGGAGCGGCTCATCGCCGAGCAGTCGGTGCGGATCAGCCGCAGCGCCTTGAGCGCCTGGCTTCGCGGTCACGGCTGGACATTCAAAAAAAACGTATGGCCCGCCCGTCTGCAAGAGGATTTTACGGTGTTCTGATCAGTCTGCGTCAACGTATACGGTCTCATGGGTTAGCCCCATGGCCAAGATGGATATCCGCGCGTTCAGAGCCCAATAAGTCCGTCGGCACCACGTGCCATTTTTTTGATCGGGCTTTCCAAACGCCGGTCAACTGTCAGGCCATCCTCACGATCCTTCCTGCAAACCTCATTGGACTACGTGCGCGATTGGCACGTAGGCGACCCGATTCTGCCGCCTACCAAGTAGCCGGGTTCAAAGCGTGTCTCCTGTGTAAAGCGGCCCAGGCGATACGCGCCAGCTTGCTGGCCAAAGCCACTACCACGGCTATGCACACCTCTCTCGATCATTGCCTTCAGCCATCGTCCCTAGGCGTGTCGCTCTTTGAAAGCGATGGCAATGCCGCGCGGCTGCCATGGATGAGCAAAGTGCGCAGATCGGTGTTGCCGAGCTTGGATATCCCAAGCAGCCGAGACTTGCCGCCCGTTCTGCATTGTCTCGGAACCAACCCGAGCCAGGAGCCAAGGTCTCGGGCCTTGGCAAAGTTGCTTGCATTACCTACTGCCGCCACCAAGCCGTCGCGTTGGGCACCCCAATGCCGGGGATCGAGGTCAACCTGCGTGTGGCGGCATCGTTGCGCGCCAGTTGGACAAACTCGTCGTTCAGCGCCCCAATCTTCGCGTCGAGCTCCTTCTATTCGGCTCGCAGCCCGTCAATCAGCTGACGTATGCGGGGCGACAAGGTCTCATTGCCCTCGGCAAGCATGCCATCCAAATCAAGCTCGAACTTTCGCCTGCCAGCCGGGTAGATCACCCCACGTTCCAGCAAGATCGCTCGCAACTGGTTGAGGAGGTTGGTTCGTTCGGCTACGAGGCGCGAACGCACTCGATGCAGCGTCTGGCGCATTGTCGGTCGTGAGGCGGCCTCGGCGATCCCCTCGGCATCGCGGCCATCGTTCTTCTGCGCCTTGATATATGGGCGAACGTATTCCGGTGACAGCAACCGGATCTGGTGACCTTGCGCCGCAAACAGGCGCCCCAGATGATGCGCGCCGCAGCACGCTTCCATTGCGACCACACAGGCCGGAAGCTTCGTAACATAGTCGATCAGCGTCTGCCGGCGCATTGTTCGACGAACGACCACCGCACCGACCGCATCGACGCCAACTATGCTGCAAGAGTTCTCGCCCAGATCAACCCCGAGGATCACAATAGACATTGGCTCGTTCCTCTTTCTGGATGCTGGGGGAAAAGGGCGGGCCATTCTATAAGTCCGCGCACGGACTGGAGCAGGATCGCCCCGACATCCTGAAGCGGCGCCGGGACTGGTTCGACGGCCAGCTCGATCTCGATCCGGCGAAGCTCGTGTTCATCGATGAGAGTGTACTGCAGAGCAGCGGAAGGAGTTCAACATGAACTAAGACCCGTAGCGTAAAGCTGCGTGAATGATGGGGGACGGCCCTCCGGGATGGGCTTTCAGGATCAGGTCTCAAACCAGTCCAAGCTGCTGCGGTAAAGAGCCGTGGTGGTGAGCGTTGGATGAAAAGTTCGGACGAGATCCGAGCAGGTGGGTGTCCGAAAGACGAACGAAAGTGAACCCTTCGAAGACGCGTCGTTATGAACGTAAGTGTCGCCGAAACCAGGACCGTCTCGTCATCCTGGGACAAGCCCGCCTGGTACCTGATGACTGGGCGGGCGGCGACCGGCGTTGATGGGGCGTGAGTCGGACACAGGCATTCGCGCGGAACTGCAGGAACCAGGCTCCTGATGCAAAGGGAGAAGCTCAAGCGGGCCAAACCGCAAGGCGAGAGTACCGATGCAGGAGACTGGGGCGGACCGGTGCGTGTTTCGGTAATTCCTGGACACCCTTTTCGCTAAATCCCGGACAGTGATTTCAGTAATTCGCGGACAGCGATTCCGCTAAATCCCGGACAGTTTTCGGGAGCGGATTTAGCGGTCGGTTCTCGGCTGCGCCGTTCTGGCAGTTCGGCCTCTCACGATGATGTTGAGAGGGGCCATGCCGAGACGGAAGCAAGCGAGACGAACGAGCGTGAGGGATATCCAAGCGATCTTGCGCTTGAACCCTTGAGCAGGGTCTTTCGGTGCGTGAGGTGTCGGAATGGCTGAAGATCAGTAAGACGACAGTATCGACCTATTTGCTGCGGGCGCGGAGGCCGGGCTGTCATGCTGGCCGCTGCCGCCGGGCCAGGACGACGCGACGCTTGAGCGGCTACTGTTCGGCCGTGCCGGTCGTCCGCTGCAAGACCTGAGCGAACCGGACTTTGCGCTGATCGCCAGGGAGTTGAAGCGCAAGGGGGTGACGCTGACGCTCCTGTCCAGGAGTATGGCGCCGCCCATCCCGACGGCTACGGCTACACCTGGTTCTGCGAGCACTTCGCCGCTTTCGAGCGCCGGACGAGCGCGACATTCCGCAACCGGCATGCGGTGGGCGCGGTGATGCAGACGGACTGTGCTGGGCAGACGGTGCCGGCGATCGATCCGGCGACCGGCGCCATTTTACCCGGCGCAGATTTTTGTCGCGGTGCTGGGCGCCTCCAATCTCCTTTGCCAGCTCCAGCCAAAAGCTGCCGGACTGGATCGAGGGCCAGGTGCGAGCGCTCGCCTTCTTCGGCGGGATCACCAAGGCGATCGTCTGCGACAATTTGAAGGCCGGTGTCGTCAAGGCGCTGTGGTTCGAGCCGATGCTGAACGCGACCTATGCCGCTATGGCCGAGCATTACGACACCACCATCCTGCCGGCCCGCAGCCGCAAGCCGCGCGACAAGGGCAAGGTCGAGGGCGCGGTGCTGATCGTCGAGCGTTGGATTCTGGCACGGCTCAGGAATCGGTCCTTCTTCTCGATCGCCGAGCTCAACGCGGCGATCGCCGAACTGCTCGAGGAGCTGAACAATCGGCCGATGCGCCATGTCGGCCAAAGCCGCCGCGAACTGTTCGAGGAGAGCGAGCGGGCTGCCTTGAAGCCGCTGCCGGCGGCACCCTTCGAATACGCCGAGTGGAAGTCGGCGAAGGTCCATCCTGACTACCATGTCGAGGTCGACAAGACCTTCTACTCGGTGCCGCACCGGCTGATCGGGCGCACCGTCGAGGTGCGGCTCACTCATCGAGTGGTCGAGATCTTCCACGATCACCAGCGTGTCGCCAGCCATGTCCGCCGCTCGCAGCGTTCCGGCCATGTCACCGTCAACGAACACATGCCCAAGGCCCACCAGCGCTACGCCAACACCACGCCGGCCAGCCTGATCAGCCGGGCGGCCAGGATCGGCCGCAACGCCACCACGAGCGCATGATGCGCGACCGGCCACATCCGGAGCAGGGATACCGCTCGGCCATGGGCATCCTATCGCTGGCGCCGCGCTATGGCCGGAGCGTCTCGATGCCGCCTGCGAGCGGGCGCTGCTGATCAACGCGATCGCCTACTCCTCCGTCACCGCGATCCTCAAAGCCGGCCTCGGCCGAGCCAGCTCCGCAGAACCGGCAAAGCCGGCACCCCAGCACGCCAACATCCGCGGCTCCACCTATTACCAGTGAAGGAAAGGAAGAAAGAATGCTGACGAACCCCACCCTCGACCAGATGCAGGCCCTCGGTCTGGCCGGCATGGCTGCCGCCTGCAGCGAACTGGCCGAACGGAACAACGCCAACGAGCTCAGCCGTGACGAGTGGCTCGGCCTGATGCTCGACCGCGAGGTCGCCATACGGGCCGACAAGCGCGTCAGGAACCGGCTCGCCTCAGCCAAGCTGCGCTTTCCCGAAGCCTGCGTCGAGGACATCAACTTTGCCGCGCCGCGCGGGCTCGACCGGCGCAGCACCATGACGCTCGCCCAGGGCGAATGGCTGAAGGCGCATGACAACCTGATCGTCACCGGCCAGACCGGCACCGGCAAGTCGTGGTTGGCCTGCGCCTTCGGCCGGCAAGCGGCACGGCTCGATCATTCCGTGCTGTATGTGCGCGTGCCGCGCCTGTTCGAGCGTCTGGCGCTCGCCCGTCTCGATGGCCGCTTCCCACGCGTCATCGACAAACTCACCCGCGCGCAACTGCTCATCCTCGATGACTTCGGAACCCACAGCCTCACCGATCACCAGCGCTTCCATCTGTTCGAAATCGTCGAGGAACGCTATCGCCGCAAATCCACCCTAATCACCGCCCAGGTACCGGTGGCCAGATGGCATGAACTGATCGCAGACCCGTCGCCGACGCCATTCTCGACCGGATCGTGCACAACGCCCACCGCATAGTGCCCCAGGGCGACAGCATGCGAAAGAAAGGGGCCGCGCCCCTCTTGACCGGCACCGAAAACGGCGAAATCAATCATCCATGAACGCAACAAGGCACCCGAGGACCGTCGCCGCCAAACTGTCCCGACATTAGCGAAACCACTGTCCGGGAATTAGCGGAACCCCTGTCCGCCTTTTGCGAAATGCGCAGACCGGCCCGTATGAGCGTTGAAAGCCCTGTAATGGGGCCGGAGCAAAGGGGCCGGATCAGGTGGTCGTATTGTTTGGAACAACTGGAAACAGGACGGAAGATACGACAGACAAGCCTGTTCGAGAAGGACCTTGCAGGAAACCTCTACAAGGTCTGGAATCGGATGTCCTCAGGGACGTATTTCCCGCCGCCGGTTCGCGCTGTCTCCATTCCGAAGAAGAGTGGGGGCGAAAGGATTTTGGGTGTGCCCACCGTCAGCGATCGGATCGCACAGATGGTGGTCGAGCAGATGGTTGAGCCGGATTTGGATACCCTCTTTCTTCCAGACTCCTACGGCTACAGGCCGGGAAATCGGCTCTGGATGCAGTTGGCGTCACGCGTCAGCGATGCTGGAAACATGACTGGGTTCTGGAATTCGACGTCAAAGGGCTGTTTGACAATCTTCCGCACGATCTCCTGCTGAAGGCGGTCAGGAAAGCACGTCACGTGCAAGTGGGCTCTGCGCCGATGGAGAAGAACGGGGAAGTCGTCGAGCGCACACGCGGTACCCCGCAAGGTGGCGTTGTCAGCCCGATCTTGTCGAATCTCTTCATGCACTATGCATTTGATCTGTGGATGACCCGGACGCATCCTGACCTTCCATGGTGTCGATATGCGGACGATGGTCATGTGTATTGCCGGAACGAGCAGCAGGCAGAAGCCCTCCAGGCGGAGCTTCGTGCTCGACTGGCAGCATGCGGGCTTCAAATGCATCCGACAAAGACCAAGATCGTCTATTGCAAAGACCAAAGGCGCAGGGGGGAATACCCGAATGTCGTGTTCGACTTCCTCGGGTATCCGGCCGCGACGCGTGGCGAACACACATGTGATGCCGAGGTCAAGAGGTGTGTTAGGGCGGCATCGTGTTGCTCCAATTGGTGGCGGAATCCAGAGCTGGGCCCGATTGCGTGACACGGCTTGGTCAATCGAGCCTAATCAAACTCACATACGGTCGCCGCTTGAGACGGCTGCACCAATATCCCGCTTGCGGCGGCAGGGGCCCTGAAGGCGAGACCCGTCTTTGATACGGCATTCTAGCCAGCTGATCTCGGTTCGCCTCGTGGATCCGCCGAGACTGATCAGGCCTCGAGGGATGAGTGTGATCTCGTCAGACGGCCTTCATGACGGCACCTTCGATGACGACGCCCGCGGTCACGTATTTCCACAGCGCCACGAGCAGCTTCCTTGCAAGGGCGACGATGGTTGTCTTTTTGAGGCGCCCCTGATTGCGCATCACGCGTTCGTGGAACCCGAAGTGATCAACCAGGTCGATTTACTGGTTCCAAAGAAACGAAGATCGCGCCAAGATCGGTGCGGATAGCGGCAGGCGCGCCGCAGATCGATCGGCTACAACACGCATGATTGGCCTCCACAGAGGTGTGGGTCAGCAACCCCACTCTGCCAGAGCGCAGGTCGCTATCCACCACCGGTCATGGGATCTTTGATGGGGCATCCTTACCTTCCGAATCAAAGAATGCGCTATGGGCCAGGTTCTTCATGGGAGCGCCACGACGACAGAGGCGGTCCGTCGAGCGAGCATTAAGAGAGCCTGAGAGCCCTGGCCAAGCGCTACGGATCAACCAGAAGACGGTCGCGAAGTGGCGGGAGCGGACCTCAACGGCTGACCTTCCGACGGGGCCGAAAGAGCCGCGGTCGACGGTTCTTTCGGTCGAGGAGGAGGCGGTCATCGTCGCGTTCCGGCGCCACACGCTGCTGCCGCTCGACACTGCCCCTATGCTCTGCAGCCGACGATTCCGAACCTGACGCGATCTTCATTGCACCGCTGCCTGCAGCGCCATGGCATTGGCCGTCTGCCCGATGTCGAGGGCGACAGGCCGGCGAAGAAGAAGTTCAGGAGCTACCCGATCGGCTTCGTCCACATCGACGTTGCCGAGGTACGCACGAGCAAGGCAAGCTGCACATGTTCGTCGCTATCGACCGCACCTCGAAGTTCGCCTTCGTCGAACTGCACGAGAAGGCTACCACCGCCGTCTCCAGAGACTTTCTGCTGCGCCTGATCGCGGCCGTCCCCTACAAGATCCATACCGTGCTTACCGGCAATGGCATCCAGTTCACCACGCCTGGTGCAGGAGGGTCAGCCGTTCCCCTCATCAAGGAGGCCATAGCAAACGGCGACCTCTTCGGTCGAGCGCACCCTTTCCACCCGGGCACCGGGGGTGCGTCCGGTCACGAGATGGACGAAATGACCAAGAGCTCGCCAGCGGGGACCACGCTCCTTGCCAAGGGCACAAACCCCGGCAACACGGGCGCAGATATGAGCGGCGGGCAGGTTTTCTCAGTGGGCTCCATTACCTATCCGGCCGCGCTCCCCGTCGACGACGTCGTCTCTCGCATCACCGCCAACGTACTGCGCCGCTTCACGGCCTGATGCGAACGGAATCGAGGCGATGGCGATGGCTTCGGGTCGGGTTTGTCGCGTTCGCGGCAAAGGCTTGTCTAAGTGTTTAAGGCTAAATAGCTAAAAAGAAATCACAATATTTTTCTCGGTCCAATCAGCCAAGTTGGCATGGGTTTTGAAATCCTTCGGTGTGAGGCCGCGAGAGCTGCCGACCGAACTCATGTCGCCAGTAACCCCTATGATGAAACGAAGAATGGAATTTCACATGAATCTGGAAACAGAACGTTTATTCATGCGCCCGATACGTCCTTGGGACGCCGATGCCATGCATCGCCTGCACTGTGATCCGCTAGTAGTCGAATCGACGATGGGGGGAATTCCGCCAACGCGGGAAATGTCTGATGCGCGGCTGTCCCTCTATCTTCATGAGTGGGAAACCTACGGGTATGGATTCTGGACGGTCTATGAACGAGAGGACAATGGCGACTTGCGCTTCGTGGGGCGGTCCGGGCTGCGCCGCTTCGATGACACCGCGATTGAGGTCGGATGCTACTTGTTCGGAGCCCGGTGCGGTCAGGGGATTGGGCCGGAAAGCGCTAAGCCAGTGATCGAATTTGCCTTCGCAACCCAACCTATCGATCGTTTGGTCTCTTTCATACGCCCGACGAACATACGATCTCTCAGAGCGAGAACCCGACAGGGCTTTACTTGCCTTGGGCCGGTTGTCTTTGATGGAATAAACTATCAGTTCTTGGAATTGCGTCGTCCGCCTCAGTGATGCTCAGCAAACTGCTGCGCTTCGGGCTCAAAGTTGTCCCGGTCAGGTCGCAAGCCCAAATGTCGTCGTCCTGATCCCTCAAGATGCTTGAGAGGAAACGTTATAAAGGCCGTACGCAACTCGGACATTTACTGAGCGATCGATCAATAGCTGTGAGGGCCAACAGGTCAGGATTGTGGAGAATTCCGAGAACGGCTGAGTTTCGTCATATCGAAAATCTGATGACCTCGGAGATACCAGGGAGATCGAAAGTTTTCTTAAGGCGGAGAAACTGAAACACGGATGCGGAGCTCGACAAGGGTTGCTGTACCTGTCCTTCGTCGGTACCAGCCACCGCTCGACTACCCGCACCGCCGCCTCGACGTTCGCTTTCTTTCAATTTCAGAACTGCAGCTTGTGAGGCAGGTTCGTGCGCGAACAGCGATCGAGGTTACGCGCCCGTTCCCCCATGGCGGGGCCAGCTACAGCGCGTCGATCTGGAAGAGACCTGCGCGACAAAGGTAGAGCTGGTCTCTAGGAACTAGGCGAGTCGCAGAAGACCAAGGTAAGCGGGGCCCGCGTACGGCGAGAATGCCGGTGTTATATGGTTAGACGCTCCACGACTTGAGCCGCGACAATGGGCGCGTCGCCCACATTGGTGTCCGGCCAGACCCGTGCGCGCTTTTTGGGAAAAGCACCTGGGAAGAAATAGGAGAGGCCCGCGCTTGCAACATAGATAGTCGCTGCAACGCCCTCGAAATTGCGATTGAAGTGAAACTGCGACTTCATCACGATAAAGTCCTGCTCCCTGATATTGACGCCGTGGGATTCGAAAATGGCGCGATCAACGATGAACCCTGGCTTTGAAGTGGCAATCACAAGGAAACGGTTGTAAATCTCGATGAGGGCCGTCTTTCCCATGGCAGCGGATTCGTTGGCAAAATTGGGTCCGATGAGTTTGATATCCATGTTGTTGAGAAGCCTAACCACGCCTTCGACCTCGAAGGGCAGATAAAGCGGGGTCACCTTGCCGCCGAGACGCATCTTAATTTTTGCGCCGACGCCGGCTGCATGTGCCTGAGCGACGGTTTCCGGATCATTGACCGTCATCGCGCCCTGGAGCTTCACAGTGTGCTTCAGTGCGGCCTGCAGGATCAAGGTGCTGTCGCCTGGCGCGCCGGCCAGCGTCCGGTCACCAAGATCGGCAAGCGCCTTGGTGATGCCGCTCTTGTCCTTCGCAGTGGCATCCAGGGCCTGTGCGATCGTCACGGTTTCATCCTTGAAGCACTCGCGCAGATCCCAGAACTCCTGCGCGTAATCCTCCACGATCGCCTTGGCTTGCGCATATGGCCCATTGCTCAGTATCACAGTGGCCTGACCCATGTCCGTTAGATCCGCAAAGCGATAAGCGTTGTAGATGCTAAGGTCCACCACTGGCGCTTCTGAGTCCTCGAGCGCACGGGCACGTGCGTGCATTTCCCTAAGTGGGCTGAGATGAGTTTCGAGCCTGCCTGGGGCAATCATTCGGGTTTTCGCGAAGGTATAGACCGGGCGCAGACGGCCTTCCAGGACATCGAAAACCAACCTGATGACCTTCTTGCCATTGTCGTAGTAATCGTCATGGGGATTGTTCTTGCAGGCGATGCAGATGTCGGCTGCCTTCAACATCTGTGGCGTGATATTGGCATGAAGGTCGAGGCCTACTCCGATGACTGTGTTTCCGCCGACGGCGCCGCGAATGTTGGAGAGGAAATCACCTTCCGCGTCTTCGAACTCAGTCGTGGACATCGACCCATGCAGGTCGAGCACAACCGCATCGGGCGCGAGCTTCTTGAGTTCCTCGCCCCAGAACTGGCGTTGCTCAATGTAGAAACCGTGATCGATGGCGCCGCTCGGGGCGACCATCGAATCTGAAACGGGAAGGATTTCAATATCAGCGCGTCCAATCAAAGCGTCGACAATCCCGCCGAGCGTCGTGCCATTTCCCTTGGCCGCCTCGATCAAAGTCTCGCCGCGAACGACCGTGATATCTGCCGCCGCTGTCGCAGGTGCATATCCGTGCGATTCATGAAACAGGCGTCCGACTGCTATGCGCATAATATTAAATTGTCTCCTGAATGTCAGGGTTTGATCGCCAGGGACTTCGCGGCTACCTACTGGGGCAGCGTGCGCCGACGTATTGCTGCGTTTTATTCTGGGGTTTCAAGTTCACGGTGCGGATGGACCGGCGGGTGGTGACCCGGAACAGGGTGCGCCGGGGGACAAGTGCGTGAGTTCTTAAGGGGCCGCAGGCCGCTCCTGTTCGCCGGGGGTCGAAAATGGTGTAATCGACCAATCGATTAAGTCGACGGCACGCTGAAGTATCGCCTCTGTCTGAGCACGGCTGGGGGAAGCGGCGATGACATACCCGATCCAGTCTCGGAGATCGCCTTTCCTGACGATTGGCATCTTGGCTTCAACATAGAATTTGACCTCGGCTACACCCGGTATGGCAGCCGCCCGCCTGTCGCCTCCGATCCAATCAAGGGTACCTTCGCGATCAGGAACCAGGAACCGCGCGGCCGCAGTGTGCGAATGGCTTCTGCGCAAATCCCATTCGTCGCCGATGACAAGCTTGACGTGCTCAGTGACGAGATCGACACCGTAGGCCAGCTGAGTCAGTTGGGGAGTGGGCGCGCCATGAAGCCGCGGATTGACTTCAATGACGACTGGGCCACGCTTCGTCCACCGGAATTCAACGCCTGTTGGCCCCCAGCCAAGGCCGAGAGCTCGCAAACAACTCAGCGAAACATGGGCGATACGCTCATGCTTGTCATCAGTCAGCGGGGCCGGATAGATGAATTCACGAAAGACGAAATGAGGTTGGGGGCCGAAGTACGCGGAGGCAATACCGATGACCTCGTTTCCCATTATATCAGAGCAATAATGGGGACCTTGTGCGAATTCTTCGACCAGTATTTTCGGCGGGGGCTGCCATATGTGCTTGCCGCCCAACAGATACGCAGTATGTTCGGCTAACTCATCGACGTTGCGGCATAATCGGACACCTTTGCTGCCGGCACCTACGGCTGGTTTAAGAATCACCGGCAGGCCGATCTCCTCGGCAGCGGTTTCTACGTCCGTCGCATTCGTTGCCAAGCGATAGGCAGGTATCGGAACGCCGGCTTCCTCGAGAAGCTGACGTTGCTTGAATTTGTCGCAGCATTGTTCGATGGATGTGGGGTTTGGTCCCGGCAGATCGAAATGGCGGCAGAGCTTGCCAACTGTCGCATAGAACGAGTCCCCGACGGACGTAATGCCAGCAATGTCATAGGTTGCATGCAGCCGGGAGCATTCGCGGATCAGCGCATCGAGATCGGCTGTATCGACACGGATTGCCTCAATTCCTTCGACCCCAAGATAGTCGTATTGAGCTGGATCAGCCGACAGGACAATTGGATGAAGACCAAGATGCCGAGCCGCTTGGACGTAAAGCGGACCATTATACCTTGAACCTTCAAGCAGGATGAGCGCTCTTCTTGCCATTGGCCGTTGTCTCCGACGTTGCGTGCTGTGCGGCGGTCCGAGCGTACATCGGCAAAATCTTTTTCAGCCGTGCCTGATCTCAGACCTTGTAGTGAACGTACCATTGTCAGCGATTTGCGGTCGCAAAGATTCTGTAAACTTACTTTAAGGATTTGTTGCAACAGGTTAGTCACCGGCCCGTGTCCGGCTTTTGCGATTCGCTGCTGGTGCCGTCGCTTAGTCGTTTCGATTGAGATACTCTTTGAGCTTCGTTGCTAGGACACGTACATGAGGCGGAGCGACCATCGTGTAATGGTTACCTGGCACCTCGTGAATATCCAGGCCTCCCCGTGCGAATTGCTTCCACCCAAGATCGCCATCAGGTTCATTAGTGGATGTGCGCAGCCCCTTCTTGGCTGCAAAAAGAACGGACCGGCTGTCGTTGGGCCGAGGCGTATATTCGCGCAGCGCAATTCTATTTGCCTCGGCGACTGCCAGGATATTATTGAGCTGCGTTTCGCCCATGTCGGGTACGTTGCCTGCTTGCATTCCGAAATCCAGCAATGCCGTGACCTGACACTCACGTTTGATGGAGTTCAGGCTTCGCCAATGTTTCTTCAGCGCTGGAAAAAGGACACTCAATGTGACCGCTTGCTCGCTAAGCCAGTCAGGAATACGGCGGGTGCCGAGCAAGCGGTGGTACCGGCTGCTTGTGTGCTCTTCATCCTTGTGAAGCGCTTTGGCATCGAGCAGCCCAACTATTGCTACCTCGTCACCAGCATCGCGCAATTGGCAGCCCATTTCCCAAGCAATGCTACCGCCCATAGACAAGCCGGCGAGCTGATAAGGGCCGCGTGGTTGTACGCTCATGATGGCCTCAACATATTCCCCTGCCATCTCGGCAATGCTCAGGTGAGGTTTTGCCTCACCATTCAGGCCTCGCGCCTGTAACCCGAAGAGCGGCTGGTCTGCACCTAATGCTTTAGCAAGAGGCGTGTATAAGAGTACATGTCCGCCAAAGGGGTGGGGGCAAAACAGAGGCACTCGCGATCCGCCGGTTTGTATCGGCACCAATGCGCTCGGACGCGCGCTTGCGGGGGTCTTCGAGAGGGCTACCGCGAGCCCGCTTGGTGTCTGATGTTCCAGCAGCAGGGAGACAGCCAATCTCTCTCCCGTTAGCTGCTCGATGCGATCGATCACGCTTAAGGCGCTCAACGAATCGCCACCAACATCAAAGAAGCTGTCGGTCAGGCCAACGTCATCCAAGCCCAAAATGTCCCGATAGACCGCCGCTATTTGACGGTCCAAAGCTCCCTCAGCAGACACCTCAACCACAATCGGACTGCGCACCCATTCGCTCCCAGTCGGATGATCGACGGATGCTGCGCCAGTGTTAGGCTGGTTCAAATTGGCATTTTGTACCTGCTCCCTAGTGGCGACCGCATCGAGCCAGTAACGCTTGCGATCAAAAGGATAAGGCGGGAGGGGAGTTCGCAGCGGGGGCTTATGATCGTGCAGGCCAGACCAATCAATGCGAACGCCGCAGGTCCAAAGCTTGCCCAGTGTCTGTAACAGTCTCAGGCGATCGCCTTGCTCGTGATCGCCGCGCGGCAAGGCCGAAAAGGCGAGGGGACTGCGAGGGTTGATCTTTGAGTTGAACCGCTTGGAATGTCCTGTCAGGGCAGCGCCAGGCCCCATCTCAATGAACAATTCGTGGCCCGATTGCACCAGCCGATCGATGGCCTTATGGAACTGCACCGTCTCTCGCAGATTGCGGACCCAGTAGCTGCCATCAGGCGGCACGTCTGCCTCCAGCCAGTCACCGAGTACCGTTGACATGAAAGGTACTTGCGGCGCGTGCAACTCGACTTGTCCTGCATAAATCCTAAACTCCGACAAGATCGGATCGAGTAGAGATGAATGCACGGCATGGCTTCCACGTATTCGTTTGCTCGCAATAGATTTCGCCTGCAGTCGCTCATGAAACGCTTCGATCTCGGATGCGGCCCCCGAAACGACGCACTGACGTGGGTCATTTATTGCCGCCAATGAAAGGCGTTCGTTCCAATAGGGCTGGAGCTCTTCCGGCGACAGGCTGACTGCAACAATCCCGCCGGCAGGCACACGCGACGTTAACTGTCCTCTTATCAGCGTCAGTCGAATAGCATCAGGTAACGAGATAATGCCCGCAAAATGAGCGGCTGCATATTCGCCGATGCTGTGGCCGATCACAGCTGCAGGGATAATGCCCCACGACATGAAGAGCTTCGTCATTGCATATTGCGTAGCAAAGATGACAGGCTGTATGACGGCTTCCAGCTGAGGCTCAAGCTCGCCATCAGATTTGCCTTCGCAGTAGAGCAGGGGGCGGAAATCAATATGTGCGAGCTCGTCAAGCCAGTTTGCGCATTCGTCGATGGCGTTGCGGAATACCGGCTCTTCTTCATAAAGCTCCCGACCCATTCCGATTTGCTGCCCGCCCTGGCCGGAGAACATGAACACGATGCGGTGTTCACTGCCTGACGCCTCTCGAGACGTGCCCGCATTCAGTGCCGCCTGATCGAATTGGTCGGCTAGTTCCACCAAATCGGATCCCACGAAACTTGTGCGATGGCTGAGAGCTGCTCGACCGGTTTGCAGGGTGTATGCGATATTGGCTGCGCTGTGCTGAATATCGCTTCGGCGCATAAAGCCGGCCAGTTGCCGGAGTATCTCGGTCATTGCCGATCTGCTCGCCGCCGATACCGGAAAGACGTGCGGCCTGCGACTGGCCTGCGCACCAGTTCGCGGCGGAGCCTCCTCGAGGATCGCGTGCGCGTTCGTGCCACCAATGCCAAATGAGCTGACCCCGCCGCGCCGCGGCCGACTACCGTTGGGCCAAGCGGTGCAGGTCTTGTTTACGAACAACGGGCTCTCCTGAAAGTCTATATTTGGGTTTGGTTTTTCGAAATGCAGGCTTGCGGCAATGACGCCCCTGTTCAGCATTGTTGCGAGCTTTATCAATCCCGTTACACCCGCTGCTGCGTCGAGATGGCCGATATTTGTCTTGACCGAACCTATTGCGCAGAATTGTTTCTTTGCTGTGTGGGAACCGAAAGCCTTGGTCAGGCCGGCGATTTCGATCGGGTCTCCAAGATAGGTTCCCGTACCATGAGCCTCCACATAACCAATGGTGTCCGCAGAGACCTCAGCATCGGTTAGGGCAGCTTGGACCACGGCAGCCTGCCCATCAGCACTGGGGGCAGTGAACCCTACCTTGGCGGCGCCATCATTGTTGATGGCGGTTCCCTTTATGACTGCCCAGATATAGTCGCCATCTCTACAGGCATCACTCAGCCGTTTGAGCACGACCACCGCTGCTCCGCTGCCTCTCACCGTCCCTTGTGCTTTAGCATCGAACGCACGGCAGTGGCCGTCAGGGGACAAGATATGGCCTTGTTGATGGAGATAGCCTTTCCCATGGGGCAGGGAAATCGACGCACCGCCCGCCAGTGCCATATCGCACTCGTTACTGCGCAAGCCCTGGCAAGCGAGATGGACAGCAACCAGCGAAGTAGAGCATGCCGTCTGAACTGACACGCAGGGCCCGGTCAAATTGAGCTTGTAGGCAATGCGCGTCGCCGTGAAATCCTGGCCGTTAAGAATGCGGATCTGCAACTTCTCTGAATCCAGCAGGTCGCGGCCTGCTTCCCGTTCAGCGAGATAGTGGTTGGCCCCCACGCCGGCAAAGACACCGACTCGGCCTTCTCCGTTCTCGCGCGATCCGTATCCCGCATGGTCGAGCGCCTGATACGCCGTTTCCAGCAGGATCCGCTGTTGCGGGTCCATCCACGCTGCTTCCTTAGGCGAGATGCCGAAGAACGCTGCGTCAAACAGATCAACTCCGCTGATAACGGCTTCGCGCCTCACATAATTAGGCTTGCCAAACGTGCCAGGATCAACGCCAGCTTCTCGCAATGTCTGTTCATCCAAGTCTGCGATGGACTCAATGCCATCGACCAGATTGCTCCAGAATTGATCAACGTTTTCCGCTCCCGGGAACCTGCCTGCCATGCCGATGATCGCGACTGCATTGCCGTTCTGTTCGACCTTCCTTTCGCCTGCGGCCAGGCCAATTGGTTTCTTAAGATACTGAGTGAGGCGAGGGGCGTCTGAAATTGTGGCCAAGTGCGCAGCGAGCGTTCTTATAGTGGGGTGCTCGAACAAATCCAGAATCTTGCAATCAATGCCCAGACGGTCGTGAATACGCGCTTGCACCTGAACAATGGCCAGGGAATGTCCGCCAACATCGAAGAAACTGTCTTCACCGCCAACGGAGTCCAATTTGAGCACGTCCTTCCAGATGTCAGCCACTTCCGTCTGCAACCTGCCGGTCGGAAAAGTTGCGGCCTTTAATGTCGAGGCGCTTCTCCTCGTCTCGGGAAGAGCGCACCGATCGATCTTGCCGCTGCGATTGGTCGGTAGCTGTGGAAGGAACACGAACTGTGAGGGAATCATGTAGCCAGGCAGCGCGGCGCGCAGAAAAGACTGCAGTCCATCGGTGTCCTCCGAACCTTCCCGACTCACCACATAAGCTGTCAGGCTCGCATTTTCGCCGAGACGATCTGTCAGCGTGACACAGCATGCTTTGACGTTTTCGTGCTCCATCAGACACTGCTCGATTTCGGCAAGTTCAACCCGCATGCCGCGGATTTTGACCTGTTCGTCCTTTCGGCCCAAGAACTCAATCGTGCCATCTGACCGATACCGGGCCAGATCCCCAGTTCTGTAGAGCCTGGATTGCGGATCATCATCGAACGGGTTAGGCCGGAAAACCTCGCGCGTGAGGTCATCGCGATTGATGTATCCTCGGGCTATGCCGACGCCCCCGATGTAGAGTTCACCGATTGCGCCGACCGGTGTCGGATTACCATAGCGATCGAGGATGTAAGCCTTGCTATTGATTGCGGGGCGCCCAATGGGTGGCTTCCGCCCGTCGGCTTTCACCTCGGTCCTTATGCAATAGACGGTCGTTTCGGTGGGCCCATAGGAATTGAAGATGCGGCGCTTCTCACCCCATCGCTCGATGAGGCTCGATGGTAAGGGCTCTCCACCCGACTTGATCACGGTGAGATCAGGAAGATCAGTCGACGGCAAGGAGGTCCAAGCTGTCGGTGTAAGACCGGCAGCGGTGATGCGCTCACGCCGCATGAACTCGACAAGCTCTGCTCCGGGCAGCGATGCTGATGGGGGCGCAAGGCACAATCGGCCACCCGAGGACAAAGCCAGGATAAAATCGAATAGCGATGCATCAAATCCGCAGGAAGCGAACTGCAATACTCGGCTATCCGGCCCCAGCTGATAAGTGCGTCTTAGATCCTCCGCCATGTTGCAGGCGCTGCGATGTTCGATCATCACGCCTTTCGGCTGACCTGTGGAGCCGGACGTATAAATAACGTAAGCCAAGTCGGAGGGGCCGGCGGGGCAGTGCGGAGGCGTGATTTCATGCAGAGCAATTTCGGTGTGGTCTTTATCTAGGAGAACGACTGCGCATTCATTCGCACCTTCAATGTTTCGCCCTGACAGGGCATCCCCGAAAGTCTGTTCTCTGAGCTCCGATTTGCTGATGAGCGCAGTGGCACCAGCATCCCGTAACATGAAACGCAGGCGCTGGGGTGGCAGTCGCGGATCGAGAGGAAGATAGACGGCCCCCGCCTTCAGGACCGCTAAAAACCCGACAATGAGATCGCAAGAGCGCTCAACGAGAATGCCGACCACGTCTCCAAGACGGACTCCTTTTGAAATCAGATGACGCGCAAGCTTGTTTGCCCTTTGCTCAAGTACAGCATAGCTGAGTGCCTCCACTGGGCAGCTGACAGCGATATTGTCTGGGTAAGTGGCAGCCTGCGCTTCGATCAGGTTGTGTAAGCAAATAGTGGACGGAAACGGTTCAGCTGTCTCGTTAAAATCGTGAAGGAGCTGGTGTTCCTCTTCTGACATCAGAAGACTATAATCGCCTATCCGTCGCGCTGGCGCATCTGCAATCGCCTCAAGCAACAAATGATAGTGCTTCGCAAGCCGCTCTATGGTGGTAGCATCCCACAAATCCGCTTTATACACGACGTCAAGGCGGACACTTTCCTTGCCGGCCAGGATTCGAAAATCAAGATCGATCCAGATGTCGGTCTCGCAAAGTCGGATTTGCGCAGGCAAGCCGGAGAGGTTGACGTCGCATGGCGTGAAGCCAAGAGAACTCACCGCCGCCGGTATGAAGTTGAAAACTGCTTGCGCAAGCGGATTCCGATCAGCAGCAGGAGGGAGCTTGAGCTTCTCCAGCAGCAGGGGAAGAGGAAAATACTCGTGGCTGCGCGCGCAGCGCATGAGCTGACGCACCCGCTGCAAATGGTCGAGGAAGGTGGGATTTCCGGAAAAATTCTGCCGCAGGGCGGCCAGGGTCACAAAGTAGCCGAGGGTCCCCGAAAAATCTGCTGCCGGGCGACCGAGGCGTGGCACGTAAAGTGTGATGTCGTCCTGGTCGCAATACCGATGGAGCAGGACGTAATACGAAGCAAGCAGTACGGTGGCGAGCGTCACTTTTTCCTGGTGCGCCAGTCGTTCCAAGCGCTCGACCACGGGCTTGTCGATATCCAGGGAGAACACTGACCCTGTGTGCGTTGCGGGCGCAGTCCGTGGTTTGTCGGTCGGAAAGGCCAGGTCGGGCTCATGATCGACAAATTGGGTGCGCCAGTACGCCCACATACGCTCCCCGTCGTCGCCGGCAAGGAGTCGGTCCTGCCAGGCTACGAAGTCCCCGTAAGGAGCCGCCGTGGTCAGGTCCGCCATATCCGTGTCGCCGCAAAACGCTTGGTAGAGCCTGCCGAACTCGTGCAGGAAGGTGCGAATGCTGTAGGCGTCGGATATGATGTGGTGGAAATTGAGGAGGAGAACCTCTTCCGTGGCACTGCTGACGAAAAGGTGAGCGCGAAACAATGGCCCATGTTCCAGCTTGAAAGGCGAGCGAGCTTCCGCTGCGATGGAATGATCGAAGTCCGCCTCTTCGAGACCTTGTAGCCGAACGACATGAAAACTCAGAAGGGCAGTCTCATGAATGCGCTGATGGATCTGCTCGCCTTCCTGGTGAAAGGTCGTGCGCAGCATTTCATGGCGGTCAATCAAAGACTGGAGCGCGCGCCGCAAGGCATCAATGTCGAACGGTGCCTTTATGCGCAGCTCGACTGGCAGATTGTATTCGCTACCGGTCGGTCGTTTTTGATGATGTATCCAAAGGCCCATCTGACCATGCGACAGCGGGCGCGTAACATGATCCATTGCTTTCTCCAGCCACATAGTTGTGCGGAGAACACTACCCGTCTTCTCTTGGGGGCGGTCTGAATTTTTAGAGAATTATTATTTCATTCATGTGAACCTATTGTATTAAAAAATACATATCTTAATAATTTGAATTGCCGATGCCCGGAGATATAAGTTTTAAAGAAAGATAAAAAGAAAGATAAAAAGAAAGATCGAGAGGTATAAAGTTGTTTCACGATCGTTAAAAGGCTTCATATATCTTTACACATCGCGGGCCTTCGGCAATGTAGAAGCGTCTCCTAGACAGCAACCGAGCCACCTAAAGCAGCTGAAGGATCTGAACGGCCAAAGCGAGAAAACCGTTTGTGCTGATCAGGCAACAGCGTGTGGTGGAGCAAGCTTTGATGCATGCATTCGAATAGGCAGACGGGCACCATCGACGTTTGGGTTTTTCGGCATTCTCGGCTGACGATCCCTACGTTGCGTATGCGCGAAATTCTGAGCCCAACTGAGCGGAGACGGGCTGAGAAAATTCGTCACATGGATATGCGCCTTTCGTATCTTCAGGCAAAGTGCGCTTTTCGGATCATCCTTTCTGCGCACTTGCATGTTCCGCTGAGAGATCTCCAGATGACCGTTTCGCGCTTCGGCAAGCCCCGATTGCCGGCGCACGATATTGAAGTGAGCCAAGCTCATAGCCACGATTGGTCGGCCGTCGCCATATCAACCTTGGGCTTCGTTGGGATAGATATTGAGGTTTGGCGCCCCCTGGCAAATTGCCGGCAGTTGGCTTGCCAAGTCATGACCGACCAAGAGGCAAGGGTTTTTGAAGACATTCCGAGCGAGCTGACTGTGCGAAAGTTCTTGAAGCTGTGGACCAGAAAAGAGGCCGTACTGAAATGCGCGGGTCTTGGTCTCCGCCAAGATCCGCGTGGCCTTCATACAGGCTGGGATGAGCCGGCCGTGCAATTTGGTGACGTGCAATATTACCTCAACGCACTCCCAGTCTGCGGGCAATTGGTGGGGCATTTAGCATCGCATGTTCCTTTAAAGGAGCTATGGCGGAAACTGGGTGATGACGGTTTGAGGAGAGCGGCGTATCGAGGCGGGTGAGGGCTCAGGAAGACGAGACCATTCTCTCGAACGGCATTTTTCAAGCCATGGTTCTGGTAGGTTCGTCCACCTGGATCGGTCAGGACTGATCGGGTCCTGACGGATTACAGGATTGGTTCAATGGGTATCGTCAGGCGGCTTTCCCTCCGACGTTGCTCAGAATGGTGCCTTCGATCACGACGCCGGTGCACATATTTCCACAGCGCGACCAGCAATTTGCGGGCAAGCGCCATGATCGTCGTCTTGCGCTGGCGGCCACCATTGCACTCGACGCGCTCGTGGAACCAGCGGGCGAGCGCCGAGTGTGGCTGGTGACGCAGCCACAGCCAGGCAAGCTGGATCATCGTCGTTCGCAATCGCGGATTGCCGGCCTTCGACACAGCAAATACGAGTTTCCACAGCACAGTTCCGACCTGGAACTACCGTGTCGCCCATGTCCATGGGCGGATCACAATCCACGACGACGCAGCGATACGTCCGCCGCAACGTCGCGAAGGCGACGCACAAACACGAAGCGGGCCAGCTTGACCGCTGGAAGATGGGTGACGCGCCGAGAGATTCCATCGACTCCATGGTCAAGGCCATCGTCGCCCTGGGGATCGAAATCACCCGCCTGTTCGGCAAGACCAAGCTCAACCAGAACAAGGAACCGCGGGACATTCGCGGTGCGGGGGAAAAGCTGATTTCCCAAGGCGAGACAGAGGTGGGACGGGCCATGCTGCAGCATTAGAGGTGGGATCGAAATAGCAAGCGTTCGGTGGATACGGCGCACATGCGGCCGTTCGCCACCTCTGGCGAGGAATGGTAGACCACCGGTGGTCCCGGCAGCTTCACGATGAATCGCACTTGGCGGGGTATGTCGATCGAGGCTGGCTCGCCGGCATCGCGGACGGCGCTGATCAACCACTTAATAGTCTCTGCATCTCGTTCGCCTCACTCAAAGGGGGTCAATTCCTGGATTCGTTTGACAGCCCGATCCCGCATTTGAACGATCGGTCAGGCTCACGACCTTCGGGAGACCTTTTCGCCGACATTGTCCGGGCGAGACGTTCAATCAGCTGATCAAGTTCCTCGGCGCGCCGCGATGAAAATTCGCGTTCGGACTCGCCTGATTCTCGCCCTAGTAGTGAGGTGGAACGCCGGTGTGAACGAGGCACATCGCCGGACCCGAGATCGACGGCGGGGCTCCGCTTGACGACTTAGGGCTCCGCCGCACGGCGGGCGGACGCAGCAGTTTCGTCGGCGAGGGCATGGGCGCGCGCAGGCTTCAGCGATGCCGTGCGCCCGCGACTGTTAGGACTGCCGCGCTTCGAGCCGGGCATCACGCCACGTTAAGCAAAATGCTGGTTTCTGTTGAGGTAACGCCATCGATGGTTCGAATTGCGCGTAGTGCGCGATCAAGATCTACGAGGTTTTTGGCACGAAGCTCGGCTATATAATCCCACACTCCGTTTGTCGTATAAAGCGCGGCGACTTCAGGAATCCCATTAAGGGCTTCGATGAACACTGTGGGTCTCTTACCGGACGTCTTCACACCCATCACAGCCCGCAAAACCGTTTCATCAGCCTCTTGTCGAGTGCGAACGGTAAACCCTCGTATCGCGCCGGACGAGATCAAACGGTCAAGGCGCTTCTGTATCGTCCCTCTTGAGACCTGCAGCTTATCCGCAAGTACCGCCACTGGCATTCGTCCATCTAGCCTTAGGAGGGCAATGAGCCGCCTGTCAAAATCGTCCATTTGTATCCATCGCCTAACAGAGTGTCCCTTGATGTATAGCAAAATGATCGAATTTCCTAGCATTTAGTGGACGAAAGTTAGCTTTACGTTACGCGCCGCGCAACGTTATGATCATCACAATAGCGGTTTGGGAGGACATGAATGCTGACACCCTACGTTGAATCTCTTCGGACTGGCTGGTCGTAAGCTCTCTCCGCAGACCAACTGGACCTCGTTAAGAAGCAGGTTCTGTCGGATACAGGGCTCAGGGCAACTCCATCCTGGTGCCATCCCGAAAGGGAGGGCGCGAGCAAGATGAACCTCGACGGCTGTCGCCTCGGTCCCACGCTTTATCTCGGAAGTATCTATCTTGGCACAACTCTATCTTGGCACAACATTGAACCACCAGTCCAAAGCTACGGCGGACTTTTCTAGAGCCGATGAGACTACTGATTGTCGCGAGGAATTTGCATGAGCCACTATTCTGCCTTGTCGATTTTACGCAATGGACTGTCGGGGAACAAAGAGTGGTCTCGTGCATGGCGCGACCCTGCTCCAAAGCCAAGTTACGACGTAGTCATCGTGGGTGGTGGTGGTCATGGTCTTGCTACCGCATACTACCTTGCCAAAGAGCATGGGATACGAAACGTCGCAGTTCTTGAGAAGGGCTGGCTTGGGGGTGGCAATACGGGACGCAACACGACCATTGTCCGCTCGACCTACATGATGCCCGGCAATACACAGTTCTATGAGCGCTCGTTGCAGCTTTGGGAAAACCTCAGCCAGGAACTCAACTACAATGTGATGATGTCACAGCGTGGTTACTACTATGTTTTCCATTCGCCGGGACAAGGGGAAGCCCTACGGCGCCGCGCCAACGTGATGCGATCTAACGGTATCGATGCAGAATTCTTCGATCGAGTGGAGATCATGAAGCGGCTCCCTCACCTCGACTACTCAGCGACTGCGCGGTTTCCGATCCACGGAGCATTCTTACAAGGCCGCGCCGGTACAGCGCGCCACGACGCGGTCGCATGGGGGTTCGCGCGTGGGGCCAACCAGCAAGGGGTCGACATCATCCAGCAGTGCGAGGTGGTGGGCTACATCTGGGACAAGGACAAAATAATCGGAGTCGAGACAACACGTGGTCCGATCCGGGCGAACAAGGTAGCGCTGGCGGTTGCCGGCCATACCAGCCATTTGGCGTCCAAGGCGGGACTTCGTTTGCCCATCGAAACCCACGTTCTCCAGGCGTTTGTTACGGAGCCGGTGAAACCACTCGTTGACCATGTGATCGTCTACGGGGGAGCGCATTTCTATATCAGCCAGTCCGATAAAGGCGGCTTGGTGCTCGGCGGCGATCTCGATGGGTTTAACTCATATGCCCAGCGCGGCGGACTGCCAGTCGTCGAACACACGCTCCAAAGCGCCATAGCCCTCATGCCCTCGCTGTCGCGTCTGCGTCTGCTTCGCCATTGGGCTGGGGCAATGGATATGACGATGGACGGCTCGCCGATCATTGCAAAAATGCCTATCGAGGGGCTCTGGCTGAACGGCGGCTGGTGCTACGGCGGCTTCAAGGCGACACCCGCATCCGGCTACTGCTTTGCGTGGACTATCGCAAAGGGCGAGCCTCACCCAGACAATGCAAAATTTACCCTGGACCGTTTCGAACGCGGATACCAGATCGACGAGTCGGGCTCCGGCCCGTATCCCAAGGCGCATTGAGGTTCAATCATGCTAAGAATTCATTGCCCGGTCTGCGGACTGCGGGACGAAACTGAGTTCACGTACGGCGAAGATGCAACCATTCGCCGGCCCGATATGAACGAAACCGATCCCAAGATTTGGCACGACTACGTGTTCATCCGCGAGAACCCTCGCGGTCCGCATAAAGAATACTGGCATCACGTCGTCGGATGCAGGCAGTGGATCGTCGTTGAACGCGATACATTGACCCACGAAATGTTTGGCTCCGTCCTGGCGCGTGAGGCGGCAGTATGACCGCGCGGCGGCTCGCGACCGGCGGACGGATTAATCGCTCTCTGAGCTTCACCGTTCAATTCGACGGGCGGCCATATCGGGCACATCCCGGGGACACTTTAGCATCCGCGCTCCTTGCTAACGGTCAGCAGATTGTTGGGCGCAGCTTTAAATATCACCGACCGCGTGGTCTGGTGGCGGCTGGTGTCGAAGAGACAAACGCTCTCGTCCATCTTCGTGAGGGTGATCGCCACGAACCCAATGCGCAGGCCACAATGGTCGAGGTCTTCGACGGTCTGACGTCGACGTCCCAAAACGTCTGGCCGAGTCTCCAATTCGATGTTGGAGCGATTAACGGGCTGCTGTCCCGCTTCTTCGGAGCTGGCTTTTACTACAAAACGTTCATCGGCCCCTTCAGCGGGACGAAGTTCTGGATGTTCTGCGAGGGTTTCATCCGTAGGGCGGCCGGCATGGGCCGGGCAACGACTTTCCCTGATCCCGATCACTATGAGAAGATCAATGCATTCTGTGATGTCCTGATCGTTGGCGCTGGTCCGGCGGGGATTGCCGCAGCCCTCGCGGCAGGCCGCAGGGGCGACAACGTCATACTAGTGGAGCAGGACCGTGATCTTGGCGGATCGCTCCTCAGCGAACCCTTCGGTTCGACCTCCGATGGTTGGCTTACCCAGGCCCTTGCGGAGCTTGACGATCTCCCCAATGTTCGTGTTCTGACGCGTACCACGGCTTTTGGTGCATATGACTGTGAGGTGTTCGGCCTCGTGGAGCGGGTGCAGGACCACGTCCTTGCGCCTGACGAGGGAAAACCGAGGCAGCGCTATTGGGTTGTGCGGACCAAACGGGCCGTCCTGGCGACCGGAGCGATCGAACGACCCATGGTATTCGCCGGCAATGACGTGCCCGGGGTTATGCTCATCTCAGCTGTTCGTAGTTATCTGAACCGATATGCTGTCCTTGCCGGCGAGCGGATCGTCGTGGCAACAAACAATGACAGCGCCTACACCGCGGCCATCGAACTCGCAAATTCGGGTGCCAAGGTGACAATCTGCGACCTGCGTAGGGAAATCCCGGCACACCTCGGCGCAAATGCTAAGAATGCGGGCATTGACTTGCGGCCCGGCCAAGCAGTCCTGAAAGTGGTGGGTGGCAAAAGCGTAAAGGCTGCATACCTTGTTCCCGTTACCCCAGAAGGTAAAGCGATGGGCAGAAGGGTCCGGATTTCTTGCGATCTTGTCGCCGCATCCGGTGGTTGGGTTCCGACGCTGCATTTGTGGAGCCAGCGATTTGGAAAGCCACATTATGACAAGGAATTGGACACCTTTCTGCCGTCGGTGGAAAAAGGAGCCTTCACATGCGTTGGCTCGCTTGTCGGCTCCCCATCGCTCAGGGATTCTCTCTTGCAGGGCCACAAAGCTGGTGGAGGCACCGGGAAAGAACCAGCGCTATTTGGGCACGCTGATTTCTGGGGCCGCAACCTTCTGCCGGTGGCAGTCATCACCAGGGCCGATGGCAGTACTCCCGGCAAGGCATTCGTGGATTTCCAGCACGACGTGAAGCTTGCCGATATTGATCAGGCCCATCTTGAAGGCTACGTATCGGTCGAACATCTCAAGCGCTATACAACCTCCGGCATGGCAGCCGACCAGGGCAAGACTTCGAATCTAAATGCGCTTGCCCGGATGGCCGAATTGCGCGGCCTGACAATTCCCAACGTTGGTACGACGACGTTTCGTCCACCCTATACCCCGGTGGCGATCGGCGCCATTGTCGGCCACGACCACGGCCTTCATCTTCGCCCGACCCGGCTTTCCACCATCCACGATTGGCACAAGGAAAACGGTGCCGAAATGATGGACGCCGGCGTTTGGCTGCGACCCTGGTATTATCCAGTGAACGGTGAAAGCCTCAACGAGGCCTATGTTCGCGAGGCTGCCCATGTTCGCGAACATGCCGGCATCGTCGATGTCTCTACGCTCGGCAAGATCGCGGTGCAGGGACCTGACGCCGCCGAATTCCTAAATCGGGTCTATGTGAATGGCTTCAAGACCCTTCCTGTCGGCCGGCTGCGCTATGGCATTATGCTACGAGAAGACGGCTTTGTCTTCGACGATGGCGCGACCGCCAGGATCGGCGAGAACGAGTTTTTTATGTCGACCACCACGGCCAATGCCGCCAAGGTGCTCGCATGGGCCGAACACCTCCTTCAGACCGCCTGGCGCGATCTCAAGGTGCATGTCACGTCCGTCACCGACCAGTGGGCTGCGATCGCAATTGCCGGGCCGAAATCCGGGCGCGTATTGATGGATATTACGGGTGCAGACCTGAGCAGGGAGGCTCTGCCCAACAACCACTTCACCCTCGTCACGATCGACGATGTGCCTTGCCGCCTCCATCGCATGAGCTTTTCGGGTGAACTTGCCTATGAGCTTTACGTTCCGGCCAAACGGGGCCGCGAGATTTGGGAAGCTCTAATTGCAATCGGTGTCCCATATAATCTCAAGCCGTACGGCCTTGAGGCAATGGGCGCCCTTCGCATCGAGAAAGGGCATATTGCCGGCTCGGAAATCGAAGGTCGCACAACCATGAAGGATCTGGGTCTGGAAGGTTTTGCTTCGAGCAAGAAACCGTTTGTCGGCTCCGTGCTGCGCAAGCGGTCACTACTTGAAGACCCGCTACGGCCTTGTTTGGTAGGGCTGGAGATTATGGGCGATGCTGGCGCGAGAGCGGGGTCCCTTCTATACGCCCTGAATGCTCCCACCAAGGGCCATGGTGAAGGATGGGTATCTGCCACGACGTACTCTCCGGCGCTGAAGAAGAATATTGCGCTGGCACTTCTGTCGCGTGGCCCCCAGCGATTTGGTGAGACAATCCAGGTGGTGGACTTTGTCGGCAATCAATCATGGCAGGCAAAAGTCGTCTCGCATCATTTCTTCGATCCGGAAGGACATCGTCAGAATGGCTAAGAAACATCCGATGCCTATCCGCGGCATGACGAGCGATGGCCAACCAGTCACAATCAGCGAAGTGGAGCTGGGGAGCCTGACGCAACTTGCCGGATGGGATAACTTTGACAAGCTAGCTGGTGGCATACTTCGAAAGAAATCCCTTTCACTTCCCCAAGACTGCCGCTTTTCGTTTCGACGAGGATTGACCACGGTATGGCGCATTGCGCCCGATCGCGTGCTAGTGCGCTCCGACACAGCTATGAGCTTTGAAGCAGTAGAGCCACTCGTGGCGTTGGAACTATCGCATTCGCGGGTGTGCGTGCGACTCGAGGGCCCTGGTGCGGCAAGCCTGCTAAGTCGCGTTATCGCAATTGATCTGTCAGAGGTGGGCTTTCCCGTGGGAACGTTCGCGCAAACTGCGATTCACCATGTTAGCGTGCTCGTTGACCGATTTGGAGGCGATGAGTTCGATGTTCTAATTCCGACCACGTTTGGTGGATCCGTGTCTGGCTTCCTGGTTGAGCATCTCAATCGTGCCCGGTGATCTGCGGGTTCAAGGACGCATCGCTGCCAATCACGGTCCCGAGTCTGATGCGCTTCCCTGCCGCGCCTTAGGCGCCAGCAGGGGGTGGAGTACTCCACCCCCAATGAGAATGGGTTGAGCAGCCAAAAATAACTTGTGTCCAAGGGTTCTTCGTCCGTCGGCGCGGTTGTCGCATTCCGGCCAGAACGCGTCGCTTATCCATTCAGAACAGCCCAATCGAAGAGACAGCTGAAAGGGGATACGCAAGCAGCAAAATTATCTTGTACACAAGCTGTAAACCGTGCTATGTGAGGAGAGAGGGGCAAGCACTGGGCACGGCTTGGCTACTCAAGACAACAATAACTGATCTCAAGATAGATCCGAGAGTAATAAGCTCTCGAAGGGGAATTGCATGCCTGGGTACGACAACGTTCAAAATCCGCTCATCAAATTCCATAAGGTTAACAAGACCTACGATGGAAAGACTTTTGTTGTGAGCGACCTCTGCCTAGAAATTTACAAGGGCGAGTTTCTTGCGTTGCTGGGCCCATCAGGATCGGGAAAAAGTACAACTCTTGGAATGCTCGCTGGCTTCGAGCATCCATCTAGCGGCAGTATCACCTTGGGTGGTAGATCGCTTGAAGACACGCCAACCCATAAGCGCAAGTTTGGAATGGTCTTCCAGAATTATTCGCTTTTCCCTCACATGACGGTCATGGAGAACATCATTTTCCCCCTTCGAATGCAGGGAATGTCGAGGGCGGATGCCTACAAGCTTGGGCAATCAGCGCTTGAGTTGGTCGATCTGCGAGATCCCGGGATGGGAAAAAGACGACCTGATCAGCTTTCGGGAGGGCAACAGCAGCGCATCGCTCTCGCCCGCGCACTCGTCTTCAAGCCGCTTGTCATTTTATTTGATGAACCGCTCGGTGCCCTAGACAAAAGGCTACGCGAGCAAATGCAACTTGAACTGCGCCAGCTTCATAAGCGTCTCGGCGTCACAATGATCTTCGTCACGCATGATCAAAGCGAAGCGCTCACGATGGCCGACCGCGTGGCGGTGTTTGACAAGGGTAGGATCCAGCAAATTGCCTCGCCCATGCGACTCTACGACGAGCCGGAGACAGCTTTTGTCGCCTCATTCGTTGGCGAGAATAACAAATTTCAAGCCAAAGTTGTCCGATCCCAAGGCGAACTCTGTGAGGTGGCGCTTTGTGATGGCACCAAAGCTGAAGGAGTCAGCCCAAGCCGCCTGTTGCCAGGCGCGGGCGCTGTTTTGGTCGTTCGTCCCGAGCGGGTGGTAGTGTCTCCGACGGACGATTGCAGCAACAGATATGGGGCCAAGATAAAGGAGGTTATCGAACTAGGCGACCAGACCAGGCTCAGGCTGGACATCGCCGGTGATAACGAAATTCTCGTCAAAGTCCCCAGGATCAGCGGCATACCCGGGTTTCAAATCGGGCAAGAACTAGTCGTCGGATGGAAGGCCAAGGACTGCAGGATTCTGGAGGTATAGCAGTAAGTCACAAAGCAGACTGCCTATCGGCCCTAGCTCTTGCTGGATCGATGGCGCTGCGGGGTAACAAGAAGCCAGTGTCAACATACTAAACCAGCAGAAAAGGGGAAGTGCATGATCAACATGTCAGAAAAGCTTTACGTGGCTGTCACTGCAATGGGATTGCTTGCGGGAGCCACCGCCGCGGCTAAAGCTGAGGATCTCACCATCGCGTCGTACGGCGGCGCAACCGAAGACGCTTATCGTAAAGAGTGGTACGAGCCCTTCACCAAGGCCACAGGGATCAATATCCTGACCGATGCGTTCACGGGCGACGTCGGAAAGGTCCGAGCGATGTCGACCACAGGGACATACAATTGGCAACTAGCCGATAGTGAGTCAGTAATTGCCGCAATCGGCTGCCAGCAGGATTTCCTGGAACGGTTCGATCTCAGCCGGCTCAAACTGACGAAAGATGATTTTGTTCCTGGAAGCTTGCTCGACTGCGGGATCCCAGACGTCATCTACTCAGTCAATTTTGCATACGACACAAACCAAGTGGCAGAACCTGGTCCCAAGTCCTGGGCCGACTTCTGGAATGTGGAAAAGTGGCCCGGCAAACGCGCAATGCGGAAGTCGCCCAACGGAACCCTTGAGTTTGCTTTGCTAGCTGATGGCGTGCCAATGGGTAAGGTCTACGAAGTTCTGGGGACACCGGAGGGTGTCGACCGGGCATTCGCCAGCTTATCGAAGCTGAAGCCCAACATCGTCTGGTGGGAGACCGGCGCTCAATCGATTCAGCTACTCGCGGACAAAGAGGTAGCGATGACCGTCGGCTGGAATGGCCGACTGTATGGCGCCGCGCACACTGAAGGGCAGAAACAGATCAAGACCGTTTGGAATCAGTTTCGTTGGGAGACATCAATGTGGATTATGCCAAAAGGCGCTCCGAATGCTGATGCTGCCTACGAGTTCCTTAAGTTTTCTAGTCAGCCAGAAGTGAACGCGGCAATCACAAAACATCTGACTTATAGCCCGGCGATTGCTGCGGCGGAAAAATACATAAAACCTGAACTCAGGTCCGAGTTGCCGACAAGTTCGGAGAACATCAAAAATGGCTTTCCAATGGACGTTCAATTCTGGGCTGATCATCAGGACGATCTAACGCAACGTTTTAATTACTGGGTTGCTCAGCAATAGCTATATCAATCTCCGAGCTGCCAACGAAGCATTGACAGTACCGGCTTGGAACGTTGCTGGAGTAATGAAATGAGCGCGAAAGCTATATCTACCGAACTGGATGAGTTGGCCGCCAGCAGCTTTCTTCGTGCTTCTCTTAGGAAGGAGGTGCGACTGTTCGCACTTGTCGCACCTCTTTTGGTATTCCTCTCTCTAATATTTGTCATCCCTATTGGGTGGATGTTGCTCAGGGGCATCGAAGATCCTGAAGTATCCGCTGCTCTGCCGAATACGGCAAATCTAATCCAGCGCTGGGACGGGGCCGGCCTGCCAAGCGAGGAGGTAATCGCAGCCCTCGCTATCGACATCAAGCACGCAGCGACGGATAGGACGCTCGGCCAGGCGGGCATGCGCTTGAACTACGCGATACCCGGCTTCCAATCGTTGCTGATGAAGACGGCAGAAAAGCTACCAGAGTCCCAGCCAGGCGGTGCTCTCGTGGCGTTGAGCGAGATCGATCAACGCTGGACAGAGAATCGCTATTGGTTGGCAATTCGCGATGCCGCCAATAAATATTCACTGTTCTACTTCAACTCTGCCTTCGGGTTATCCAAACAGGGCCCGGCTGGCGACGGGCAGGGGTTTTACCTCGATGTTCTCTTCCGAACGCTCTGGATGACGCTGGTAGTCACGACTGGTTGCGTCGTCTTGGGATATCCGTTGGCTTATTTCCTAGCGACTATTTCGCCGGCTTGGCGGAATATATTGATCCTGTTCGTCCTCCTCCCGTTCTGGACGTCTCTACTCGTCCGGACCGTAGCCTGGTTCGTATTGTTGCAGAAGCATGGAGTTGTAAATGACGTCGGAATTTACTTAGGACTATGGTCTAAGCCGCTGGACCTGATCTACAACAGATTTTCGGTATACGTAGCTATGACCCACGTAATGCTTCCATTCATGGTGCTTCCGTTGTACAGCGTCATGCTTAAGATACCGAAAACTTACATGAACGCTGCAGCCACTCTCGGAGCACCCCCGTTCCGAGCCTTCAGGGAAGTGTACCTCCCACTTAGCTTTCCAGGGCTTGGTGCGGGTATATTGCTTGTCTTTATCGTTAGTCTCGGATTCTATATCACGCCTGCTCTTCTTGGTGGGCCGGCTGACCAAATGTTGAGCTACTACATCGCTCAGAACGCTAGCAACCTCGGAAATGTGGGGCTTGCGGCGGCACTTAGCGTGCTCCTGCTTGCCATCGTTGGAGTTGTCATCTTTGTGTGCGGCAGACTTGGCTTAATTGCCAACAGGCGGGAGGCGTAAAGTGGCTTCATTGTTTTCGAAACGCTTATTCCGCTTTGACAGGATAGCACTGTGGGTTGTCTGTTCCCTTATAATGGGGTTCCTCATTGTGCCGATCGTTGTAGTTGTACCCCTGTCATTTAATTCGGCGCCCTATTTCACATATCCGATGCCAGGGGTTTCACTGCGATGGTACGCTGAGATTTTTGGTGGCTCATCCGCTTCGCTTATGTGGCAAAGGGGGATTCAAAACAGCTTCATAATCGGCATGTCGTCAACTGTCTTAGCGACCATTCTAGGGACGTTGGCCGCATTGGGTCTTAGTCAGAGCAATTGGCGACATAAGAACTTCATATTCGCTGTCCTTGTGTCGCCCTTGGTGGTGCCGGTAATCGTAGCCGGACTCGGCTTCTTTTATGTCTTCGCAAAATTGAAACTCGTTGGCACGTTCTGGAGCATAATATTGGCCCACGCGGCGCTCGGCGCTCCCTTTGTTGTCATAACGGTCTCCGCAACCCTTAAGGGATTCAACCAAACACTCCTTCGAGCGGCGGCGGTACACGGAGCATCTCCTGGCCGCGCCTTCTTTGAAGTGACTTTGCCATTGATTTCACCCGGGGTGATCTCAGGTGCAATCTTCGCTTTTGTCTGGTCATGGGACGAAGTCGTCGTAACGCTTTTTCTCGCTGCTCCGCCGCAACATACTGTCCCCATCAGGATGTGGAGTGGTGTAAGGGAAAGCTTTAATCCTACGATCACAGCGGTGGCCACACTGTTGATCGTCATGGCAATCATTTTGATGTTGCTGGTTGATCAACTGAACAGACGTAGCGCGCGTTTCAAGAACGCGTCGCATTAGCTTCCGACAGCACTGGGCGTCGAGCTCACCGGAAGCCTTCGCCGCCCCTCATAGGTATCAACTTGGATAGAACCTCGCTAGCACCTGTAAAGGAAATGGAAATGGATCAAGTAATCGACGGAGGTCGCGCTCAACGACGTGAGCGCGTCATGGCAGTACAAGAACGATGCCGCGAGCGCAATGTGGACGTGGCGATCTTTACCAGTCCAGAGAACATTTATTACTTGGCCGGTCTCGATTATGAAGGATACTTCTGCCTTCACGCGCTCCTGGTCCCCGCTGACGGCGAGCCAGTGCTCTTCGCGAGGAGCCTCGAAGCGCCAACCATCCTACGGCAGGCGAAAGATGTCCGCTATGTTGGCTATGGGGACAATGACGATGTCGCAGCGGCAATCGCGACACAACTGGTCGCGATGGCCGGAGAGAGCCCGCGTTTGGCGTTGCAAAGGAGCAGCGCCTTCAATGCCGCAATTGACGCTCCTCTTCGGGCAGCTTTGCCCAACGCGGAGTTTCTTGACTCATCGGGCATTGTCGAAGAAATGCGCATGATCAAGTCCCCCTTAGAAATCGAACAGATTAAACGCGCGGCGCGGATCTCCGAGATCATGGTTGCGGCGGGAGCTGACGCCGCTGGCCATGGCGTGACCGAAAACACTGTCGCAGCCGAAGTCTACAGAGCCATGATCTCCGCGGGAGGACAGTCCCCTGGTTTCCCGCCATTCATCAGGTCCGTGGATAGGATTTGCGAGCCCCACACCACTTGGACCTCACGGGAACTCAAGACGGGCGACTCGTTCCTGCTGGAGCTCTCGGGGTGTATCGACAGATATCACGCTCCGATGGCTCGGACAGGCTCTATCGGTCCAGCTTCGGCGCCAGCAAGGAAGCTTGCTGAAATCAGCAACCAGGCACACATCAAGGCTTTGAATGCGCTCAAGCCAGGTGTTCTTGCGTCGGATGTGCATACTGCGTGGCAGGCTCATCTTAATGCGTCTAAAGTGTTTGCACGACTCAAGCACTGCGGTTACACGGTCGGGATATCATTTCCACCGACATGGACTGGTGGCCCCGGCATAAACAGCCTGCACGGGGCGAGTAATGTTCAAATACGAGAGGGAATGGTATTCCATCTCATCACATGGATCACGGATGACGTTGGCAATGATAATTTCCTGTCGGACTGTGTGTTGGTCGGAAAGTCCGGTGGGGTGTTCCTGACAAATATGTCACGCGATCTGGCGGAGGTCTAACAGCGTCGGCGAGCGCAGATTGCGCTCGCCGCCTTGCATACAGGAGCCGTGGAAACAGTGAACGTTGTAGAGACTTTCCAATCCCCCAATTCAGTATCAGACATTTATGAGATTCTGCGGAACCGCATTGCTCTGTTAGAGTATTCTCCGGGAACAAAGTTGTCCGAGAACACACTAGCAGCTGAGTTTGGGATCAGCCGAACACCCCTTCGGAAGGTCCTTCATCGCCTCGAATTTGAACACCTTTTGGTCAGGTCCCAGGGTTCCTATACGACCGTAACGGAGGTGGACGCAAAAACTCTCAGCCAGATATATGAGGTAAGAATGGTTCTGGCTGAGAACCTTTACAGGTTCATTGATTTACCGATACCGGCCCGCACAATTGAAACCCTGCAGAGCTTGGCTGAAGAGGCGGAGCAGCTGAAACACAAAAAAGACATCCATCTGCTTGGCCGCATACACCGCGATGTCGAAAAAGCTCTTTCAGGGGCAATTTCTAACGCACGGGCTCGGGAAGTCACAGAAAACCTCTACTGTGAGATTGGTAGAATATGGCTGAGCTGCGTCCCGAAACTTGATTGGGGAGAAGAAGTGGAACTGCTCTCGTCAGACGTCCGAGAACTGATTTATGCACTACAAGGCGGCGACCTGCGTGGATTCGGTTTCCGCAGGCGAAACCAGGCTGCGATTACGCTTGGTCGTATTTGTAAAGTCATTTCGCCGGGTGAGGCTTAGAGGTACTTAACTCAATGGTGGCTTTCGCAACAACAAATTTCGAAGTTGCGATAACTGGCCGAAGGCTGGAGTAATTGCCAGGATTCCACGTCTGCAGCCAGTGAACCGTGCAGGGAAGCTCGTCGATGGGTAGAAGGCGCGGGCCGGGGGGTGAAGCATCGCGTGAAGACGAACCGCCGAGACACCTTATCTTTTGCCGCGCTTGCTGCGCGGTCGAAGCTAAAGGGCGGTTCGGGTTCCCATGAGGCACGAAGCGATGCGGGGTCGTCCGGCACGCTTGCAGCTGCAGTCGAGACACTGCGAGTCGCCAGCAAGTGAGTGCTGCTCAAGCATGGCCGTGCCAGTGCTCGCAAGAGGAGTTGGACGACGCGCTATAAGCGCAGCGATTAGGAACAGCGGTTCCACCATCCGCATATCAGCCGCGCTCAAGAAGTTGGTCGGGCGGTTGGGGTTGTCGAAGAAACTGGTCTGACGATTAGCGCCGTTGATGCGAATGGTTGCCACGGACCGATGTGTCGTCCTTGAATTAACCGCTGCGGCCCTCAGCAAGGGGCAAATTCGAGATGCATCTTGACGAACTAGTAACGCGGCGGATAGAACGACGGCAGCCATCTCCAGCTGTTGTTTGTATGCGGCCTACTGGCTGCACTGGGCTTGGACCAGATGGACTCTAGTCTGCATGTTATTTCCGCGACCTCGGCGTCTATATCGCGTTTTCTCCCGAGAGCCTCACGCAATTCCGATCGCGCGATATCTTCCTCGGTGAAAGGACCTAACTTCCATTTCATAGTGGTCGCTGTCCTCTGTTGACACTAAGGAATCACAGGACGTCCCTGTCCACGTTGGAAAAGGACGTCATCCGGCGATCGTCGAAATGTTTAACGTTAAATCAGACTTTATGGTTGTTCAAGGAACAACGCTTGTAACCGCAGTCTGCAACAGGTCCCATTCGGACACTGGATGCTCTCACAAGTCCTGATCAGAGAGAGCATCCGAGCTGGGTATCACCAGCGCTGCAAAGACAATCTCAATTGTGCGGCGCCAAACCGATGCTATAAGATTTCTCATGAACCTGCCGGTATGCTGGCGACCAATATCGTGTCCATCCAATGAGGCTTTTTGCCGAAACTGCGAGATAAGGATGTCGCATTGGACGTACGCATCCGGTGAAGATCGCAGACGTGCGTATCCGGCGGCCATGAGCACCTGAGCACAGCGGTGCTGGGGTCAAGCTTTCGATGGGGAGACGCGATGATATTCTTCGAGGAGGAGTTTGACCTCCTCGATGCCTTCATCGGTGAATGCCAAGATCCCGTCGTCATCATTGGCGCCGTACACCCAGATGACGCCGTCCTCGGGCTCGAGACCGAGGGTCAGTTCCTGGATGAGCGCTTCGCTGACGCCGAGGTCCCTGGCGACACGTTCACGGTGTAGACGTGATGCACCTTATTGCGCTGCATGATCAGGCCGCCGCTGGTTGGGGCCGCAGTTTTGCGGATCTCCAATTCCA
>NZ_JAMYLQ010000009.1:0-203340 GCF_040318115.1 Mesorhizobium sp. M1312 | reverse complement strand
GAAAACCGCCCGCAATTACCGCGCCGTTGTCACTCTCGCGGCTATTGTCCTATGGTTGCGGTAACTGTCCACACGGCCTAGAGCTCAAACAGCGCCTTAACAGATATTGGTATATCGAGGGAAGCGTCACTGTCTGGCGTAATGGGCGAGCCGTTTCGAAAGAACTCCGCAAATCGACCAAAACTCGGGACGGGCGCGAAGCAGACGCTATCAAGCGCCAGATCGAAAGTGCGGTCGCCGAGCAAAACATCACCGGTCGAGAACCCGCAATCTCGTTCAACGCAGCGGCGGATCGTTACGTGAAGAACGGCGGCGAAGAGAGATTTCTGGACAAGCCTAGAGCGGCATTTGGCCGGATCCGCATAGACGAGATCACCCAGGAGCTGCTCGATGACGAAGGCGTCAAAGCCTATCCCAACACCGCCACCAGGCGCCGGCAGTTCCATGGACCCGTCATTGCAGTCCTTCACGGCAATGGGATACGAGTTCAGTTCGACCGACCCACGGACAGCGCTAAGAGAACTTATTTTCTCAGACCCGACCAGGCTGTTGCTGCGATCAACCGCGTTATCGACAGCCGCACACCCAACCCGTGGACGCCAGCATTTGTCACGTTCCTATTTGGCCAAGGTTCGCGGATCGGGGAAACGCTCGCTATTGACGGGAAAAACGATATCTCTCTTTCTGACCGATACGCTATCCTGAGAGACCCAAAGAACGGCAAGGAGCGGATGGTCAATCTGTGTCCGCGGACGATCGCTGCTCTGTCGGCCGTTCCGAACATCGGTCGATCCGGTCCCCTGTTCCTTCGCTACGATGGCCGCCCCTACACCGAACGGACCGATCCCAACGCAGGCCGGCATTTTACCTGGTGGTCAAGAGCGATCACCGAGATCGATCTGGATCCAGAGCTCTATACTCCACACACGGCCCGCCACAGCTGGGCCACCTGGTTCTATTCGCAGACCAAAGACGTCGTTCGACTGAAAGCTGAAGGCGGCTGGGAGTCCGATGAGTGGACCAGATATGTGAAACTAGCCGTCCCCAAGATCGGCACAGATGCCATGCAACTCGGTTTCGACTTCCGCCAGGATGGTCCCGAAAAGGCACTGCCGCAGGAGCAGCGGGCATGAAGAACGAATCTGGAACGAATACCCCTTGGCAAGAGGGAAAGTTTTACGGATTTTTTGCAGAAACCAAACCGCAAACCCCGTTTGTTCGCGTTATGAGCCGTCGCGGCTCGTCATCCGGGAACCAGAAAGAAAATGCAGCTGCCGACAAAAAGCGCTTGTTTTCCAAGGTTTACCGGGCTAGGTCAGCGGCACGGAGAGGTGGCCGAGTGGTCGAAGGCGCTCCCCTGCTAAGGGAGTAGAGGTCAAAAGCTTCTCGTGGGTTCGAATCCCATCCTCTCCGCCATCCTGCTTCGCGCTGCGCGCTTCGCAGGACAAGTCCTCCCCTTCCGCGAAGCAGGATGCTCTGTCGCACTGCCTCGAATAAATTCCTCAGCTATCGAGCATTACTTTGAGCCGAAGCGTTGCTCGGTCCTATCCAGAAAAGCGGCGATGGCGCCGGGCAGGCCGCCGGTCTCGAGGAAAGGCGCATGGCCCTGGTCCGCGACCGTGATCGTCTCGACACAAGGGTGACGCTTTTGCATCTGTTCGAGCGTCTCGGCGGACAGCAGCTTCGAATTGGCACCGCGGATGGCGAGCAGGGATATCGCCGCCAGTGCCTCGAACTGCGGCCACAGATCAGGCAGCCTCTGGGTCAGGTCGAGTCCCGCTAGCGTGTCGACCAGCTTCGGGTCGAAATCCGGCACCAGCCCTTCATCCGTCTCTCGGTAGAGGGCCGATACCATCCGTCCCCAATCCGCCTCGGTCAGAGCAGGAAAGTCGCTGCCATGCGCGCCGCGCAGGGCACTGAAAGCCTCGGCATGGGTTTTCGGCTTCGGCGCGCGCTCGAGATAGGAGCGGATATGGGCGAGACCGCCGGCCTCGACCACCGGGCCGATATCGTTGAGGACGACGGCTTTAAGGACCGCTGGCCGCATCGCGCCAAGCACATGGATGATCAGCCCGCCGCGTGACGTGCCGATGAACCCCGCCCCCTCGATGCGTAGCGCCGCCAGCCCAGCGAGGATGTCGCCGGCTTCGACGCCGACATTGTAGTGGCTGACGTCGGGGTCATAGGCGGATTGCCCGCGCCCGCGATAGTCGAAGGCGACAATTTTTCGGGGACTTTCCGTCCGTCGCGACAGGTGCAGCGCCAGCTCATGAAAATCGCGGCTATTGCGGGTCAGGCCGGGCAGGCAGACGACCGGCCAGTGTCCGGAGTTCGCTTCGCCGTAGATGCGGGCGTAGAGTTCAAGCCCGTCCGGCGAGGCGTAGAAAAAATCGGAAAAACCGCTCGACATTTGGACTCGATTCCTCGCCGTTGCCGGATCGTCTCGACTGCTACAGGCGAGGGCGGGGGATGGTCAAATCAAAGCGTCGTTTTTAAGATGTCGGCGGGACAGCGCCCCCTCTGGCTCCTGTTATGCCCAGCCCAATCGCCCCTCGGTCAACTCCGCCCGTTCACCAAATCCCCCACGATGTCGTACTTGCCGGAAATACGCATCTTGTAGACTTCGTAATTCTCCATCACGCGCTGGATGTAACTTCTTGTTTCCGTGTAGGGAATCCGCTCGATCCAGTCGACGACGGCGTCGATGTCCTTGCCGCGCGGGTCGCCATATCTAGCTACCCACTGGGCGGCGCGGCTGGGACCGGCATTGTAGCCGGCTAAGGTCAGCACATAGGAGCCGTCGAAGCGGCCGAGCTGCTCGCCGAGGAAGGCGGCGCCCAAGGTCGCATTGTAGCCGGCGTCGGTGGTCAGCCGCGCCTGCGAGAAGGTCATCCCGGCCTTCTTCGCCAATTGCCTGGCGGTCCCCGGCATCAGCTGCAGCAGCCCGCGTGCGCCGGCGCTGGAGACGGCGCCGATGTTGAACTCGCTTTCCTGGCGGGCGATCGCATAGGCCAGCGCCTTGCCCGAGCCGGAAATGTTGGCGGTCTCGGGAATGACGCCGAGCGGATGCGACAGCGCCCCGACATCGATGCCGCGCGCGCCGGCGATCTTGCCGACTTTCAGGGCCAGGAAGTGGTTGCCCTGCTTCTCTGCCATCGCGGCCAGCAGCGCCAGCTCTCCGGGACTGGTCAACTTTCCGGCGAGGTCGCGGTAAAGTGTGTCGGCGTAGCGCTGATAGCCCGCCTCCTGCAGCCGCATGATGGCGCAGACAGCCTCGCGATTGGCGAAATTCCGGCGATCGGCGGCGCTCGGCTGCGGATGGGCGATATTGAGGACCCGCCGTCCGACGCGCTCGCCGGCGAGCTGGCCGTAGAACGTCGTGCCATAGGCGGCGGCACGGGTGAAATGATCCTTCGCATTGCCGGGACCACCGGCTTCGGCTGCACGGCCGAGCCAGTAATAGGCGCGCGACAGCGATATCGGCCCCTGGGTGAGATCGGCGATGCGCGCGAAATGCTTGGAAGCGGTATTGGGGTCGTTGAGGCCGCGCAGCGCGTACCAGCCGGCATGGAACTCCGCATCCGCGGCGTTGGCAGCACTTTCGGCAGTATGTGCTGCGACGATCCTGTAGGCGGTCTTCATGTCGCCCTGGTCGACCAGTTCGCGCGACAGCACTCGACGCTCGGCCCACCAGGCATCCGGGTCGACCAGCGCGTTGCGATCGCTCGGCGCCTTCATCACCATTGCGACGGCGTCGGAAAGCTTGTCTTGCTTGCGCAGATATTGGGCTTGCGCAAAGAAATAGCCTGCGGAACGCTGCGCGGCGGGCACCGCCTTCAGCAGTTTGGCCGCGTTCTTGTCGCCCCTGTCCGCCGCCGCCCAGGCGTCGGCCAGTTGCTGGGCGCCGGCAAGGCCGGCAACGCGCAGCGCAGAGTTGACCCGGTCGGCATAGAACATGCGCTGCATGCGGAAACGGTGGTCGGCTGCGGGGATCAGCTTGCCGAATTCCTGGATGATTGCCGCTTCGTCCTTGGCTTCCAATTTCTCGGTGCGCCAGAAAGGCGACAGCACCGAGCGCGCCGCCTTGACATCGCCCGGCGACACATAGGAGCGGGCAAGGATCACCACGCCCTCAAATGTTTGTGGCTGGCTGCCGCCGAATGCCTGCACCACGATCTCAGGCGCGGGGTTCTCGCGATAGAGCGCGCGCTCGCTGTTCTTGCGCAAGGCGATCATGCCCGGCCAGTTAGGCAGCATCTTCGCAGCATCGGCGATGTCGCCGCTTGGCACCTTGTCGCCGCCATAGAGCGCGATCGCCCAGGCAAGGATGTGCTGGTCGAGCGAATTGACCGGCAAAGCCTCCCGCACTTGACGCGCTCCGGCAATGTCGTTTGCCGCCAGCGCATCGAGGCCGCTCTTCAGCCTGGCGACACTGACGGATGGAGATGCTGTATCCGGCAGGCCCGTATCCTGCAGGTGTGGCATCGGAATGGCCGACGTGACCTGCACATCGACGTTGCCGGCGGCCACACCGCTCGGCGTCAGCAGCAGGATTGCGCCAAGCAGCGCAAAAAAATGAGGCTGCCTGGTCGGCATGGTCTTCATCATTTCCTGTCTACACTTTACCAACAGGCGCAGATCAACTGAGCCTAGTTGGCTGCTATGAAGAGGCCGTAAACGAAGCGCTACCAAGGTCGTTCAAATTGCGCTTGCTGGCACTATTGCCATGCTTGCCGCGCAACGGTGTCGAGACTATGGTGCGCCGCTTCGCTTTCGGCTAGAAGGCGCGCACGACAAAACACCTGCAGCGCCACGCGTCTTCCCGGATGCGCAATGGACGCTGTGGCACTTTAAAATTTGGCGCATGATCTTTCCGAAATCGGCTCCGATTTTCGGGGTCATGCGCTAGTCCCAAGGAGTTGGACGACATGCTGAGAGGCTCGCTTACCGCGCTCGTGACACCGTTCGAAAAGAGCGGCCGTTTCGACGAGAAAGCCTTTCGTGCCCTCGTTGCCTGGCAGATCGCCGAAGGCACGACCGGTCTGGTTCCGGTCGGCACGACAGGCGAGTCGCCGACGCTGTCGCATAACGAGCACCGCCATGTCGTCAAGGTGTGCATCGAGGTGGCCAAGGGCCGCGCTCCGGTCGTCGCCGGCGCCGGCTCCAACAACACCGAAGAGGCGGTTGGCCTGGTGCAATATGCCGAGAAGGCGGGCGCCGACGCGGCACTCGTCGTCACGCCTTATTATAACAGGCCGACGCAGCGCGGCCTCTATGAACATTTCGCCGCGGTCGCCAGGGCGACCAGCCTGCCGATCATCATCTACAACATTCCGCCGCGCTCGGTGATCGACATGATGCCCGAGACGATGGGGCGGCTGGCTCACGACTTCAAGAACATCGTCGGCGTCAAGGACGCCACCGGCAAGGTCGAGCGGGTTTCCGAGCAGCGCGCCACTTGCGGCAAGGATTTCATCCAGCTTTCCGGCGAGGACGCCTCGGCGCTCGGCTTCAACGCCCATGGCGGTGTCGGCTGCATCTCGGTGACGGCGAATGTGGCGCCGCGGCTATGCGCCGAATTCCAGGAGGCGACGCTTTCCGGTGAGAACGCCAAGGCGCTGGACTTGCAGGACCGCCTGCTGCCGCTGCACAAGGCGATCTTCATTGAACCCGGCGTGTCCGGCGCGAAATATGCGCTGTCGAAGCTCGGCAAGGTCGAGAACGTGCTGCGCTCGCCGCTGATGACCGTCGATCAGTCGACCGCCGAAAAGATCGATGCGGCCATGAAGCACGCCGGCTTGATTAATTAGCGAGCCCGTTTGGAAACTCTACTCCTGCGGCCATCTGAAGGCGTCACCTGCGCTTCCGGTGCTCACGTACTATATGTACGCTCCGCTCCGGTTCTCGCATGGCCCCGAAAGCGTTCGCTTTCGGAAAAGGACCATGCGCAAAGTCAGACTTCTAGAGCGTCCTTTGCGCGTTTGAAAAACGCGCGGCGCTCTAGTGCCACCATCATCTGACTCGCAGGAGCGAGTTTCGAAACGGACTCTAGACGTCATGAATCAAGTCAGAAAAGCCGATCCCAACAACAAGACCGTTGCGGAAAACCGCAAGGCTCGGTTTTCCTATGAGGTGCTCGACACGATCGAGGCCGGTCTGGTGCTGACCGGCACCGAGGTGAAGTCGTTGCGCCAGGGCCAAGCCAACATCCAGGATAGTTACGCCTCGGTCGAGGGCGGTGAGATCTGGCTGATTAACTCCTATCTGCCGGAATACCTGCAGGCCAACCGCTTCAACCACGAGCCGCGCCGGCGCCGCAAGCTCCTGCTCAACAAACGCGAAATAGCCAAGCTGTCGCAGAGCGTTGATCGCGAAGGCATGACGCTGGTGCCGCTAAAAATTTATTTCAACGACCAGGGCCGTGCGAAAGTGCTGCTCGCCGTTGGCCGCGGCAAGAAACTGCACGACAAGCGCGAGACCGAAAAGCAGCGCGACTGGTCGCGCGAGAAGGGCCGGTTGCTGAAGGAGCGTGGGTAGGCTGGGAACCACTCTTTTGAAGAACCGGATCGTCCTTTGGGGTGCGGCCAGCCTGATCCTCGCGTGCCTCGTCGCGGCCGTCGGCTATTTCTACTTCCAACCGTTTTCTCCGGACCGCGGCAAATATCCGGTCAGGGGTATCGACGTTTCCCATCACCAGCGGCAGATCGACTGGCGCCGTGTCGCCGCCGACGATGTCGCCTTTGCCGTCATCAAGGCGACCGAGGGCGGCGACCATGTCGACGACGCCTTCGCCGCCAATCTGCGTGAGGCACGCGCGGCCGGGCTGGCGGTCGGTGCCTACCATTTCTTCACCTTCTGCAGGCCTGGCGCCGATCAGGCGCGCAATTTCATCTCCGTCGTGCCGCGCGATCAATCGCTGCTGCCGCCGGTGGTGGATATCGAATTTGTCGGCAATTGTCCGCGGCGGCCATTGCCCGAAGAATTGAATGTCGAACTCTCGGCTTTCTTGCGCCCTGTCGAGGCAGCTTTCGGCAAGACAGCGATCCTCTATGTGACCGACGAGGCTGCGCGGGTCTATGCCGGCCAGATCGTCGGCCGCCCACGCTGGGTCCGTTCGCTGGCGCTGTGGCCAGGTCATGACGACTGGATCTATTGGCAGTACCACGACAGGGGTCGCGTCGACGGCATCACCGGCGATGTCGATCTGAATGTCCTTCAGGGCGGGCGGGAAACGCTGGCCAGATTGTTTACAGCGCGATCTGAATCCATGTCTTCGGAAACCCCGCGAACACCCTGAACGGATTCAGGGATATCGCCTCTGGTGAGGCGCTTCCCGGCCGCTCTTACGCCGCGGCTTGCGATGTCTGCGGGCTGAGAGCCACATTCGCATCGCCCCAGGTCTTCAGGGCGGTAATCACCGGCTCCAGGCTTATGCCGCGCGGCGTCAGACTGTATTCCACCTTCGGCGGCACCTGCGGATAGACCTTGCGCGCAATCAGCCCATCCGTCTCCAGCTCGCGGAGCTGGTTGGTCAACATGCGCTGCGTACAGTTCGGTATCCGCCGGCGAATCTCGTTGAAGCGCAGCGTGCCCTCGAACAGATGGTAGAGCACGACGCCTTTCCACTTTCCGTCAATGTAGCGGAGCGTTCCCTCCACGGTGCAGCCGGGGCTGCAATCAAATCGCTCGTGGCGAATACGCGGCATGACGGTATCCTTTTCGACACTATGTGCTTTATATGTGCATTCTTGCGCATGGTGATCGTAGACAGCATGTCTATCGCTTACAACAGCAATCATGGAGATGAAGATGCGCGCCGTCGGTTATCAAATCCCAGCTCCCATCACCGACGAGTCCTCCCTCGTCGATATCGAACTGCCGAAGCCCGAGCCCAAAGGCCGCGACCTGCTGGTCGAGGTGAAGGCGATCTCAGTCAACCCGGTCGACACCAAAGTGCGGCGCAGCATCGCTCCGGAAGCCGGCCAGTGGCGGGTGCTCGGCTGGGATGCCGCCGGCCGGGTTGTCGCGACCGGCCCGGGCGCTGAGTTCTTCAGGGCCGGCGACGATGTCTTCTATTCAGGCGCCTTTGCGCCGCAAGGCACCAATGCCGAGTTCCATCTCGTCGACGAGCGGCTCGTCGGCCGCAAGCCGACCTCACTCGGCTATGCTGAAGCGGCAGCGCTGCCGCTGACGGCGGTCACCGCCTGGGAGACCCTGTTCGATCGTCTCGACGTCAGGAAGCCCGTTGCAGGCGCGGCACCCGCCATCCTGATCATCGGCGGCGCCGGCGGCGTCGGATCAATCGCAGTGCAGCTTGCGAGGCAGTTGACCGGCCTGACGGTGATTGCCACCGCGTCAAGGCCTGAGACACGGGACTGGGCGCTCGGGCTCGGCGCCTACCACGTCGTCGATCATTCCAGGCCGCTGGCAGCCGAAGTCGCAGCACGGGGTATCGGCGCCCCCAGCTTCGTGTTTTCGACGACGAACACTGACCAGCATCTGGCCGAGATCGCCGAGTTGATCGCGCCGCAAGGACGTTTCGCGGTTATCGACGATCCGAAATCGCTCGACATCAATCCGTTCAAGCGCAAGAGCGTCTCGGTGCATTGGGAGTTCATGTTCACCCGCTCGATGTTCGAAACGGCGGACATGGCGGCGCAAGGCGAACATCTCAACGAATTGGCCGGGCTCGTCGACGCCGGTGAGATCCGCACGACGCTTGGCGAGACAGGCGGTCTCATCAATGCCGCCAACTTGAAGCGCGCCCATGCATTGATCGAAAGCGGCAAGGCCAAGGGCAAGATTGTCCTCGAAGGCTTTTAGCCAAACTGACGGCGGCCGTCCGACTCTATTTCTGCAAAAACTCTTCTATATCCCTGAACACGTTGACGAACATCGCTTCCGTCAGCACGCCGGTGTTGGTGTTGTAGCGCGAGCAATGATAGCTGGAAAACAGCGTGACGCCATTGGTTTGCTGCTGTCCGCCGTGGCGGAAGGGATAAGCGGCAACACGCCCACCCAGCGCCCGCACGGTCGACTGGTGCGCGATCGAGCCCAGCGCCAGCACGGCGCGCAGGTTTTTAAACCGCGCGATCGTTGGCACCAGGAACGTCCGGCAAGTGGCAATCTCGGCGCCGACCGGCTTGTTGTCCGGTGGCACGCAGCGCACCGCATTGGTGATCGCCGTGCCGACAAGCTCCAGCCCGTCATCGGGCCGCGCCTTGAATTGGCCGCGCGCAAAGCCGTGCGCGATCAGCGTGTTGTAGAGCAAGTCGCCGGCGTAGTCGCCGGTGAAGGGACGTCCCGTCCTGTTCGCCCCACGCAGGCCTGGTGCCAGCCCGACGATCAACAGTTTAACGGCATCCTCGCCCTCCGGTGGCAAGAAAGTCGGCACCGGTGCATTGAACCAGGACGGCTCGCGCTGCCGCCATTGCGCGATAAAATCATGCAGCCGCGGGCAGAGCGGGCAGTCGCGATCGGGCTCGGGGGATGCGACCAAGGGAGCGGTCAAGACCGCCCGCGTCAATAGTCGTCCTCGTCGACTTCGGCCGGCTCGGGCCGGCGCACCGGCCGCTCGGACGGATCGCGGCCGACCTCGCTCTTCAGCGTCATCAGGTCGATGAAATGGTCGGCCTGGCGGCGCAGATCGTCGGAAATCATCGGCGGCTGTGAAGCCATGGTGGAGACGATCGAGACCTTGCGCCCACGCCGCTGCAGCGCCTCGACCAGAGTGCGGAAATCGCCGTCGCCGGAAAAGATGACATAGTGGTCGACGACATCGGCGAGTTCCAGCGCATCGACGGTCAACTCGATGTCCATATTGCCCTTGATCTTGCGACGGCCGGTCGAGTCGGTGAACTCCTTGGCCGGCTTGGTCACCACCTTGAAGCCGTTGTAGTCGAGCCAGTCGATCAGCGGCCGGATCGAGGAGTATTCCTGGTCCTCGACCAGCGCCGTGTAGTAGTAGGCACGCAGCAGGTAGCCGCGCTTTTGGAAGCTCGACAAAAGTTTGCGGTAGTCGATGTCGAAGCCGAGCGCGCGCGACGTGGCGTAAAGATTGGCACCGTCGATGAAAAGGGCGATTTTTTCACGAGGGTCGAACATGGAAAATATTCCTTTTCGAAAATAAGCGGTCGTCTAAATGCGCGTGACTATCGGTCGGCTTGAAAATAACCGGCTGACCTTCGTCATTCGAGATAACGCCGGTTTTACGGCAATCCAAGGGTATGATGCTGCATAGCAAGCAATTGTGATCGGTGCCGTATCGTCGCAGGCGGCGCGCGCCCAGACCTCGCTTTGGCCGGCCCCGGACTTGACCCGGACCTGGCCTCGGACTGATATTGCCAAAAAGCTTGTATTTTGGCGGCGTTCAGGTTATGGACCGCGCCTGTTTTCCATCAAATCCAGGCATGAAAGGGGCAGCTCATGGCCCGCGTAACCGTTGAAGATTGCATCGACAAGGTCGATAACCGCTTCGAGCTCGTGCTCCTGGCCGGCCACCGCGCCCGTCAGATCAGCCAGGGCGCGCAGATCACCGTTCCTCGCGACAACGACAAGAATCCGGTCATCGCGCTGCGCGAGATCGCCGAAGAGACGCTGTCGCCCGACGATCTCAAGGAAGACCTGATCCACTCGCTGCAGAAGCATGTCGAGGTCGATGAGCCGGAAGCCGATGGCGAGGCGATCGCCGATCAGACCGGTACCGCCGTCGCGGCAACCGATGCCGACGACACCGAGGACAACATCACCTTCGACCGCATGACCGAGGAGGACCTCCTGGCCGGCATCGAAGGTCTGGTACCGCCGGAAAAAAGCGACGATTATTAATCTTCGCAACGACTGCCGACACTTTCGCGTCGGCGGTTTCGTGGTTATCTATGACATGCGCCGTACGCCAGTGCGGCGCATGATTCATTTCAGCACTGCGAGATCCCGCCCATGATGCGTCAGTATGAGCTTGTCGAGCGCGTCCAGCGCTACAAGCCTGACGTCAACGAGGCGCTGCTCAACAAGGCCTATGTCTACGCCATGCAGAAGCATGGCCACCAGAAGCGCGCCTCCGGCGACCCTTATTTCTCGCATCCGCTCGAAGTCGCCGCCATCCTCACCGAAATGCACATGGACGAGGCGACCATCGCCGTTGCCCTGCTGCACGACACGATCGAGGACACCACGGCGACCAGGGCCGAGATCGACGAGCTGTTCGGTCCGGAAATGGGCAAGCTGGTCGAAGGCCTGACCAAGCTGAAGAAACTCGACCTCGTCTCCAAGAAGGCCGAGCAGGCGGAGAACCTGCGCAAGCTCCTGCTGGCGATCTCGGAAGACGTTCGCGTGCTGCTGGTCAAGCTTGCCGACCGCTTGCACAACATGCGCACGCTCGACCATGTGCCCGAAGCCAAGCGCCTGCGCATCGCCGAGGAAACGATGGATATCTATGCGCCGCTGGCCGGGCGCATGGGCATGCAAGGCATGCGCGAGGAGCTCGAGGAGATCGCCTTCCGCTTCATCAATCCGGAAGCCTATCGCGCCGTCACCGCGCGGCTCGCTGAAATCTTCGAGCGCAACAAGGATGTGCTGTCCGAGATCGAGAGAGCGCTGTCCACGCTGTTCGACAAATATGCGATCAAGGCCGAGGTCAAGAGCCGCCAGAAGAAGCCGTGGTCGGTGTTCCGCAAGATGGAGGCCAAGGCGCTGTCCTTCGAGCAGCTGTCCGACATTTTCGGCTTTCGCGTCGTCGTCGATACCGTCGAGGACTGCTACCGGGCGCTCGGCGCCATCCACACGACATGGTCGATGGTGCCAGGTCGCTTCAAGGATTACATCTCGACGCCGAAGCAGAACGACTACCGGTCGATCCACACCACCATCGTCGGACCGTCGCGCCAGCGCGTCGAGCTGCAGATCCGCACCTATCAGATGAACAAGATCGCCGAATATGGCGTTGCCGCGCATTCGATCTACAAGGACAGCGGCGGCAAGGTGAACGGCACCGCGCATGCGATCTCGAAGGAGACCAACGCCTATGCCTGGCTGCGGCGCACCATAGAGCAGCTTGCCGAAGGCGACAATCCCGAGGACTTCCTCGAAAATACCAAGCTGGAGCTGTTCCAGGACCAAGTGTTTTGCTTCACGCCCAAGGGCATGCTGATCGCGCTGCCGCGCGGCGCCACGCCGATCGATTTCGCCTACGCCGTGCACACCGATGTCGGCGACACCTGCGTTGGCGCCAAGGTCAACGGCCGCATCATGCCCCTGATGACCGAGCTGAAGAATGGCGACGAGGTCGAGATCATCCGCTCCAAAGCGCAGGTGCCGCCAGCGGCGTGGGAGTCGGTCGTCGTCACCGGCAAGGCGCGCTCGGCGATCCGCCGCGCCACCAAGAATGCCATCCGCAAGCAGTATTCGGGTCTCGGTATCCGCATTCTGGAACGCGCCTTCGAACGGTCCGGAAAGACCTTTACCAAGGAAAGCCTGAAGTCGGTGCTGCATCGGCTGGCGCGCAAGGACATCGAGGATGTGCTGGCCTCTGTCGGCCGCGGCGAACTTGCCTCCACCGATGTCATCAAGGCGGTGTTTCCCGACTACAAGGACGAGCGCATCACGCTGGCGGCGCCCAAGCAGCGCGAGGAGGGCTGGTCGAAGATCCGCAACGCCGCCGGCATGCTGTTTCAGATTCCGGGGCGCGCCGCACGCAAGGACAAGAACCAGCCAAAGGACGGCGCCGTGCCGATCCGCGGTGTCCGCGGCGACCTGCCGGTGCGCTTCGCCCCGGAAGGTGCAGTCCCCGGCGACCGCATCGTCGGCATCGTGCAGCCGGGAACCGGCATCACCATCTATCCGATCCAGTCGCCGGCGCTGCAGGCCTTCGACGACCAGCCCGAACGCTGGATCGACGTGCGCTGGGACATAGATGAACGCACCAAGGAACGGTTTCCGGCGCGAGTCTCGGTCACCGCCATCAACGCGCCGGGCTCACTGGCCGACATCGCGCAGGTCGTTGCATCCAACGACGCCAACATCCATACATTGTCGATGGTGCGCACCGCGCCCGATTTCACCGAAATGCTGATCGATCTCGAAGTCTGGGACCTGAAGCACCTGAACCGGCTGCTGTCGCAGCTCAAGGACAATTCGAGCGTCAGCGATGCGCGGCGTGTGAACGGCTAGAAATCACTACCGCATCGGCCCGAAAATCGGAATCGATTTTCGGAAAGCACGATGCGTAGGTAAAAGAGTTAGAGCGTACTTTGCGCGTCCAAGTGGACGCACGTCGCTCTAGCGTGTTGGAGACAGGGCAGAGATGAACACCGACGAAGTGCTGGGCATTTTCCGTGAAGCCGGTGCCGTCCTCGAAGGGCATTTCATCCTGACGTCGGGCTTGCGAAGCTCGGTCTTCCTGCAGAAGGCGCGGGTCTTCATGCATGCCGACAAGACCGAGCGCCTGTGCAAGGCGCTGGCCGAAAAGATCCGCGCCGCCGTGTCCGGCAGGATCGATTATGTCGTCGGCCCGGCGATCGGCGGGCTGATCCCGGCCTACGAAACCTCGCGCCATCTTGGCGCCCCGGCGATCTGGGTCGAGCGGGAAGGGGGCGAGTTCAGGCTCCGCCGCTTCGAGATCGCCAAGGGTTCGCGCGTCGTCATTGTCGAGGACATCGTCACCACCGGCTTGTCGATCCGCGAAACCATCGACTGCCTGCGCGCGCTTGGCGCCGAGGTCGTTGCCGCTGCCTGCATCATCGACCGCTCGGCCGGCAAGACCGATGTCGGCGTGCCGCTGATCGCGCTCGCCGAATATGAGGTTCCGGCCTACCCGGCCGACAGGCTGCCGCCCGAGCTCGCCGCCATACCGGCAATCAAGCCCGGCAGCCGCAACATATGACTGAAGGCGCTACTGTGATTGCCGGCATCGACCATTTCGTGCTGACGGTTCGCTCCGTCGAAGACACCTGCGCCTTCTATCAACGCGTGCTCGGCTTCAGGCGCCTCGACGAGCCGGACCGGCCGACGGCGCTGCTGTTTGGAACGCAAAAGATCAATGTGCATGAGGCAGGCCACACTTTCGAGCCGAAGGCCAAGGCGCCGACTCCGGGGTCCGCGGATTTCTGCCTGATCGCCGCCCGTCCGCTCTGGGAGATATGCGCCAGCCTGGCGGCCAACGGCGTTGCCGTCGAAGTCGGGGCGGTCGAGCGGATCGGCGCCCGTGGCCCGATGATGTCGATCTATTTCCGCGACCCGGACGGCAATCTTGTCGAGGTCAGCGAGTATGGACCGTAGATAGCTGGGGTTGATCCGCCGCCCGGGCGCCCGACGAGCTTCGGTTGTCCTTCGGCCAGCATATCGCTATATCAAGATCGTTGTTGCCTTTCGACGGCGGCAAAGCGCAAGATGTGGCTGTCGCGCCCGGGTGGTCAGAGCGGCAACTTTTGGATATCAGGAAATGGAACAGAGTGCTTTTTCGACGCCGTAAGCCTGATGGTTTTCTCGATCGGGTGCGTACCTATCTGTGGCCACGTCGCTCTTTCTCGCGCTCCATGTGTCTGGCGGACAGAGCCGGAACCGCCGGACGGGAAGTTTCCGCCGGATGATCATCGGTATCGGCAGCGACCTGATCGATATCAGACGCATCGAAAAATCGCTGGAGCGCCATGGCCAGCGCTTTATCCAGCGCATCTACACCGAGGTCGAACAGGCCCGCTCCGAAAACCGCGGCGCCCGCGCCGCCTCCTATGCCAAGCGCTTCGCCGCCAAGGAGGCCTGCGCCAAGGCGCTGGGCACCGGTATGGCGCAAGGGGTGTTCTGGCGCGACATGGGCGTCGTCAACCTGGCCAGCGGCCAGCCGACCATGGCTTTGACCGGCGGGGCGGCGGCGCAGCTGGACAAAATCCTGCCTGACGGGCACAGGGCGGCGATCCACCTCACCATCACCGACGATTTTCCGCTTGCTCAAGCCTTTGTGATCATCGAGGCGTTGCCCGTCGAAGAAGCGCCATATTGATTGCATCTGACCACCGGCATGACGTTGCCCAGCGCGCGCCGAGACTCTATACCAACCAACGCATAATCGAGGACGACATGAGCGTGGCTGAAAAATCCCAGAAGAAATCCGGCGGGCTTGGCGAAACCGTCAGCGTCATCGTCCAGGCGCTTTTGCTCGCTCTGGTCATCCGCACGCTCCTTTTTCAGCCATTCTCCATCCCGTCCGGGTCGATGCGGCCGACCTTGCTCGAAGGCGACTACCTCTTCGTCACCAAATGGTCCTATGGCTTCTCCCGCTATTCCCTGCCGTTCGGGCCGGACATCTTTTCGGGCCGCATCTGGGGCGCCGAGCCGAAGCGCGGCGACGTGGCGGTGTTCAAGTTCCCGCCGGACCCCTCCGTCGACTACATCAAGCGCGTCGTCGGCCTGCCGGGCGACAAGATCCAGGTCAAGGACGGCCAGCTCTTCATCAACGGCGTCGGCGTGCCACGCCAGAAGGCCGGGCAGATCGACAATCGCGACATTACCGAGGAGAGCGGGCCGGTCGACGTTTATCGCGAGACATTGCCGAATGGCGTCAGCTATGACACGCTCGACCTGATACCCAACTCGATCGGTGACAACACCCAGGAATTCGACGTGCCGCCCGGCCACTATTTCATGATGGGCGATAACAGAGACAATTCCTCGGACAGCCGCTTCACCGTCGGTTTCGTCCCCGACGAGAACCTGGTTGGCCGCGCCAATCTCATCTTCTTCTCGATCGGTGGCAGCGCCAGCCCGCTCGAAATCTGGAAATGGCCGTCGCTGATGCGCGCCTCGCGCCTGCTCCATTTCGTCAATTAGGATCATGGCGGCGACAAAACGGCTGACCGTCGACGCGCTCGCCGAAGCGCTCATGCAGCGCACCGGCCACGCCTTTGCCGACCGCCAGCGCCTGCAGCGCGCGCTGACCCATGCCAGCGCCCGCAGCAGCCATGCCGGCATCGACTACGAGCGTTTCGAATTCCTGGGCGACCGTGTCCTCGGACTGATCGTCGCCGACATGCTTCTGGCGGCGTATCCGGACGCTGCCGAAGGTGAGCTGTCGCTCCGGCTCAACGCGCTGGTCAATGCCGAGGTGCTGGCGGAGATCGCCGAGGAGATCGGCCTGCCGGAGCTGATCCGTGCCGGCTCGGACGTACGCGGCCTGGACGGGCGCAAGCGCGTCAATCTGCGGGCAGATGCGCTGGAATCGCTGATCGCCGTGCTCTATCTCGACGGCGGGCTGGAGGCGGCCCGCGCCTTCATCCACAAATACTGGCGGCCGCGCTCGCAGGCCACCGGTGCCGCCCGCCGCGATGCTAAGACCGAACTGCAGGAATGGGCGCATCAGGCCGCAGGCGCCGTGCCGGTCTACATAATTGACAGCCGCGAGGGACCGGACCACGATCCGCTATTCACCGTCAGCGTCAAGGTTGGCGCCTTTCCGCCGGCGACCGGCAGCGGACGCTCCAAGCGCGAGGCCGAGCAAGCCGCCGCTGCTGCACTGCTGTTGCGCGAAGGCGTGTGGCTAAATAAGGGGAGCGCGGCATGACCGCCACCGAAGACGTCCCGCCGGCAGCAGAAGCTGCCACCACGCACTCTGGCTTCGTTGCGTTGATCGGCGCGCCCAATGCGGGAAAATCGACGCTGGTCAACCAACTGGTCGGCGCTAAGGTGTCGATTGTCACCCACAAGGTGCAGACGACCCGCGCCATCGTGCGCGGCATCGCAATCCACAATAACGCACAGATCGTCTTCGTCGACACGCCGGGCATCTTCAAGCCGAAGCGGCGGTTGGACACGGCGATGGTGACGACCGCCTGGGGCGGCGCCAAGGACGCCGACATCGTGCTGTTGCTGATCGATGCCGAGCGCGGCATCAGGGGCGACGCCGATGCCATCTTGGAACGGCTGAAGGATGTCCGCCAGCCGATGGTGCTGATCCTCAACAAGGTCGACCGGGTCAAGCCCGAGGCGCTGCTGGCCCTGTCCGCGGCAGCGAATGAAAGAGTGCCCTTCAAGCGCACCTTCATGGTCTCGGCGCTAACTGGGTCGGGCTGCAAGGACCTGCTCGACTATCTGGCCGCAACCCTGCCTGCCGGCCCCTGGTATTACCCGGAAGACCAGATCTCAGACCTGCCGATGCGTCAGCTGGCGGCAGAGATCACTCGCGAAAAGCTCTATCTCAGGCTGCATCAGGAACTGCCCTATTCCTCCCATATCGAGACCGAGAAATGGGAAGAGAAGAAGGACGGCTCGGTGCGCATCGACCAGACCATCTATGTCGAGCGTGACAGCCAGAAGAAGATCGTGCTCGGCCACAAGGGCGAGACGATCCGTGCCATCGGCCAGGCGGCACGCATGGAGATATCCGGTATCCTCGAACAGAAGGTCCATCTTTTCCTGTTCGTCAAGGTGCGCGAGAACTGGGGCGACGACCCCGAGCGCTATCGCGAGATGGGGCTGGAGTTTCCGCATTAGAGCATGTTGCCGAAAAGTGGGGGCCGATTTTCGAAAAAGATCATGCTCAAACAAGAAGTCACTATCGACACAGCCCTCGTGAGCCGGTTGGTCGCCACGCAATTTCCCGATAGAAGGATCTTGCTGTCCGGCCGGTTTCATCAGGCGGATGGGACAACAGGACCTTTCATCTCGGAGACCATATGCTGGTGAGGCTGCCGAGTGCGGCGGCCTATGCCTTGCAAGTGGAAAAGGAACATCGCTGGCTGCCAAGGCTTCCGCCTCTGCTGCCGCTGCTCTTCCTTCGCCCGATTGCCCTGTTGCCCGACCCTTGCCTGACGAAGAGCAATCATTCAGAAGGACAGTCGGTGTCGGCGCCGCCCCTCATCCGCCTGCCGGCACCTTCTCCCCGTATAGTGACGGGGAGAAGGGGCTGGCCGCAACGCTGGAAATTGGCGAAATGCCCGGCAGGGCAATGAGGGGCAGCGCAGCTGAAGCGACGTTGTTCTTGCTTTGTGCCGTCAGTTATGCTAGTAATTTCAGCATAGTGCTGATTTGCGCCAGCGACCGCCGCCGAGGCGGTTTTTTTGTTTCAGGGTGCGCCACTCGTCGGCGTGACTGTCCACGGCTCTTTGTTAACTCCGAGATTGGAGCCTCGGCATCCGAGGCTCCAATCTTGATTTCGCCACCGAACCGGTGACAAGCTCCGTTCATGGAATGGCGCGACGAGGGAATCATTCTCGGCACCCGCAAGCATGGCGAAACCAGCGCCATTCTTGAGGTCATGACGCGTGCGCATGGCCGCCACCTCGGCCTTGTGCGCGGCGGCCGCTCGCGCAAGCAGCAGCCTGTTCTGCAGCCCGGCAACCGTGTCGACCTGTTGTGGCGGGCGCGGCTCGACGAACATCTTGGCACCTTTCAGGCCGAGGCGATCGAGATGAACGCCGCCCGGCTGATGGACAGCGCCGTCGCCATCTATGGGCTGCAGACGATGGCTGCGCATCTGCGCCTGCTGCCCGAGCGCGACGCCCATGACGGCCTCTACGAGACGCTGGCCGTGATGATCGCCCATCTCGACGATGCGGACGCCGCCGGCGAGCTGGTGGCGCGCTTCGAATTGCTGATCCTCGACGAACTCGGCTTCGGTCTCGATCTCAGCCAGTGTGCCGCGACCGGTGCCAGACAGGACCTTGCCTATGTCTCGCCGAAATCCGGGCGCGCCGTGTCACGCGCGGCAGGCGCGCCATGGCGCGACAAGATGCTGGTGCTCCCCGCCTTCCTGCAGCGCGGCTCCGGCCTGCGCGCCGATCCGGCAGCGATCGAGGACGCGTTCCGGCTGACCGGCTTCTTTTTTACCCGCCATGTCTACGAGCCGCGCGGCATCGAGGCGCCCGGTGCCCGCGCCGGCTTCCTCGCCGCCTTGCGCAAGCACCACGCGGCGGACAAGGAGATTGGCGCCGAGGCCGCAGCCGGAGAAAGCATTACGTGAGCGAAGTGGAACTCTATCCCGGCCGGGTCTCGCCGCTCGGCCTCGGCACCATTCCGCACGGCGACATCTCTAGATATACCGTCCTGGAATTGCTCCAGCGCATCATCGACAACAAATACCCGGCGCCGCTGCTGGCTTTTGGTACTGAAACGTGCTCGATCTTTCCGGCCGCCAATCTGGTGGCGCGCTGACTCGGCTGGCCGTCCTGGCCGCCGTATTTGTCAGTAACTACTGGCTTGGTTTGGGGGAACCGCCATGTTTGAAAGCCTGATCGGCCTAGTCGCGATCATCGCGCTGTTCGTCATTATCTCGCGCCAGCAGAGCCGCATCGGCCTGATCGAGCGCGAACTTGGTGCGCTGCGCAGCCTCGTGCTTTCGGGTATCCATGTGCCCCCGCCGCAGGCCAAGCCGGTAGAACAGGCCGCAAACGACAGCATGCCAGCAGACGCGGCAATTGCGGCCGTGACCGACATTGCCCCGCCGTCGGCGGGCGAGGCTGAGGAAAAGCCGTCCACAGAGGTTGAAGCCGGGGAGATTGCGTCCGGACCGTGGGCTGCGGGCGAAGCGGCGCCGGCTGGATCTGCACCTGCGCAACCGGCCGCCGCGACGGCGAAAGAGGCGCAAAAGTCCGACATTGAAACGGCGCTCGGCACCCGCTGGGCGGTCTGGGTCGGCGGCATCGCGCTGGCGCTGGGCGGCCTGTTCCTGATCCGCTACACCATCGAGGCCGGCATTTTCGGTCCCGGCGTGCGGCTGAGCATGGCAGCAATGCTCGGGCTGGTGCTGGTCGCCGTCGGCGAGTTCATCCGCCGCACCGGCTTCAGGGTGCCGGTGCAGGGCGTCGCCGGCGCCTATATTCCGGCGATCCTGACGGCGGCCGGTGCTTTCATCCTGTTCGGCACGGTTTATGCCGCGCATGGCGTTTACGGCTTCATCGGGCCGGCGCTTGCCTTCACGCTGCTCGGCGCCATCGGTGTGGCGACCATCGCGGCCGCCCTCGTCCACGGTCAGGCGCTGGCCGGCGTCGGCCTGCTCGGCGCGGTGGTGACGCCGATGCTGGTCGCTTCGCAGGCGCCTAATCCCTGGGCGCTGTTCGGCTATTTGGCGATCGTGCTCGCCGCCACCGGCGCCATCGCCCGCCTGCGCCACTGGAAATTGCTAATGGCGGCAGCGTTCGTCGGCACCGGCCTGTGGACCATTCTTTACATGACTGATGCGCCGGGCACCAACCTGCCTGTCATCCTCTTTATCAATGCGGTGACCCTGGCCGTACTTGCCTTCATCTGGCTCGGCCCTCGCGGTGGCGAAGCAGAGCCCGCCAGGAGTTTCGACTGGCCGCCGATCGCACCTGGCTTCTTCGTCGGCCTTTCGGCGATGTCGCTGTTCGTCGACCCGGCATACGCTGCCGGCGATGCTCTGCCGGGAGCAGCCCTTATCGCAGCCCTGGTCGCGGTAGCGCTCTACCGGCCGCTGGCACTGGCGCTTCTGCACGCCGCAGGGCTGGCGACGGTGCTGGTCTATCTCGGCATCATTCCGCCAACCTCCGTCGCTTCAGACTTTTCAGGTGGTGTTCTCGGCGTCGAAGGTCTGCCGGCGGCAGTTGCCGATACGCTGATGCTCAGGATCGGTATCTTTCTTGGACTTGTATTCATCGGCGCCGGATTCTGGGCTGCGCGCAAATTTGCCGCCTCAGCACAAATCCGCGCCGCCTCATGGGCGGCATGGGGCGTTGTCGCGCCGCTCGTCATTCTGTTGGCGCTCTGGTTCACCTTCGGCAATCTCGACCGCGATCTTGTCTACGCGGCGATTGCAGCCCTTCTGGTGGTGGTCTTCGCCACCGGCGGCGAGTGGATCGCGCGCGGTGAACAGCCGCCGCTACGGGGCGGTGCTGCCGTCTCGTTCGCGCTTGGCGGGGCAGCAGTCGCTGCCTTGCTGATGCTCTACATGGCCTTTGGGTCCGGCTGGACGACCATCCTCCTGGGTGCCGCGGCCGTCGTGCCGGCGCTGGCCACCCGTTGGCGCGCCTACCCGGTGCTCGGCTGGATTTCGGTCGGCGCGGTCATCGCGGTGCTCGGCCGTATCGCCTTCGATCCGACAATCGTCGGTGCCGAATTCCTTTCGACGACGCCAGTGTTCAACTGGCTGCTGCCGGGCTACGGCGTCCCGGCGCTTGCCTTCGGCTTTGCCGCCTGGCAGCTCGCCCACACCACAAACGGCCGGCCACGCCTCGCCATGGAAGCGGGCGCAGCACTGTTTGCGATGCTCACGGTTGCCATATTGGTGCGCCACGCCATGCATGGCGGCGTCATCGACACGGCAGCTGCGACGCTCGCCGAGCAGGCGATCTACACGCTGATCGCCATCGGCGCCGGCGCCATCCTGGTCGCCATCGACATGCGCTCGCCAAGCTCGGTGCTGCGTTATGGTTCGCTTGCCGCGGGCGTGGTCTCGGTCGCCTTCATCGTCATCCAGCATTTTGTGGCGCTGAACCCGCTGTTTACTAACGAATCGACCGGGCGAATCCCGGTGTTCAACCTGCTGTTCCTCGCCTATCTCTTGCCGGCCGCCGCTGCCGGCGGGCTCGCGCTCTATAGCAGAGACAAGCGGCCGAAATGGTATGCCGCGATGCTGGCGCTGGTGGCAGCACTGCTTGCCTTCGTCTATGCGACGCTGTCGGTGCGGCGGCTGTTCAGGGGCGAGTTCATCGGCCTGTGGAGCGGCCTCGGTCAGCTCGAGACCTACACCTATTCCGCGCTGTGGCTGATCATCGGTGTGGCGCTGCTCACTGCCGGCGTCTGGCTGAAGTCGCAGGTGCTGCGCATCGCGTCGGCCGCGCTGATCTCGGTCGCCGTGTTGAAGGTCTTCCTCTTCGATATGTCGGAACTGGAAGGCGTGCTGAGGGCGCTGTCCTTCATCGGCCTCGGCGCGGTGCTGATCGGCATCGGCCTGTTCTACCAGCGGCTGCTGACAAGAGCAGCCAAATCCGAAGCCGGATAGTATTCAGGCCAGATCGGTCTGCAAGAAATCATTGCCCTTGTAGAGCAGGGGTACCCGGTAGGCCTTGGCGCATGCATAGCTGAAGCAGTCGCCGAAATTCAGCTTGGCGGGATGGCCGACATATCGACCGTAGTCGCGCGCGGCTTTGACTGCGAGTTCGCGAATGGTACCATCCAGTGGAACTTCCACGGCCTTGAGTTCGGCCAAGAAGCCGATGACGATGGTTTGGCATTGATCGATCAGAGCAGGCGGTGTCGGAGCTTGATCGCCGCTTTCAGCCACAGATTTCCTGCGGGCGATTCCGAGGATAGCTTCAAAAGCGGAACTCGGCGAGAAATAGAGCGTCTCGGCAGTTTCAATCCTTCTCAGCAGACGTTCCGCATCTGCCTCTCTCAAAATCAGCGCAATAATGGCGGAAGCATCAAGAAACATCGGGTTCCCCCCAGGCCTCGTCCATGAATTTCTTCATATCGAAGGTGGGGTCATCGGGACCGAGTGCGCTCGCGGCATCCTGATACTTTTTGATACGCTCGCTCAGCGGAAGGACAGAGTTCGCTCGTTCAAGCTCGCGCTTGAGAGCGATTCGCACTGCTTCAGTCTTCGTGGGGGCCTTGATGGCGGACTGCAACTGACGAGCCAGCGCGTCGACCTCGTTATCGCGGATGTAAAGAGACAAATCGATCCTCCAAATGTATATCCAAGTCCGAATATACGAAATATACAATTTCGAATATACACCCTTCAGGGCGCGCTTTCAACCTCAGGATTCATGGCTTGCGGCGCCTTGACAGGGTGGCACCAGCGCCGGCCGGGAATAGACCGGTCCGCGCCAGCGTTATTCTGTTGCTTGGGTGACCGGGGCGGCGGACCGCTTCGCGCCGGCCGCTTGCGCCGCGCCGCGAAGGCGCGTTCAATCGGCTGAACAAGGGCGACCTCAGAACCAGCGGTCATGGACGAAAAGAAGGCAGCAATCCTTGGCGAAATACCACGCCTGCGCCGTTATGCGCGCTCGCTGCTGCGCGACCGCGATTCCGCCGACGATCTCGTTCAGGACTGTCTCGAACGGGCGCTTGTGCGGCTCGACAATTGGCAGACTGGAGAAAGCCCTAGGAGGTGGCTGTTTACGATCATGCATCATTTGTTCATCGATCAGATGCGCAAGGTGAACCGGCGCGGCGAAGCCGCGATGCTGCCTCTGGAAGCGGGCGAAGCGCAGGCAGCACCCGCCGAGCAGATGGAGAGCATCGCCTCGCGCGAGATTATCGACGCATTACAGGCGATCAGTCCCGACCGGCGCGCAGCACTGGTCATGGTCGCCATCGAAGGCTTTTCCTATGCCGAGGCCGCCAACATCCTCGGAGTGCCGGCCGGCACGCTGATGTCGCGCATCGCGCGCGGGCGTGACGAGTTGCGCGGGCTGCTGGATGACGCCGCGCGTCGCCGGACGATAAGGATTGTCGAGAAATGACCCGGCGCGATTTTTCCGAACGCGACATCCATATGGCTCTCGATGGCGAGTTGCCGGTTGACGAGCGCGCGGCGTACGACGTCTGGCTCGACGCCAATCCTGAAATGAAGGCGAGGAGCGCCCGCTATATCGCCGACCGCGCAGCCCTTCGTGCCGCCTTCGCCGGCGTGCTCGACGAACCGGTGCCGGCGCGGTTGCAGAAGATCGTGCTCGGCGAGGCGCCGGTCAAGACGGCGGCATTGAGCTCGCGCTGGTGGCTCGCGGTTGCCGCAGCGGTGATGCTCGCCATTGGCGGTGTTGGCGGTTATGTCGCCGGCATCGACCATCTCGGTCTGAAAGACCCCGCCGAGGACCAGCTCGCCGAGCAGGCGATCGCAGCCCATGTCATCTATGCCGCCGAGCAGCGGCATGCGGTGGAAGTGCCCGCCAGCGACAAGGATCATCTGCAGACCTGGCTGTCCAATCGGGTCGGCCTGAAGCTGGTTGCACCGGATCTGGCGGCGCAAGGATTCCAGCTCGTCGGCGGCCGGCTGCTGCCCGCTGGCGAGAGCAAGGCCGCGATGCTGCTTTATGAGGACGAAAAAGGCCAGCGCATCTCGCTGTTCGTCACGGCTGAATCGGCCGAGAAGGCCAAAGGCACCTATGGGTCGGAAGAGAATGGCCCCGAAGCAGTCTACTGGCTGGACAAAGGCTATGGCTGCGCCGTCGTCGGCTCGCTGCCGCGCGCGCAGCTGACTGCGGTGGCGAAGAGCGCCTACAGCCAGCTCCTGGCCGGGCTGGCCAGCTGAGCTGTGCCTGTTTTTTTGTGCATAATACTTTCCGAAAATCGATTTCGATTTTCGGGGTCATGCACCCGCCGAAACTGTCACAATTGAGCCCGAATCGAGGTGCGATAGCGCTTGACGGATGCTGGCGCTTCGGCTGTGTTGTCGACACTTCTGACCAGGGCCTTTTCCACAACCCAATCGAGGTTTTCTGAGCCCGCATGCCTGCCGAGATTCGCACGGCCCGCGCGTCCGACGTCGATGACCTCGCCGTCATCGAGAAGGCTGTTTTCTCGAGCGACCGCATTTCCCGCCGCTCCTTTCGCCAGTTGATCGAACGCGAAAGTGCCGAGCTGCTGGTTGCCGAAAGCGACGGCCGCGTCGCCGGCTACGCGGTCGTGCTGTTTCGCAAAGGCAGCGGCGTCGCGCGGCTCTATTCCATCGCCATCGGTCCCTTTTTCGGTGGGCTCGGCATTGGCCGTATGCTGCTGGAACGGGCCGAGGAAGTCGCCTTCGAGCACAACCGCATGATGCTGCGCCTCGAGGTGCGCGAGGACAACAGCCGAGCCATTCGCATCTACGAGCAGAGCGGCTATCGCAAGATCGGCCGCGAACCGGGCTATTACGAGGACGGCGCCACGGCGCTGCGCTACGAAAAGACCTTGCGCGGCGACATTCCGGTCGCCACCAACGTGCCGTTCTACCAGCAGACCTGCGAATTCACCTGCGGCCCGTGCTGCCTGATGATGGCAATGGCCAATTTCGAGCCCGGCTTCGTGCCCGACCCGGTCATGGAAATCCGTTTGTGGCGGGAGGCGACCACCGTTTTCATGATGTCGGGGCCTGGCGGCTGCGAGCCGTTCGGCCTCGCCGTTGCCGGCCACGAAAGCGGGCTCTCTGCCGAGATATATGTATCCTTCCATGGCGCGCTGTTCCTGCAGTCGGTGCGCAGCCAAGACAAGCGCCGGGTGATGGAACTGGCGCAGGTCGACTTTCGCCGGCGCGCGGAACTTTACGGCATCCCGGTGAATTACCGTCCATTCGCCATCGACGACATCCGCACCGCGATCGCCGAGGGGAAATTGGTGTTGGTCCTGATCAGCGGCTTCCTGATGTTCGGCAAGAAGGTTCCGCACTGGGTGCTGGCCATCGGCGACGACGGCGACCATATCCTGATCCACGATCCCTGGGTCGAAGACGAGAGACAGGAGACCATTCTTGATGCCGCCAACATTCCCGTGCCTTACGGCATCTTCATGAATATGGCGCAGTTCGGCCGCGATGGATTGCGTGCCGCCATCACCCTCGGAAAGCGCGACAGACAATGACCTGGGTCATCCTTACCGGCCGGCAGAACGATCTCGATCAGGTGGCGACACCGCACAAGATCATCACCAATCGCGACTATCTTGCCCATCCGGCGCTGTTTCGCGGCCAGCGGCCGAAGGTCATCAACCTGTCGAACAACTACGGCTACCAAAGCCGCGGCTACTATGCCTCGCTGCTGGCCGGTTCGCGCGGCCACAAGGTCATCCCGACGGTCGAGACGATGATCGACCTGTCCGAGCGCAAGCTCTACGATCACGCGCTGCCGGAGCTGGAACTCGCGCTCAACAAATGCCGCAAGGATCTGGGCGGCGCCTTTCCGCAAAAAGTCTGCATCTTCTTCGGCATCGGCCCGTCGAGGATATGGGATCGCTTCGCCAAGCTTTTGTTCGATTGGTTTCGGGCGCCGGCGCTGGAAGTCCACATCACGGACAGCGCCGAATGGGCGTCGATCCGCAAGATCGGCTTCCATCCGCTGGCCAGGATGACCGAGGAGGAAGAAAAGCGCTTCCTTCAGTGCCTCGAGACCTACACCAACCGCGAATGGCGTGACACCAAGGGCCGCACGCCGGCGCGTTACACGTTCGCCACATTGGTCGATCCGCACGAGGAGTTGCCGCCGTCGGAGATCTCGTCGCTGCGCTACTGGGCCAAGATCGCCGAAAAGATGGGCGTCGAAATCGAGCCGATCACCAAAAAGGATCTGGCCAAGCTCGCCAACTACGACGCGCTGTTCATCCGCGAGACCACTTCGATCTCCAACCACACTTACCGCTTCGCGCGCCGCGCCCAGCAGGAAGGCATGCCTGTCATCGATGATCCGCTGTCGATGATCCGCTGTACCAACAAGGTCTATCTCAACGAGCTGATGACCTACAACAAGGTTCCGGTGCCGCCGACGGTGATGATCGCCGGCACCTCGGATCTCGAAGTTGCGGCGCAGACGCTGGGCTTTCCGCTGGTGCTAAAGATCCCAGACTCCTCGTTTTCACGCGGCGTCAAGAAATGCGCAACCTTCGAGGAACTGAAGACGCTTGCCACCGAATGGCTGGAGGATTCCGATCTCTTGATCGCGCAGAAATTCATTCCGACCGAATATGACTGGCGCGTCGGCGTGCTCGGCGGCCAACCTCTGTTTGCCGTGCACTATCTGATGGCCAAGAAGCACTGGCAGATCGTCAACCACAAGGCCAACGGCAAGCCCGACCAGGGCGGCATCAAGACCTTTACCTTGAAGGAGGCGCCGGCCCATGTCGTCGAGACTGCGGTGAGGGCGGCGCGCTGCATCGGCGATGGCCTCTACGGCGTCGACCTGAAGGAGACTAAGGACGGTGTCTTCGTCATCGAGGTCAACGACAATCCCAACCTCGATCATGGCTGGGAGGATTCCGGCGAAAAAGACGAGGTCTGGGTGCGGCTGACGCAATGGTTCCTGGAGCGGCTCGACCGGCCGGGACGCTAGGGCACCAAGCGGTGTAGACGGGAACTGAATCCATCCAGCGGATTTCAATGCCTCAACCGGATTGGCTGAGCGTCTCTTTCGATCTCAGCAGGCGCTGGATGTCCGCCGCATTCGACGGCATGCCGATCAGGTAACCTTGGGCCTCGACACAGCCTTCCCTGCGCAGGAATTCAAGTTGCGCTTCGGTTTCGACGCCTTCGGCGGTGACGGTCATACCAAGCTGCGCACCGAGCCCGATGATCGTGCGCACGATCGCGGCCGTGTCGCGGTTGTCGATGTCGCGGATAAAGGAGCGGTCGATCTTGATCTTGTCGACAGGGAAGCGGCGGAGATAGCCGAGCGACGAATAACCGATGCCAAAATCATCCAGCGCGATACGGATGCCGAGGTCGCGCAACTGCCTGAGCGTCTTGAGCACGGTATCGCTCTCATCCATCAACACCGTTTCGGTGATTTCCAATTCAAGCCGATCGGCCGGCACGCCGGAAAATGCCAGCGCGGAGATGACGCTGCGGGCAAAGGTACCACTTTTGATCTGCACAGCCGAGACATTGACTGCGATGCGCAGCCCATGCGGCCAGCCCGCCGCCACCGTGCAGGCTTTCCTCAGCGCCCATTCGCCGAGCGGCACGATCAGCCCGGTTTCTTCGGCGACCGAGATGAAGTCGTCTGGCGGCACCAAGCCGCGTGCCGGCGAGTGCCACCGCATCAGCGCTTCGGCGCCGACGATCTCGCCGGACGGGATGTTCATAATGGGTTGGAAATCGAGCTCGAATTCCCGCCGCGGCAGCGCTGCCTCGAGGTCGGTTTCGAGTGCGCGCCGCGCCTGCACCATTGCATCCATGCCTGGCTCGAAGAAGCGATAGACGTTGCGTCCTTCGCTTTTCGCTCTGTAAAGGGCCATGTCGGCGTTTTTTAGCAGCGTGTCGGCGTCCCTGCCGTCATTGGGAAAAAGGGCGATGCCAAGGCTGATGCCGACATGCATGTCGCGGCTTTTGTCGCGAAATGGCTTTCCTATGATGTCGACAATGCGTTTTGCCAATTTTTCCGCATCGCCGGCACCTTTTGGACCGGCACCTTTTGTATTGAACTGGATGATGACGAATTCATCGCCGCCGAAGCGAGCGACCACGTCCGTTTCGTCGCGTAGGCAATTTTGCAGCCGCTCGGCCACGCATTTCAGCAGCCAGTCGCCCGCCGGGTGCCCCCAGGTGTCGTTGACGGCCTTGAAGCGGTCGAGGTCGAGCGAAAATATCGCCAGGTCCGTGGCCTCGCCCAAGGCCTGGTCGAGCCGTTCGCGGAACATCGAGCGATTGGGCAGGTTGGTCAGCGTGTCGTGATGTGCAAGGTGGGTCATGCGCTCTTCGACGCGCCTGCGCTCGGTGACGTCGTCGAAGGTTGCGACCCAGCCGCCGCCACTCATCGGCTGCCGCACGACCAAAAGAGTTCTGCCATCGGCAAGATGGCGGTAGGTTGACCGCATTTCCCCGGCTTGAAGGCAGGCCGCGGTTTTCGAGATTTCGCTTTTGATGTCGATCTCTGCATAAATACCCAGGCGCACGAGCTGCTCGAGCGCGTCGCCGTGGCTCATGCCAAGCGGAAAATCGGCCGGCGTGACGTGGTAGAGTTCCAGGAAACGTTCGTTGCGCACGATCAGCCTGCTGTCCGCGTCATACATCAAAAGGCCCTGCGACATGTTGGCGAGTGCCGCGTCGAAGCGTCGATGCTGCTCTTTCAGCTCCTGCTCGGCGCGCCGTTGTTCGGTGATATCCTCATAGATCGACACCCAGCCGCCTGAAGCCAGCGGCCGGTGCGAGATGTTGATGATGCGGCCATCAGACAGCGTTTCCTCGTAGGTCGAGGGTTTCGCCCGGTCGATATAGGGCTTGCGGATGGCGTAGAGTTCTTCGGCGCTGTGCGCGGCGACGCCGATGTCGACGCTGTGCTGGAGGATGTCGAAAAACCGGATGCCGGGCTGCACGATCTCGGCGTCAAGGCAGAAGATGCTGATATAATTGCCGTTGCAGATAATCATGCGCTCGTCGGCATCGAACATGCACAAGCCATGCGACATGTTCTCGACGGCGGCCGAAAAACGATCATTCTGTTTGCGCAGTTCGTCTTCTATCCCCGGCAGACTTATGCCTTCGGCCCTCCGTCCGCGGACGGGCGAACCAGCCTTGACATGAGTGACGGACATGAGGCTGCCTGCAGACCGTGATCGAACACGGCACTGTGATCCCTTCCGGTTAATTTACCGTTTTTCAGTGGGCCGGCTGCAGCGTTTGGCGTCGCGATTTCTCGATTGCCGCATACCGTTTGAGGAACGCGTTTTGCGCCCAGGTCACCGAACGCGGGGTGAAATCGAAGCGTTCGGCATTGAATCCGCGCGGCCGGCCGAAGAATTCGGTTGCCTCGGCGGTCGAAAAGCCGGCAAGCAGCGTCGCCTCGAAATAGGCGGCGATCTGGTCGGCGCGCTTGATCTCCTTGCGCAGGCCCGCACTAGGTTCGATCGGCAGCGAAAAGCGCCGATGGATGGCGCGCTGCAGCCTCAGTTCGCACTCCTTGTAGCTGCCGCCCATCACCGATTTGAACGGTGAGATCATGTCACCGATGACATATTCCGGCGCGTCGTGCAGCAAAGCCGCCAGCCGCGCGTTGGCCGGGGCGTCCGGGACCAGCTCGCCGAAAAGCGCCTCGACCAGTAGCGAATGCTGGGCAACGGAAAAGGCGTGATCGCCGCTGGTCTGGCCGTTCCAGCGGGCGACGCGGGCAAGCCCGTGGGCGATGTCCGAAATCTCGATGTCGAGCGGCGAAGGGTCAAGCAGATCGAGCCGACGGCCCGACAGCATACGCTGCCAGGCGCGTGGTGGCGCGCCGGCACGGTCGGCCGCCATCAGGCCTCCTCCGCGCTGACGGATTCCTGCGGGCCAACGGTTTCCGGAAGAAAAGTGAACTTCGCCCAGGCCGGAATGGTGAGCGACACAGGGACGTCATCCGCCATGATCGGCTGGCCGGCGTCGAGCGCTGCCTTGACGCGGTCGATACGGGCTATGGCGAGGCCAGCCGTGCCGGCGACAGTACCAAGCGTGCCGACCGGTCGCCTGGCAACTGTCAGTCCGGCGCCAGGAGCCGGCAGGGGCCGTTCGGCCGAAACGATCAGGACCCGCCGTCTGGCGGTGCCGCGATGCTGCATACGCGAGACCACCTCCTGGCCGACATAGCAGCCCTTCCTGAAGCCGACACCGCCGGTCTCGTCGAGCAGCACATCATGCGGGAAGGCGTCGCCGAGCTGATAGTCGCTGCCGCTTTCGGCAATCCCATGGGCGATGCGCAGAGCTTGCCATGCGGCCGGATCGCCGCCGCCGGCCGTGCCGCCATAAAAGCGCGTCACGGACGCGTCGCGGAACCGTGCATCTGCAACCGGCGTTGAATCAAATCGCGACGCGGTTGAATCATCCCACGCAACAGCGACAAGTCCCTGATCTGCCTTGGCGATCTCGACCTTGGCGCGCAATTTGTAGAGCATCAGCCGCCGGATGAAATCATCTGATATATCGGCTCGGCAATCGAGGCGGAAGGAATTCTCGCCAGCGCGGGAGATCAGGAAGTCGAACAGAATCTTGCCTTGCGGCGTCAGCAAGGCGCCAGGCTTTGCTTCGCCGGCAGCCAATGTGTCGAGGTCGGCGGTCAGAATGTTCTGCAAAAAGTTCTCGGCATCCGGGCCTGACACGGAAACGAGTGCGCGATCTTTCAGTAGGGCAAAGGGCATAGGCGGAAAACAACCTGATCTTGCAAAACAGTCGGCCATTACGTAAGCCGCTGACACTCCCCCCGCAAGAGACCGGATCAGCATGGCCACGACCTACGACCTCATCCTGACAGGCGGCACGGTGGTCAACCACGATGGCGAGGGCCGGCGCGACATCGGCATCAACGGCGGGCGCATCGCCGCCATCGGCGATCTCGGCCAAGCTTCCGCCGGCGAGACCGTCGACTGTCGCGGCCTGCACATCCTGCCGGGCGTAGTCGACAGTCAGGTGCATTTCCGCGAGCCGGGGCTGGAGCACAAGGAAGATTTGGAGACAGGCTCGCGGGCAGCTGTGCTGGGCGGCGTCACCGCCGTCTTCGAGATGCCTAACACCAACCCGCTGACCACCAGCGAAGCAGCCCTTGCCGACAAGGTTCGGCGCGCCACCGGCCGCATGCATTGCGACTTTGCCTTCTGGGTCGGCGGCACCCGCGAAAATGCCAGGGAGGTTGGCGACCTCGAACGGCTACCCGGTGCTGCCGGCATAAAAGTATTCATGGGCTCGTCCACCGGCGACCTTTTGGTCGAGGACGACGAGGGCGTCGCCTCGATCCTGAGGAATACGCGCCGCCGCGCCGCCTTTCACTCCGAGGACGAGTTCCGGTTGCGCGAGCGGCTCGGCGAACGGATCGAGGACGACCCGTCTTCGCATCCTGTGTGGCGCGACGAGATCGCCGCCTTGCGCTGCACCGAGCGCCTGGTGCGCATCGCGCGCCAGGTTCGCGCCCGCATCCACGTGCTGCACATCTCGACCGCGGAGGAGATTGCCCTCCTCGAACGGCACAAGGACGTCGCGACCTGCGAGGCGACACCGCATCACTTGACGCTGAGCGCGGACGATTATGCGCAGCTTGGCACGCTGATCCAGATGAACCCACCGGTGCGCGCATCGCGCCACCGCGACGGCATCTGGCATGGCATTGCGCAAGGCATTGTCGATGTGCTGGGTTCCGACCACGCCCCGCACACGCTGGCCGAGAAGGCAAAACCCTATCCGGCCTCGCCGTCCGGCATGACCGGCGTGCAGACACTGGTGCCGATCATGCTGGATCACGTCAATGCCGGCCGGCTGACGTTGCAACGTTTCGTCGACCTGTCCAGCCACGGCCCGCAGCGTACCTTCGGCATGGCCAGGAAAGGCCGCATCGCTGCCGGCTACGACGCCGATTTCACCATCGTCGATCTGAAGCGCCGCGAAACCATCACCAATGCGCAGGCCGGCTCCAAGGCCGGCTGGACGCCCTATGACGGCAGAGAAGTAGCCGGCTGGCCGGTCGGCACCATCGTGCGCGGCCGGCGTGTGATGTGGGAAGGCGAGATCGTCACGCCAGGACAGGGCCGGGCGGTGGAGTTCTCCGAGGCGCTGCCGGTCTAAATTAGAGCGGTGGACTTCGAATCGTACCGCCGCTCTATCTCTTTCTTTGAGCATCGGATTTCCCAAAACCTATTTAGGGTCCAATGCTCTAATTTAGGCGGGCTTTAGGCAGGGCGAAATGCTGCTCAGTCTCCGGCGACAAAGAACGTCCACTGTCCGTCCGGCGTGATGCCGACGCGATAGAAGATGTAGGCGCCGAACTGCTTCATGCTGTCATAGTCGCCGGCGGTGACGATCTTGAACAGCTCGACCCGCTGCCTGGCGTTGAGCTTGTCCAGCGGCAGCGCGAAGAAATATGGCCAGACATAAAGCTCCTGCGGCGTGCCGGCATCGACATGGACATAGCCGGCACTGAGCACCTCTTCCAGGATGGCGAGGATTTCTTGGCCTTCCGTGTCGCCCGAAAGACCTTTCAGGAAGGTGATCGGGTCGCCTTCGATCTCGCTCAGCGACAATTGGGTCATCGTATCGCCCTGGCCGATCAGCGGCCGGAGCTTTTCGATGTCGCCGCTCTTGCAGGCCTCGATGATCAGATCGTGCATGCGTCTGACCGGCTCCGGCAGCTTGCCGAGATCGTAGACGACCTCGGGCAAGGGGTCATCCGGATCGGCTTGCGGATTGGCGATGCCACCATCGTCTGTTGGCCCGCCTGGTTTGATCTGTTGCCGTTCGTCGGGCGACGTCGGCTGGCTGGCCGCAGGCGGTGCCGTGCCGGGCGGGTCGGGCATCGGCACCGCGGTTCCGGGCGGCGACATGTCATCATCGGCGGGCGGCATGACTGGCGAGGGCAGGTCCTCGCGCTTGATTTCACTCAGCGCATAAGCAGGGCTGCTTGCGAGGCAAAGCGCTAACGGAACCGCGGTGCAAAAAGCGGCGAGCCGGATGCTGAGGGCCAAGCCACGCGGCTGGCCTGACGTCGAAAAATTCACCGCCTGCCTCTCCATGATTCCGTCCAGATGCCCAGGCCCTTACAGGTGCCCGGGCCCTTACAGGTGCCCAGGCCCTTACAGGTGCCCAGGCCCTTACAGGTGCCCAGGGCCTTTACAGATGCCCAGGCCCCGCCCAGGTACCCAAGGCATGACGCCCAAGCGGCACGCCGCCGTCAAATATCCTGATGCCGATTCAGTGCCGCAGCCGTCCTGGTTCGAAGGCCCCGGCTATCACCTTTTCACGCATGCGGTCGAGCAGGGCAAGGGCCGAGGTCTCGCCATTGGCGCGCAGCATTTCGCCGAACGCGGTTTCGAGGGCCGCCTCGGCGATGATTTCCGGCTCGATTCCTGCCGAAAGCCCTTCCGCCCAGGCCTCGCTGTGGCTTTCCACGGCAGTCAGGCGCTTTTCTTCCCTGACCAGCGCGTCGATGTCGTTGACGCCATGTTCCATTGCGATGTCCACCCTTTTCAAGCGGCGATCCGGCAGATGCGGATCAGGCTTGGGCTGTCCCTTTTACACGCAGGTTAAGTAAGTACTTGTAAATACGACATTTATAGGGTCGTTTCGACAAGGGCTCGTCACGTTTTGCAAACCTGCGTTCGATCCGATTCAAACTTAGCCGATTAGGCCGGCGAGCGGGATGAAAACCTTCAGTTTGAGTTAATTCTACATCCGCGCCGTAACGTTTCGTTAATACCGTTGCAGAAGTGCAACATAAGGATTGCACTAAGACGCCACCGGGCACAAGCAGAGGTACGAAAGTCAGTTGCCGTAGCGCGAGGCGATGTCGCGCGACAGCGTCTCGCCTTCCTTCATGTAGCGGCTGATGGCTTCGGTCGCCGAGGCGGTACACTGCGTGTAGGTGCCGCCGAAGGAGCGGTAGCCGCGGTTGAAGCTGGCAATGAAGCGGGCACGCCGCTCCGGGTCCGGGTTTTCTGAAGCAATCAGCTTCTCCATCTCGACCCGCCACTGGTCGCCCTTCTCGCCGCACAGATTACGCAGGAAATGCAGCGATCCAAGCACCTCCGCCAGCCGCATCAGCCCCGGTTCGAACGGCGACTCGGCGCCCAGAGCCGGCCGCGCCCCGATTGCCATACTGGCGGCGAGGCAAGCTGCAAGGAAAAGCGATGCGCGGATCATAAGTCTATGTGGTCAAACAATTTGTCGCCTGCAAGGCGATTTTGGAGATTACGCCCCTGCATTCCTGAGCAATTCGTCGGCAACGGCAAACACCGAAGCGGCAAGCGGCAGCGCCGTCATTTCGTTGAGTGTATAGAAGGCGGCGGTCTCGGCGTCGTCGCTGGCCACGGGCTCGCCGCCGGCATAGGTGGCGCCAAACACCGTCAGCAGATAGTCGACCGGGTGCCCGTCGCTGCCGCCGTCGATGTGGATTTCCCGAAGTGCGCGGTAGTTGTGCGCCTGCAACCCGGTTTCTTCCAGCAGTTCGCGTTTCGCGGCTTGTTCCAGCGTTTCGCCGGCCTCAACCTTGCCGCCCGGAAACGCGTAAAATCCTTGCGAAGGCGGCCGCGCCCGCTTGACCAGCAGCACCGTGTTGCCGCGGACAATGGCGACCGAGACTGCCGGGAGTATCTTACGCATCTCGTCCATGGATTACCGATCGTCATTTGCTGCAGCCGGTTGTGGACCGGTCGGCGTGAAGAAGCATTAACGGTTGCGCAACGCCGGTTCCATCGCCACCTTCGCATCCGACCAATTCAACGAGTTTTAGCGTATGTGCGGACGCTTTGCCTTGACCGCCACGCCGGACCAGACTGCCGCTTTTCTCGGTCTGGCGGAGCTGGAGGATTTTCCGGCCCGCTACAACATCGCGCCGACGCAGCCGGTCCTGATGGCGATTGCAGGCTTGCCGCAGGCGCCAGGCTCGAACCTGCCCGATCGGCAGCCGATGCTGGTGCGCTGGGGGCTGATCCCGACCTGGCTGAAGGAAACGCGTGAGTTTCCGCTGCTGTTCAACGCCCGATCGGAGGGAGCAACGGAAAAGGCCTCGTTTCGCACCGCCATGCGCCATCGCCGCGCTTTGGTGCCGGCTTCCGGCTTCTACGAATGGCGTCAATCAGGCGGCAAGAGGAGACAGCCCTATTGGGTGCGGCCGAAGCATGGCGGGCTTGTCGCCTTCGCCGGGCTGATCGAGACCTATGCCGAGCCGGGCGGTTCGGAGATGGACACCGGCGCCATCCTGACCGTCAACGCCAATGCCGACATCGCCCATATCCACGATCGAATGCCGGTGGTGATAGATCCGCAGGATTTCGGTCGCTGGCTGGATTGCCGCACGCTGGAGCCGCGCGACGTGGCCGACCTGCTCAGACCGGCACGGCTCGATTTCTTCGAGGCTGTCCCGGTTTCCGACCTCGTCAACAAGGTCGACAACACCGGACCGGAGATTCAGGAAAGGGGCTTCGTAGGGCCGGAACCCGGGAAGGCCAGGCGCCAGAAGCCCGGCGCGGACGATGGTCAGATGACCTTGTTTTAGCAGTAGCTGGGTTTTAGCAGCAGCTGCTATTTCCTGGGCGCCTCAGCGCTCTCATTGGCGGCGCCCCATTTACTGGCGACCGGCCGGCCGCACGTCACATCAGGCAGCGCGCGGCGATATGATCTTCTGCACCGGCTTTTTCTTCTTCGCCGTGTGGAGAAGGGCGGCGACGATCGCGGCCGGGCCGATCGCCCGATATTGGCTGGCGAGCGCCGGTTGCTTGGCGCTGCTGGAGTCCTGCTTGGTTCGGGGCATTTTTCTCTTCCCTGGTAACGTCTTCGTGTCCGCGTTTGCTGGTCGAATCCGACCAAATCGTGACATCTGGTGATCTAGCCGGCGAATGTTTCATGACTGTGCCGAGATGTTTAATAAAATGTTTCACTGCGTCATTACCTGTGATCCAGCGACTCTTTTGCCGAAAGTTGCGACTTGACGGCAACACCGGGTGAGGCGATAAAGCCGCTCATGAGAACGTCTTTCGCCATTTGTGGCATTTGCATTATTGGCTAGCTTCGCGCTGGTCCGGACGTTTTCGCCTATCTTCCTTCTAGAGTGGACAAACGCCCCGGCCAGCAGGCTGGTGCCTGATTTGCATCTCGGCGCACGTGGGCCCAGCCAAAAAGTAACGCACCGGGAAGGCATGAATGTCTGACGCATCGAAGGGCCTGCGCCTCTACAACACACTGACGCGGACCAAGGAGGATTTCTTCCCGATCGATCCGCGCAATGTGCGCATGTATGTCTGCGGCCCAACGGTCTACGACTTTGCTCATATCGGCAACGCGCGGCCGGTGATCGTCTTCGACGTGCTGTTCCGTCTGCTGCGCCATCTCTACGGGCAAGCGCACGTCACCTATGTGCGCAACATCACGGACGTCGACGACAAGATCAATGACCGCGCATTGCGCGATTTCGGCGGCGAGATTGCGTCGGGAAAGCTGTCGCTGAACGAGGCGATCCGGCGGGTCACCGAAAAAACCGCCGACCAGTTCCACAAGGATGTGGCGACGCTCGGCTGCCTGGAGCCGACGGTCGAGCCGCGCGCCACTGAATTCGTCGAGCCGCGCGCCGACGGCAAAGTCGACATGATGTCCTTGATTCGACGGTTGATCGAACGCGGCCATGCTTATGTTGCGGCAGGCGAAGTTCTGTTCGACACGGCCTCGATGCCAGATTACGGCCAATTATCGAAGCGCAATCTCGACGAACAGCAGGCCGGCGCTCGCGTCGCCGTCGATCCGCACAAGAAGAACCCTGGCGATTTCGTGCTGTGGAAGCTGTCCTCGCCGGAAGAGCCGGGCTGGGACAGCCCGTGGGGCAGGGGCCGGCCGGGCTGGCACATCGAGTGCTCGGCGATGTCGGCCGCCTATCTCGGCGAGGTCTTCGACATTCATGGCGGCGGGCTCGACCTGATCTTCCCGCACCACGAGAATGAGATCGCCCAGTCGCGCTGCGCCCACGGCACCGACGTGATGGCCAGGGTGTGGATGCACAACGGCTTCCTGCAGGTCGAGGGGCAGAAGATGTCCAAGAGCCTGGGCAACTTCTACTCGATCAACGAGTTGCTGGAGACGGAGACCTTTGGCGGCCGAAAGTGGCCAGGCGAGGTGCTCAGGCTCGCGATGCTGATGACGCATTATCGCGAGCCGATCGACTTTTCCGTGCGCAAGCTGGAAGAGGCGGAAAACACGCTGCGTAAATGGAAGCGGGCGGCGGATCTGGCACCGGCGGCCGCAAAGCAATTGCCGGTCGAAGTGGTGGAAGCCTTGTCGGACGATCTCGCAACCTATTCTGCGTTCCAGGTGCTGACGCAGCTGGCCGGCGAGGCTGTGGATTTCAATGCTGCCGGTGGCGGCAATGCTGCTGCCGTGGGCAACGATGCTGCCGTTTCGCTGAAGGCGGCACTATCGTTCCTCGGTTTCGACGTCGCGCCGGCCAAGGTTGATGAAGACGCCATCGCCAAGGCGATCACCAAACGGCTCGCACTGATCGCCGCCGGAAATTGGGCCGAGGCCGACCGCATCCGCGAAGAATTGCTGGCACAGCGCATTCAGTTGAAGGACGGCAAGGACCCCGTCACCGGTACCCGCATCACCACCTGGGAGGTAAAAAGATGATCGATCATCTCGGCATCACCGTTTCCGATTTTGACACCTCCAAGGCGTTCTATGACAACGCGATGGCGCCGCTTGGTGCCTCACTGCTCTACATGGTGCCGCAGGAATACACCGGCGGCGCTAAGGTCGGCGGCTATGGCCGCGACCGGCCGGTGTTCTGGCTGCATGCCGGCAAGGACAAGCCAAGGGACCGCCAGCATGTCGCTTTCACCGCGCGCAGCCGCGCCGAAGTCGATGCCTTCCACGCCGCCGCCATCGCTGCCGGCGGCAAGGACAATGGCGGGCCGGGCCTGCGTCCGCACTATCATGCGAACTACTATGGCGCCTTTGTCTTGGATCCCGACGGCAACAATGTCGAAGCCGTCTGCCATGCCGCGGAGTGACGCAATGAGCCTAGACAACAGACCGGTCTATACAGGCGGTTGCCAGTGCGGCGCCGTGCGTTTCCGTGTCGAAGGCGCGCTGGGTGACGCCTCCGTCTGCCACTGCCGCATGTGCCAGAAGGCAAGCGGCAATTTCTACCTGCCGCTGGTGTCCGTGCATGGCGCAAAACTCGACTGGACGCGCGGCGAGCCCAAACGCTTCCGCTCCTCCAACGCCGCTTGGCGTGGTTTTTGCGCCGATTGCGGCACGCCGCTGACCTTCGAGGCGCCCGATGGCATCGCCCTCGCCATCGCCGCCTTCGACGATCCGGAGGACATCGCGCCGACGATCCAGTGGGGCATCGAAGCAAAACTTCCCTTTGTCGATCACATCCACGAATTGCCCGGCGAGGACACGATGGCCGATATTTCATCGTCCTCCTATCTCGCCGATCTCGTCTCTTACCAGCACCCCGACCACGACACCGAACAATGGCCGCCGGAGGAAAGATCATGACTGAAACCGTTCGAACCGGCGGCTGCCAGTGCGGCGCCGTACGTTTTCGCATTCGCGGGGCGCTTGGACGCCCGTCCATCTGCCATTGCCGCATGTGCCAGAAACAGTTCGGTTCCTTCTTCGGCGCGCTGGTGACGGTGCCGAAGGACGGCGTCGAATGGGTGCGCGAGGAGCCGAGCTATTTCCAGTCGTCGGTCAACATCGATCGCGGCTTTTGCAGCCGCTGCGGCACGCCACTGACCTATCGGCAGCCCGGCGGGCTTGAGATCGCCATCGGCGCTTTTGACGATCGCTCCGACCTCGCACCGCAGATCCAGATCAACTACGCCGCCCGGCTGCCCTGGGTGGAGAAGATCTTCGACGCGCCGGTCCATGACGATCCCGACTACTACACCCGGCAGGAATCGATCATCTCCTTCCAGCATCCGGATCACGAGACGGCCAATTGGCCGCAGCAGGGCCTGAAATTATGAGCGGTGAACTGCGCACCCTCTATCCGGAGATAGAGGCCTACGAGTCCGGCATGCTGGATGTCGGCGACGGCCATCAGGTCTACTGGGAGCGTTCCGGCACCAGGGGTGCCAAGCCAGCCGTATTCCTGCATGGCGGACCGGGCGGCACGATTTCCCCGAAGCACCGGCGGCTGTTCGATCCGAAGCTTTACGATGTCATCCTGTTCGACCAGCGCGGCTGCGGAAAGTCGACGCCCAACGCCTCGCTCGAGGCCAACACCACCTGGCATCTGGTCGCCGACATCGAGCGCCTGCGCGACATGTGCGGCTTCGACAAATGGCTGGTGTTCGGCGGCTCGTGGGGCTCGACACTGGCGCTGGCCTATGCCGAGACGCACCCCGAACGCGTCAGCGAGCTGGTCGTGCGCGGCATTTATACGCTGACGCGCGCGGAACTCGAATGGTATTACCAGTTCGGCGTCTCGGAAATGTTCCCCGACAAATGGGAGCGCTTCCTGGCGCCGATTCCTGAGGCCGAGCGCGGCGACATGATGGCGGCCTATCGCAAGCGGCTGGTCGGCAGCGACCGCAAGGCACAGGTCGAGGCCGCCGGCGCCTGGAGCCTGTGGGAAGGCGAGACGATCACGCTGTTGCCCGATCCGGAAACCAGCAGGCCGTTTGGCGAAGACGACTACGCCGTCGCCTTCGCCCGCATCGAGAACCATTATTTCGTCCATGCCGGCTGGCTGGAGGAAGGGCAACTGCTGCGTGATGCCTTCAAATTGAAGGACATCCCCGGCACCATCGTCCACGGCCGCTACGACATGCCGTGCCCGGCGCGCTATGCCTGGGCGCTGCACAAGGCGTGGCCGAAGGCAGACTTCCATCTGGTCGAGGCCGCAGGGCATGCCTATTCGGAGCCGGGCATCCTCGACCGACTGATCCGGTCGACGGATCGGTTTGCGGGGAAATGATCATGGGCCGCGAGCGCCTCTATCTCTTCGACACCACACTGCGCGATGGCCAGCAGACACCGGGCATCGACTTTTCGATCGAGGACAAGATCGCCATCGCCGGGCTGCTCGACGAGTTCGGCGTCGACTATGTCGAGGGCGGCTATCCCGGCGCCAATCCGACCGACACCGCCTTCTTTGCCGAGCACCGCACGGCCAGTGCCAAATTCGTCGCCTTCGGCATGACCAAGCGGGCAGGGGTGTCGACCTCGAACGATCCAGGCCTCGCAGCATTGGTCCAGTCGAAGTCGGACGCCATCTGCTTTGTTGCCAAGAGCTGGGACTACCATGTCCGCGTCGCGCTGGGCTGCACCAACGAGGAAAACCTCGAGGCGATCAAAGCCTCGGTCGAGGCGGCGGTTGCTGCCGGGAAGGAAGCACTGGTCGACTGCGAGCATTTCTTCGACGGCTTCAAGGCCAATCCCGATTATGCACTGGCCTGCGCCAGGACCGCTTACGACGCCGGCGCGCGCTGGGTGGTGCTGTGCGACACCAATGGCGGCACACAGCCGTCGGAAGTGCGCGCCATCGTCGAGAAGGTCATCGCCTCGGGCATTCCCGGAGACCATCTCGGTATCCATGCCCATGACGACACCGGCCAGGCGGTGGCGAATTCGCTCGCCGCCGTCGAGGCCGGCGTGCGCCAGATCCAGGGCACGCTGAACGGCATCGGCGAGCGCTGCGGCAACGCCAATCTGATCTCGATCGTGCCGACGCTAGCGCTGAAGCCGGCCTTCTCCAACCGCTTTGTAACAGGCATCTCAGCCGAAGCATTGGCCGGGATATCGCGCCTGTCCCGCGCGTTCGATGAATTGCTGAACCGCGCGCCGGAGGCGCAGGCGCCCTATGTCGGCGCTTCCGCCTTCGCCACCAAGGCCGGCATCCATGCCTCGGCGCTGGCCAAGGAGCCCGCCACCTACGAGCATGTGCCGCCGGAAGCGGTCGGCAACCGCCGCCGCGTCATGGTCTCGGACCAGGGCGGCAAGGCCAATTTCCTCGCCGAGTTGAAACGGCGCGGCATCGAAATGCCGAAGGACGACCACCGGCTCGACGCGCTGATATCAGTGGTCAAGGAGCGCGAGGCCGAGGGCTATGCCTATGAAGGCGCCGACGCCAGCTTCGAGTTGCTGGCGCGCAAGATGCTGCACGGCCTGCCGGAATTCTTCAGCGTCACCTCGTTCCGCTGCATGGTCGAGCGCCGCTTCGACGCCAACGGCCAGCTGAAGACGGTCTCCGAGGCGATCGTCAAGGTGCTGGTCGACGGCGAGGAGAAGATGTCGGTGGCCGAAGGGCACGGTCCGGTCAACGCGCTCGACATCGCGCTGCGCAAGGATCTCGGAAAATTCCAGAACGAGATTGCCGACCTCGAGCTTGCCGACTTCAAGGTGCGTATCCTCAATGGCGGCACCGAGGCGATTACCCGCGTGCTGATCGAGTCGCATGACGCAACCGGCGCCCGCTGGTGGACGGTCGGCGTCTCAGAAAACATCATCGACGCCTCCTTCCAGGCGCTGATGGATTCGATCGTCTACAAGCTGATGAAGAACCGCGAGATGGCCGGGCTGGTCGCGGCGGAGTAGGCGCTGCCCTTCCCGCCACACTGCGTGGGGTGAGGAACCCTGGTTCTGCGAAGGCAATCGCCGTTGAACCATCAGCGAAAGTCCATTGATCCATCAGAACTTTGCGATGGTCTTGGCACCGCGGCTGGCGCATAGCGTTGGGCCATGGCCACGGACGCAATTCAGATCGAGGCAGACGCCAAGGCCCGGCGTGGCTTCCTGCTGGCGCTGGACGCCTATCTCCTGTGGGGGCTGCTGCCCTTCTACATGAAGGCCGTCGCACGTCTGCCGCTGGCCGAAGTCATCGCGCATCGCATCGTCTGGTCGGTGCCGATCGCAGCCGCTGTTTTGATCTGGGCCGGCCGCACGGCGGATTTCAAAGCGGCGGTGCGTTCGCCGCGCATCATTTCGATGGCGGCGCTGACGGCGGCGCTGATTTCAGTCAATTGGGGCATCTATGTCTGGGCGATCGCGGTCGACCGTACCATCGAGACCGCGCTTGGCTACTACATCAACCCGCTTGTCAGCGTCGTAGTCGGCGCGCTGCTGCTCGGCGAACGGCTCGACCGGCTGCAGATCGCGGCGGTGGTGCTGGCGGCCATCGCGGTCGCGGTGCTGACGATCGACGCCGGCAAGCTGCCCTGGGTGTCGCTGGTGCTGGCGTTTTCCTTTGCCGCCTATGCCTTCTTCCGCAAGACGCTGCCGATCGGCCCGAGCCAGGGCTTTCTGCTCGAAGTGCTGCTGCTGTCGGTGCCGGCCCTCGGCTACGTCATCTTCCTCATCGTAACCGGGCAGGACCATTTCGTCTCCAGTTCCCTGAACGATACCGCATTGCTGATCGGCTGCGGCCCGGTCACCGCCATACCGCTGCTGCTGTTTGCCTTCGGGGCCAAGCTGTTGCGTCTCTCCACCATCGGCATCATGCAGTATATCGCACCGACCATTGTGTTCCTGATCGCCGTGCTGATTTTCGGCGAACCCTTCGGCAGCACCCAGGCCATCGCCTTCGGCCTGATCTGGACTGCGCTGGCGATGTATTCGTGGTCGATGTTCCGTGGCCGCGAGATCCGGCCTGCCGCAACGGCAGCGCGGTAAAGGCAAGGGGTTTCCGATGTATGTCCTGCATATGGCCAACAAGAACTATTCCTCATGGTCGCTGCGGCCATGGGTGCTGATGCGAGAGCTGGGCATTCCATTCGAAGAGCGGCTGACTCCGTTCCCGACCGGATCGAGTTGGAGCCTCTACCGGCCGTTCTCGCCCAGCGGTCGGGTACCGTGCCTGATCGACGATGGCTGGGCGGTGTGGGATTCACTGGCCATCGCCGAATATCTGGCTGAGCGCCATCACGGCGTCTGGCCTGCCGACTCGAAGGCGCGAGCTTGGGCGCGGTCGGCTGCCGCCGAAATGCATTCGAGCTTCACCGCCTTGCGCGGCTCGTGCCCTATGAGTTGCGGTGTGCGCATCGAGCCATTTCCAATGTCCGATGCGCTGAAGCACGACCTCTTCCGCCTCGGTGACCTCTGGAACGACGGCCTTGCCAGCTTCGGTGGGCCATTCCTGGCCGGCGACCGCTTCACCGCCGTTGACGCCTTCTTTGCCCCGGTGGCGTTTAGGGTTCAGTCCTACGGACTGTCTTTCGAGGGCGCAGCTGCCGCCTATCCGGCGCGATTGCTGGCTCTGCCGGCGATGCGCGAATGGTACGCGGCAGCCCTTGCAGAGACTTGGCGCGAGCCGAACCACGAAGCGGAGGTGCGCGCCGCCGGCACTGTCGTCGAGGATCTTCGCGCAACAGTGTGAGCGATGCTCCTACATTCCCCGACCTAGCCTCCTGACGAACAGATAGACGACCGCGGCGACAACCAGCGATATCGCCGACGCCACCCAGAAGCCGATTGGCGTGTCGATCAGCGGCAGCCCGCCGACATTCATGCCGAACAGGCCTGAGATGATCGTCATCGGCAACAGCACCGCGGTCATTACCGACAGCATGTAGAGCAACTGGTTCGACTGCGTCGTCAGCTTGGCCATCAGTTCATCCTGCAAGAGCCGGGCACGTGCCTGCAATTGCTCGCCGTCATGATGCAACGTGTGGGCGCGGTGCGAAAGTCGTGCCGCCATGTCGTTGATGGTATCAGGCAAATCGTTGCGATGCGAATGGTCGAGATGGCGGAACAGGCTGGTCAGCGTCGCCATCTGCCGGTGGATCACCACCAGTTGCCGGCGCGCATCGACCAACGCCTGCCGTTCACTGTGCCATGCGTCGCAGACGATGCGGTCCTCGATACCATCGAGCGTGTCGCCGAGGCTCCCGAGTTCCGTCGCCATGCCGTCGAGGGACTGGCCCATGACAGCCTCGATCAGTTCGGCCGGAGAGCGGAACTTGCGCGAGCCGTTCTCGATCGCCTTGCGGACATTGTCGACCGACCGTTGCGGTTGCTTGCGGCCGCCGATCAGCATGGTGTCGTTGAAGGCGAAGCGGAAATGGCCAAGCCCGCGCGCCTCCGCCGAATAGTCGTGGCGCAGGTCCGGCAGATCGCCGTAGAGCCAGTCGCCCTCGAGGTCGATATGGCAGCCATGGCCGGCCGACAGGAAGGCATCGCGCACCGGCGGCGGCAAAGCCGGCTCGGTGGCGATCTCGTGGCGGGCGCGCATGTCGGAAAGCTGGTAGCTGCGCCATGTCCAGCGTGTGGCGGCCGGGTCTTTGGTTCTCGCGCCTTCGGCGGTGAAGTGATAGACGAAGAACAGCCCGTGCTCGTCTGGCAGATAAGGCGACAGATCGCTGCCTTCCGGGTTGAGGGTGATGTTCATGGTCGCGTCGCCAGTCTCTCGAAAACGCCGCCGTGCGGCGGCGACCACGCTGTGATTACTAGCACGGGCGAACCGGTTTCGTGTGACGGGTTTTGACGGTCATCCGAGGCGGCCTACCAACGCCGTTGTTTGGAGCAATTTGGAATAATACGTCGTTGACTCGCGTTTGCGTAAAGAGCACGACGCAAATCCATGCGGAGGACGTCCGATGCATGCCAGCTTCCCTCGAAACACAATCATAGCGGTATTGGGAATCGTCATGGCGAGCTGTGCTGGCGTTCCAGCGCAGAAAACGGGGGCAATAATCGGCTATGGCCCCAACCCGACTTTGCCGAAACCAAGACCGACGCTGATCCCGACCGTCAACATCGCTGAGGCGACAGGCTGGCAGAAAGGTGGGATGCCGACCCCGGCGAGGGGGCTGACAGTGAACGCCTTCGCCACCGGGCTCGATCATCCGCGCTGGCTGCATGTGCTTCCGAACGGCGACGTGCTGGTTGCCGAAACCAATGCCCCAGCCAAGCATGACGAAGGCCTCAGCCTTAGAAAGGTCTTCATGGACCTGGCTATGAAGCGCGCCGGCGCCGCGACCAAAAGCGCCAACCGCATCACGCTCCTGCGCGACACCAATGGCGACGGCATTGCGGATGTGCGCAGGACGTTCGCTGAAGGCCTCAATTCACCCTTCGGTATGACGCTGTCCAAAGGCAAGCTCTATGTCGCGAATACCGACGCGCTCGTCGCTTTCGCCTACTCCAATGGCCAGACCCGAGTCACCACGCCGCCGGAAAAGATCACCGACTTGCCGGCCGGGGATCTCAACCATCATTGGACCAAGGACGTGATCGCAAGTCCGGATGGACGCAAGCTCTATGTCACCGTCGGCTCCAACAGTAACGTTGGCGAAAACGGCATCGCCGCGGAGAAGAACCGCGCCGCCGTCCTTGAAGTCGATCGGTCGACCCGCCGCACCCGGGTCTTCGCGTCAGGGCTGCGCAACCCAAACGGCCTGTCCTGGAACCCTGAAACTGGCGAGCTTTGGGTCGCCGTGAACGAGCGTGACGAGATCGGCGACGATCTCGTGCCGGACTATATGACCTCGGTTCGTGACGGCGCTTTTTATGGCTGGCCCTACAGCTACTTCGGACAGAACGTCGACGAACGCGTCAAGCCGCAGCGCCCCGATCTCGTGACTAGGGCGGTCAAGCCCGATTATGCGCTGGGTTCCCATACCGCCTCGCTGGGACTGACCTTCTCCAAAGGCGCGTCGCTCGGCCCAGCCTACGGCAGCGGCGCCTTCGTCGGCCAGCACGGCTCGTGGAACAGAAGCGTGCTCAGCGGTTACAAGGTGATCTTCGTGCCGTTCCGCGGCGGTAAACCGAGCGGTCCCCCGAAAGATGTGCTCACTGGCTTCATCGCGCGTGATGGCAAGGCGATGGGCCGTCCGGTCGGCGTTGCCATCGATCGGACCGGCGCTCTGCTCGTCGCCGACGACGTCGGCAATGTCATCTGGCGGGTCAGTCGGGCAAGTCGCCGACTTGCGGGCGGAGTAGCGGAATAGGGCAGAGATAGCGCTTCATGAGCGCGGGCCTACTTCCTTACTGCCTAAAGCTTGTCGATTACCGACTGCACACCCTCGGTCGGCGCATCGACCGACGATCCAGCGACCATGATGGCGGCGACAATCGCCTCCGGATCGTCGACCACCAGCGGCTTGACCCGCTGCGCTGTGTGGATGAAGCCCTCGGCCATCATGTGGTCGAGCAGCGCCAGCATCGGGTCCCAGAATCCCCCGACGTTGCCGAAGACGATCGGCTTGCGATGATGGCCGAGCTGGCCCCAGGTCATGATCTCGATGATTTCCTCGACCGTGCCGATGCCGCCCGGCAGCGCCACAAAGGCGTCGGATTTCTCGAACATCGTATGTTTGCGCTCGTGCATGTTTTCGGTGATGACGAGCTCGTCAAGCCGGTCAAGCGCGGTTTCGGTGGCCTCCTTGTTGATCAGGAAGCGCGGAATGATGCCCGTCACTTTGCCGCCGGCTCGCATTGCCCCTTCGGCAACAGCTCCCATGATGCCCTTGGTGCCGCCGCCATAGATCAGACGCAGGCCGGATTTGGCGATCGAACGCCCAAGCAGGTGTCCGGCCTTGGCATAGGTTTCATCGCGGCCTGGAGACGAGCCGCAATAGACGCAGATGGATCGAATCGTGTTCATGAGATGATTGGTGATTGGGTCTTTATTCGCGGTCAAGCCCAGGTGGGCTTTTTCTTGTCGACCCCCTTATTCTTGTCGGCCCCCTTTTTCTTGTCGGTTTGGGCAAAACAGGCTAGACCGGCATCAGGTGGCTAAGGGCAGGGAAATATGGCAATTAATCCAGTAAAGGGGCTTTTGTTCGCCGTCGGCGGCTCCGTCGCCGCGGCGGGAACCGCCTATGTGTCGGGCGCGCTCGACCCTTATCTCAATCGCGCGCCGCCGACGGAAGTGGCATCGCTGACGCCGCCGGTGGAGAAGCCGGCCGAGCCGGGGACCGATGGATCGGTTTCGCCCGCGCCGGCCACAGGTGCGATGGCACCGACAGCGCCGGCCACGGCGGATGCGATCGCGCCGACCTTCGATATCGTTCGGGTCGAAATCAAGGGCTTTATCGTCGTCGCCGGCAATGCCGCACCCAACGCCAAGGTCGAGATTCTCAACGGTTCGACGGTTCTCGGCTCGACGGTCGCCGGTGCCGATGGCGCTTTTGCCATCGTTCTCGACAATCCGCTGAAACCCGGCGATTACACGATCGCACTGCGTTCAATGACCGGCAATGTCGTGACCCCCTCGGCGCAGACAGCAGTCGTCTCGATTCCCAAGAGTCCTGCTGGCCAGGTGCTGGCGATGATCGAGGAGCCGGGCAAGGCCTCTGAATTGCTCACCGTTCCTGCACCCGAGACAAAGCCTGAATCGCCGCCTGCTGGCGACAAGGTGGCCGCTCCGGCTGCCGAGGACCCCGCTGCCGCAGCACCAGCCGCACGGGCTGCCACGGCGCCGGCCACTGTCGAAGCCGTCCCCGCGCCCGCTCCGGACGTGCCGGCCGCACCGGCAACACCAGCTGCAGGGCCAAAGGTCGTCGTCGAAGCGATCGAGATCGACGGCAACAAGATCTTCGTCGCCGGGCTCGCCGATCCCGGCCGCAAGGTGCGCGCCTATGCCAACGATATCTTGCTCGGCGACGCGAAGACTTCGCCCGACGGCCATTTCCTGGTCGAGGCGACGCGCAACATTCCGGTCGGCACCTACACCATCCATGTCGACGCACTCGATGCCGACGGGGCAAAGGTGGTGGCTCGCGCCGCCGTGCCGTTCGAGCGCGAACCGGGCGAGTCGATCGCCGCCGTGGCGCCCGCCGAGCAGACGCCTGCCACGCCGCCTGCCGCCGCGGACGCGACCGCGCCTGCTCCACCTGCCACATCGGCTGAAATTCCCGAGACCGCGGCGCCGAAGCTCGAACACGCCGACAGCGCCGTTATCATCCGCCGCCACGATACGCTGTGGCAGATCTCGCGGCGCGTCTATGGCCAAGGCGTGCGCTACTCGACCATCTATCTCGCCAATCAGGATCAGATCAGGAATCCCGACCGCATCTGGCCGGGGCAGGTGTTCAAGGTCCCGGAAAAATCGCAGGAAGGCGAAGCCGCTAACCTCAAGGCGATGGGCGACCAGATGACGACGGCCCCGACAAAGGCTGATTAGAAATCCTGTTCTTCTTTCCGGCCTCTTGCGGAAAGTTCGTTCATCGTCTATCGCCGATAAACGATGAACGCTCCCTTGACCGAGAAGACCTGCGGCTTCGCCGACAGCCAGTCCGTCGCCGCGAAGCTCGCCGCGCTTTCGCATCCGGCGCGGATCGAGATCCTCAGACACCTTTCGGCCAGCCGCTCCTGCTGCTGCCGGGAGGTCGTCGACCATCTCGACCTGGCGCAGTCCACGGTTTCGCAGCATCTAAGGATATTGGTCGACGCCGGGCTCGTCCGCTACGAGCCGGACCGGCAGCGCTCGCGCTATGAAGTCGACGGCGATGCACTCGCCGATGTTTCTGCATCGCTGGCCGCGCTCGTCAATTCCTGCTGCTCTGGCCGCTAGACCATAACCCCGAAACTGGAAGCCGGTTTCGGAAAAGATCATGGTCAAGCAATAAACATAAGAAGAAGGCAAATAAAAATGGCCGAAAAAACCGTTTCCGCTGACTCCGGTTCGACTTTCAAGACATTGCGCAACCTTTGGCCCTATATGTGGCCGGCCGATCGCGCCGACCTCCGGGCGCGGGTTGTATGGGCGACGGTGCTTCTGGTCGTCGCCAAGCTGACACTGGTTGCCGGTCCCTATTTCTTCAAATGGGCGACCGATGCGCTGGCTGGCGACGCCAAGTCGGTGCCGCCGTTGCCGGCCTTCCTTCTGGCGCCAGTCATGCTGGTCATCGCCTACAATGTCGTGCGGCTGGTGCAGCTCGGTTTCAACCAGCTGCGCGACGCGCTGTTTGCCCGCGTCGGACAATATGCGGTGCGCCAGCTCGCCTTCCGCACTTTCATCCACATGCATCAACTGTCACTGCGCTTCCATCTCGAGCGCCGAACCGGCGGCCTGTCGCGCATCATCGAGCGCGGCACCAAGGGCATCGAGACGATCGTCCGCTTCACCGTGCTCAACACCTTGCCGACTATTCTCGAATTCGCGCTGACAGCCGGCATCTTCGCCGTCACCTATGGCTGGAAATACGTGGCTGTCGTGGCGGTGACGGTCTGGCTCTACATCTGGTTCACCATCAGGGCGAGCGACTGGCGTATCGTCATTCGACGCGACATGAACGACAGCGACACCGACGCCAGCACCAAGGCGATCGACTCGCTGCTCAATTTCGAGACGGTCAAATATTTCAACAACGAGAGCATGGAAGCCGAGCGCTTCGACCGTTCGATGGCGCGCTACGAGACCGCCGCCACCAGGATATGGACCTCGCTCGGCTGGCTGAACTTCGGCCAGGGCGTCATCTTCGGTCTCGGCACGGTTATCGTCATGTGCCTTTCGGCGCTGGAGGTGCAGGCTGGTACGCAGACGGTTGGCGACTTCGTCTTCATCAACGCCATGCTGATCCAGCTTTCGGTGCCGCTCAACTTCATCGGCTTCATCTATCGCGAGATCCGCCAGGGCCTGACCGACATCGAGCAGATGTTCGATCTGCTCGATGTGCCGCAGGAGATCGTCGACAAGCCGGGCGCCGAGCCCCTGGTCGTCGGCGCCGGCAAGGTCGAGTTCCGCGACGTTCAGTTTTCCTACGATCCCAACCGCAAGATCCTGAAAGGCATCAGCTTCGAAGTGCCGGCCGGCAAGACTGTTGCCATTGTCGGGCCGTCGGGCGCCGGCAAATCGACGATTTCGCGGCTTCTGTTCCGCTTCTACGACATTCAGGGCGGCAAGATACTGATCGACGGCCAGGACATTCGCGACGTGACGCAGGAGAGCCTGCGCGCGGCGATCGGCATGGTGCCGCAGGACACCGTGCTGTTCAACGATACCATCGCCTACAACATCCGCTACGGCCGCGTCGATGCCAGCGAGGAGGACGTCCGCAAGGCGGCCGAACTCGCCCAGATCGGGCCGTTCATCGAACGTCTGCCCGACGGCTACCGGTCGATGGTCGGCGAGCGTGGGCTGAAACTGTCCGGCGGCGAGAAGCAGCGCGTGGCGATCGCCCGCACCATCTTGAAGGCGCCGCCGATCCTGATGCTCGACGAGGCGACCTCCGCGCTGGACAGCCATACCGAACAGGAGATCCAGGCAGCGCTCGATCTCGTCAGCCAAGGCCGTACCACCATTGTCATCGCCCACCGGCTGTCGACGGTGATTTCGGCCGACGAGATCATCGTGCTGCAGGACGGCCAGATCGCCGAGCGTGGCACGCATGCCGCCTTGATGCGCAAGGCCGGCCTGTACGCGTCGATGTGGGACCGCCAGCGTGAGGCAACCGAGGCCGAGGAGCGGCTGCGCATTGCTCGCGAGCGCGACGAGTTCGGCGTCGTCGTCCGCCGCCGCCCCTCGGAAGTGTCGTAGCCCTTACGGCCAGCCGGCGCCCGGTGCGGGAGCCTCGATGCTGAGCACCTGGCCGGTGCGGGCATCGCTGATCATATGTTCGAAGCCGCGCCATTCGGCGGCGACGATGAACAGTGTCTTGCCGTCCGCGCCGCCAAGCATGCAGGCAAAGCAGCCGCGATCGGCATCGACACTCTCGAGCATTGCGCCGCCTTCGCGCACGCGCACGCAGTGCCGGTTGGGCACGTCGGCATACCAGACCGCGCCCTCTGCATCGAGGCAGATGCCGTCGGGAAAGCCATTGCCGAGGTCGGCCCATCGCCGCCGGTTGGCAAGGCTGCCATCGGCGGCGATGTCGAAGGCGGTTAGCCTGTTGGCGTGCGATTCAGCGACGATCAACGTTTTGTTGTCGGGCGTCACCGCCATCCCGTTGGCGAAGGCGATCTTGTCAGCCAACTGCCGCACCGACCCGTCCGGCGCAATCAGCACGATGATGCCCGGGCCGAAATGCTGGCCGAGAGTTGGCGCCGGCCCACCGCCATTGATGTAGACGTTGCCGCGCCCGTCGACGACGATCTCGTTCCAAGGGTTCTCTGAGAGGTGTCGCAGATCGGCATGGGTGACCAGCGTCCCGTCTGCTTCTTGCCGCAGCACCAGCCCCTCACGCCCGCAGACGACAAGCAGGCGACCGTCCGGCAGCCAGTCTATCGAATAGGGCAGGGTGGCCGGCACGGTGAGCATGACCTCACTGTTGCCGTCTGCATCGACGGCGATGATCTGGCCGGTTCCCCAGTTGCAGAACCAAAGCCTGCCGTCATGCCAGCGCGGCGACTCGCCGAACGCCAAACCGTTCGTCACGACATTTGCTTCTTTGGTTGCTAATCTCTGCGACAGCATTGCGGGCTCCCAGGTTTCGTTCCGTAGGCGCCCCACTCGGCCGATTTAAAGCGCCTCTCACCAAGGACGGGCGAGGCTGCCGCGCGCCGACAACTGCGACGGTTTTATCGCAAAGGCCGGGTCGGTTCCAATATCCGTGAACCGGACACGCGCGCGAGGCAACCGCCGCCGAACCGGCTTTCCCATTGTTGCGTTGCGGCCACAGGGTGTTTCCGCTATTGAGGCCGGACCTGAAACTAGGGCTGTTCCCATCCCATGGACCTCGTCGACACGATCAAGAAAACGTTCGTTCCGATCCATCGCGAAGGCTATCCGTTTATCGCCGTCTTCGCCGCAGTGACGCTTTTCCTCGGCTATTTCTCTTCTATCCTGTTCTGGGTCTGCCTTATCCTGACGGCCTGGTGCGTCTATTTCTTCCGCGATCCCGAGCGCGTCACGCCTGTCGACGACCGGCTGGTGGTAAGCCCGGCCGACGGCATCATCACGGCGGTCGGTCCGGCCGTGCCGCCGCGCGAACTTGGCCTCGGCGGCGGCGAGATGACCCGCATCTCGGTGTTCATGGACGTCTTTTCCTGCCACGTGAACCGGGCGCCGGTGCGCGGCCGCATCACAAGGATCGAGCATCGGCCGGGCCAGTTTCTCAACGCCGCACTCGACAAGGCGAGCGCCGACAACGAGCGCAACGGCCTGGTCATCGAAAGCCCCAACGGCACGGTGGCCGCGGTGCAGATCGCCGGCCTTGTGGCGCGGCGCATCGTCTGCTGGGCCGAAACCGGCGGCACGATCGGCATCGGCGAGCGCTTCGGGCTGATCCGCTTCGGCTCGCGTGTCGACGTATTCCTGCCCTCGATCGCAACGCCGCGTGTCGCCGTCGGCCAGACTGCGGTCGGTGGTGAAACCATACTGGCCGAATTCGGCGGCATTGCCGCAACGCCGCTCGTGCGGGTGTCCTGAGCCGTGGGCGCGCCGTTCAAGAAGTTCGAGGCGCATGGCAGCGGCGGTCCGCGCATCCATGAAATCCCGATGCGCATGGTGCTGCCCAATCTCGTCACCGTGCTCGCCATCTGCGCCGGCCTGTCCGGCATCCGCTTCGGCTTCGAAGGCCGTTTTGAGCCGGCAGTGGTGATGGTGCTGCTCGCCGCCTTCCTCGACGGCATCGATGGCCGCCTGGCGCGGATGCTGAAGGCGACGTCCAAATTCGGCGCGCAGATGGATTCGCTGGCCGACATCGTCAATTTCGGCGTAGCTCCCGCGCTGGTGCTCTATGCCTTCCTGCTCGACCAGGCCGGCTCGCCTGGCTGGATTGCCGCGCTCCTGTTCACCATCGCCTGCGGACTGAGACTCGCTCGCTTCAACGTGCTCGATGAAGAAACAGATCGCCCGCAGTGGCAGGCCGAGTATTTCGTCGGTGTGCCGGCGCCGGCAGGTGCAGTGCTGGTGATGCTGCCGCTTTATCTGTACTTCCTGCGGCTTGGCGTGGAGCCGTCCCGCCCTGCCGCCTTCGTCGCCGCCGGCTTCACTGTTCTGGTCGCCTTCCTGCTGGTCAGCCGACTGCCGGTCTATTCCGGAAAAAGCCTGAAAGTCCCGGGCGACAAGGTGTTGCCGATCATCCTCGGCGTCGTCCTCTACATCCTGCTGCTGATGACCTATCCCTGGTACACGCTGACGGCGTCGGTTGCCGGTTATCTTTTCTTCCTGCCGCTCAGCATCCGCGCCTATTCAAAGCGCGCCAAGCGCGAAGGCGAGAAGGTGCCGCCTTCAGACATCGGCTGACAGACCTGCCGCCAATTCCTTCCGACGGTCGCCTGAGCATTTTGCAGCCAAGTGGAATCACTTGGCGTCCAGAAATGCGGCTAAAACAAATAGATGAAGCTGGATGCCCAGTTCAATTTGAATGCACTCCGCTGTAGCTAGGGGGAACCTGCCGGGCATCTCGACCGTTCTGTTTCAACGGGCGAGCGAGCGAGCTCGCGAACCATCGGTCTTTTAGGCTGTCGTGGCAGGCGCAGCACCTGAAGAAGAGCGAGGAGTAATGGCTGTCGTCCTCATTGGTGCGTTGCTCATTGTCGCTGGCGTTGTGTACATGGCTGGCGCAGCCTTAAGGCGTGGGCGGCTCAGCGATCCAGCGCCTGTTCGCGCGGCGCCGGATCGCTCGACGCCAAATCTCGCAACGCCAGGTCCGACACTTGAGCCGCGGCGACGCGGGCTCGGTTTCCTCGGCCTGTCGCAGAACTGGCCGGGCCTGCTGATGATAGCGGTCGGGTTCATCCTGCTGTTGTCGATTGTGGTCCTCTAGATGAAATGCCTTAAAACAAAGAGTTAGAGCGCGGTTTTGTTTCCACCAAAACGCAACGCGCTCTGAGCGCTAAGCTGCCGCGCTGAGCCCCAGCCGTTCAATTGCCAGTTTGCGGGTCGAGACATAGTCGGTCTTGCCTGAACCCAGCACCGGGATTTCCTCCACCTTGACGATGTCGTTCGGCACCATCAGGTCGGCGGCACCGGCCTGTCTGCCGAATTTGCGCAATTCATCGGGGTCGGCCTCATCAGCGGTGGTGACCAGCACGATGCGCTCGCCGCGGCGCCTGTCCGGCACCGCCACCACGGCATGATGCTCTTCCGGCCATAGCGACTGCACCAGCATCTCGACTGCGCCCAGCGACACCATCTCACCGGCGATCTTGGCGAAGCGCTTGGCCCGGCCGCGAATGGTGATAAAGCCTTCGCGGTCGACCGAAACGATGTCGCCGGTATCGTGCCAGCCGTCGAGTGGTTGCAATTCGCCGGGCCGATCTGATGTCATGTAGCCCATCATCAAATTCGGCCCGTCGAGCCACAACCGTCCGGCGCCGCTAATGCCCTCGACCGGCTCGAGCTTCATGCGCATGGCCGGCAACAGCCGCCCGACCGTGCCGTCGCGGCCGTGGATGGCGGTATTGACGGCAACGACTGGTGACGCCTCGGTCAGCCCGAAACCTTCGATGATCTCGGCCTGGAAGCGCTCCCGATAGACGCGGCGTGTCTCCGGTTTCACCGCCTCGGCGCCGGCGACAATGAAACGCAGGCTGGAAAAATCGCCGTCCTTGGCGGTGCGCGCATAGTTGGCGAGGAACGTGTCGGTGCCGAACATGACGGTCGGCCTTGCCTTGCGTGCGACCTCGGGGATCAGCTTGTAGTGGAGCGGCGAGGGATAGAGGAATAGTTTCACTCCGGTGACCAGCGGCAGGATGGTGCCGCCGGTGAGCCCGAACGAGTGGAACACCGGCAGCACGTTGAGCAGGATATCGGCCGGCGAGATAGTAATGCGGGCTTCGGCCTGCATGGCGTTGACGAGAAGGTTCCTATGCGACAGCACCACCGCCTTGGGCGTGCCTTCCGAGCCTGAGGTGAACAGGATCACCGCTGGCTTGGCGGCATTCTGCGGCTGCAGTGGCCAGCGCCACAGCGAGGCGGCGGCGAGCTTGTCCAGCACGGTTACGCTGGTCCGCACATCCTCCAGCCACAACAGCTTGGCGCCGCCTTCTTCCACCGCCGAGACGATGTCAGCGAGGCTGGCCTTATCGATAAAGGCGCGCGACGAGACCACGGTGCGGATCTCCGCCGTGCGCACGGCGGCGGTGACGCTGGCCGGGCCTGCGGTGTAGTTGATCATCGCCGCCACCCGGCTCGCCGACAACAGGCCAATGAGCGACAGCACGACGCCATTGGCGTTGGGCAACAGCAGTCCAACCGCTTCGCCCGGCGCCGTCGCCGCCTCGAAGCGGCGGCCCAGCACCCGCGCGCCGATGAACAGCTTTCTGTAGTTCAACGTGCCGCTGACCACGTCTTCGACGATAGGATGCGAGCCGCCGACTCGGTCGGCGGCGTCGCGCATGGCGAGGAACAGGCCGCGATTAAGATCGCTGCCGAAAAGCCGGGCTTCGGCAAAACGGTCGAACAGCGCATTGGTGTTTGAGGACTGATCAGGATTTCGTGCCACCAACTCGGCGATCGTCATTGGCTCCAGCACGCTGATCGACAGAAGGGGAAACCAGCGCCGCGGTGCCTTGTCTGCCGGCGTTAGCGATACCGGCAGAGTGCGCGCGCCGGCGACGAAGATCGGCACGATCCGGGCATCGGCCTGCATGGCGATGCGGGTGACGGCGCGAAACAGGCGAAATGTCTTGATATCAGGCTCGACCGCATCCGGCAGATAGACGGCAAGGCGGCCCTTGCCCTTCAGCACCCGCACCAGCCGACGGCTGACGAAGATATGCTCGGCGTTGAAGGCGATGGTGCGGCCAAGCTCGCGCCATGGTTCGAGCCAAGGCGACCTAGCAGAGGCCTGGTCGAGAATGTGCAGCGTATCTTCGGGCAGCAGCGACAGCATCAGCGCCGGTTCGAACCGTGACTGGTGCGAAATCACATAGATGACCGGCACGGGTGCTGCGCGGGCGATTTTGATGCGGCCGTCGGCAATCCGGTAGGCGAGCTTGAACGGCACATAGAGCAGCGCCTGCATGAAACGCAGGCCGAGGCGGAATTTTTCCACCACGCCGATCAGCAGCCAAGCCGCGACAAGGCCCGCAAGCAGCGCCAGTGTCAGGATCATGCCGCGTCTCTCCCAACAGATTTTCACTTCGCGGTTCTTCCTGGCCGCTTCGATAAGAACCTAGACGAAGTGGGCTCGACGTCAATGCTGCTCGACCAGGCGGGCTGCAAGCTGCCGGTCTGTCATGCTTCACCCTCGCCAACATGACTTGCGGGATGAGCGTGGAACTGAACGGCGCCCTTTACGCCGCTTTCAACCTCCCACTGATGAAGCGGAATTCCTGCGTCTTGCCGCCATAGCCATAGGCGGCAGCCGGCACTTCATGCACGAAGGCGTAGCTTTCTTCATGCATCTCACCCAGCAAGCGGCCAAAGGCGGCGAAGATCGCCCTGAGATAGGCCTCCAGCTCGAGCTTGGTGTTGGTGCCGTCGACCACCTTGATGTCGAGCCAGAAGGTCTTGACGCCATGCTCGGCCAGCGACCTGCCGCCGGCGAACCAGTGCTGCGGGTCGAGATAGGAAATGGCGACCGCGGTGATGGTCGGATCCTTGCGTAGGTGCATTGCGGTCAGTTCGGTCACCTCCCTGGCGATGGTAGCGGACAGAGCAGCATCGGGTCTGCCGGTAACGCTGACATTGATGATTGGCATTTCGTTCTCCTGGTCTTTCTTCTAAGGGCTTGCGTCTTGCGCCGCCGGGAAAAACCATGCCACGGTTCTAGCGCCAAAAAAATCGAATTGTTTTAGACTAACACTTCGATATAACTGAATTATGCAGGCGCTCGACCCCGATCTCCTCAAAACCTTTCTCGCCTTCGTCGACGGCGGCTCGCTGGCGCAGGCAGCATCGATCGTCGGTCGCTCGCCTTCGGCGGTGACGGCGCAGATGCAACGGCTGGAGGATATCGTCGGTGAACCGCTTTTGGCGCGGCAGGGGCGGGGCCGCGGCCTGACGCCGGCCGGGGAGGATCTGGTCGGCCACGCACGACGTATTCTGGCAGTACATCGCGAGGCGTGGCTGGCACTCAAGGGCGTGCGGGCCGACGGGCGCGTCGCCATCGGCACGACGCAGGATTTCGCCGACAGCGGCCTGCCGGATTTGCTCAGGGCCTTCGCCGTGAGTCATCCACGCGTCCGGATCGAATTGCGCGTCGGCCGCTCCGCCGAATTAGCGCAGGCGCTGCAATCCGGCACCCTCGATTTGGCGATCGCCATGCGCCAGGCACCGGCACCGGACGAAGTGGGCGTGCTCCGCGAGCCCATGGTCTGGCTCTGTTCGCAAAAGGGACTGGTCTCGCGCCAGGACGAGGTACCGCTGGCACTGCTCGATCCGCATTGCGGCTTTCGCGAAGCGGCGATCGCGGCACTCGACACGGCCGGCCGCCGCTACCGCATCGCCGCCGGCAGTGCCAGCCTGGCCGGGCTGCGCACGGCGGTGAATGCCGGCATTGCTCTGACGTTGCGGACGGCGCGCTTTGCCCATTCCGGCCTCGTCGAGGCACCGCGCGACCTTGGGCTGCCGCCGGTTCCCATCACCGAGTTCGCCATCCGGCTGCGCCAGGATGCCGAGCCCCCGGCACAGGATTTAGCTGCGCTGTTCAGCGGCAACCTTGCCTTGGCAGGCGCACCAAGCTGATTTCGCGAAAGAAAAAGCCGACCTTGCGGTCGGCTATAGGTTAGACGGGCCGAGGGGTTTGGGGGGACTTGGGATGACCCGTCGAACCCAACAATGCCTGAACCTGATAATGGTTCCATGACTTTGCAAATTTAATTCAGGGGCAGATTTTCTCAGGCAGAGCGCTGCCTCGCCGCTTGCCAGTCGCGTCCGGCATGGGCGAACACCGCGCAGAGCACGATGGCGCCGCCGATCATGCTGGCAGCCGGCGGGACCTCGGCCAGGAACAGGAAGGCGAACAGGATCGCGAACGGAACTTCAGCGGAGCCCAGCAGGCCGGATTCGGCCGCCGGGATGAGCCTCGCGCCCTCCGTCCACAAAATAGAGGCCAGCGCGAACGACATGCCGAAGGCGACGAGCAGCACTGCGTCCCTGGCTGAGACCGCCAATGGGTCGGTAACGAACCAGCCGAGCCCGAACAGGAGGAATGCCGATACCGCACCGGCCCACACCACAGGCGTGTCGCGGAAGGCGCGTACCATGATCATGTAGAGCGCGGCGCCGACCGTCATCAGCAGCGCCAGCCCGTCGCCGAACAGATTACCGGTGCCGAAGCCGGACCACACCATAATGGCCACACCGCTGAGCGATACGGTGGCGGCGACAAGCGTCTGCAGGCGGAAGCGCTCACGAACTAGCACGAAGGCCAGCAGCGCGGTGACGAAAGGTGCGGTGGCGTAGATGATCGCGACATTGGCGACGAAGGTGAATTTGAACGCCGAGATGAAGGCGATGCTGGCGAGCGCGCCCTCGATCGCCAGCAGCCAGCCGCGCCAGCCGAGACGCAGGCTTTCACGCCTGCCGGAGCGGCGGCGCCGCCACAGCACATAGAGGGTGATCAGGATAGAGCCGACAAAGCCGCGCCAGCAGGTGATGGTCAGCGGGTCGGCATGGATCGACTTGGTCAACACGCCGGTGAGGCCGAAGACGGCCGCCGACGCCGAAACCAGGATAATGCCAAGGGTGCGCTCGGCGGCGGTGTCGGTGGTGGCTGGCATGCTTAGCGATTCCGTCATGTCACCAGACTATGATACCTTGTCCTGACACCGCACTGTCAGCAGGGTTGCCGCATCCTACAGCCACTTGCGGAAATGTTCGTTGCCGATGATCAGCAGGCAGCCGCGACGATCAGCGCCACGGCGCACGCTACACGGACAGAACCCTGCGCGGCGCTGCGCCAGTGGCGAGCTTGCGTTGGGGCAGGGCTGGCTCCAGGGGTCGACCGCTTTTTCTGCTCACACGCTCCTGCGCGATACTGGACCTGGCGGCTGTCGGCACCGACGAAGCGATCATCCTCTGCCCCGCCAATCACAATCCACCAACGTACGTCGCGACGTACCCCGGCACTCCCGGCTACGAGGCCGTCGCCACCTGCCTGGCTTCACCCAAGGTACGGGCTCGGACGGACGGCGTCATCGCGTGGCGCCCCCAGGTCGCATGAAGCGCACCAAGTCTAATGACGAGAGCTTGTCACTCTGACCCAAATGTCGTGAAATCGAGGTTTAGGCCGTACCGGTTCCATTCGAGTATCGTGACGAGCGATGAAAATGACTGCCGAAAGGATTGGAGATGGATGGACGCCACCGGACTGAAGGCCATGCAGGCGCCGCTCAAGGAGACTTATCGCGATGACGCATCGCGCGCGCTGATCACGCTTCGGGCCAAGGGCTCGATCGACGACCAGTCGATCGCCTGCAAGGTCGAGACCGGCAGGGCGCTCGCCGTTGCCGGGCTGCATCCGGCAACCGGCGGTTCCGGGCTCGAACTGTGCTCGGGCGATATGCTGCTGGAGGCGCTGGTTGCTTGCGCCGGCGTAACGCTGAAAGCAGTGGCGACGGCGCTGGAGTTCAAGCTCGGCGCCGCCACGGTGGAGGCCGAAGGCGATCTCGACTTTCGCGGCACCTTAGGTGTGGCAAGAGATGCACCGGTCGGCTTCCGCGCCATCCGGCTGAATTTCGGCCTCGACACTGACGAGCCACAGGAGCGCATCGACGCTCTGCTCAAGCTGACCGAACGCTATTGCGTGGTGTTTCAGACCATCAATACCAGGCCGGAACTGACGGTCAGCGCTCAGCGCTGAACGCGCGCCGGCTACTCACTTTCGCCCTCGTCTGCGAAGGGCGAGGCGCTCGGCACACACTGCACCGACCAGCCGGCCGGCGTCGGCTGCTTCTGATATTCGGTGATGGCGGAGGTGCACTGTTCGCGGGTGTCGAACGTGCTGGGCAGCACCACCATGCCGCCTTGCGGACCGGCAATCACCAGATACCAGACCAACGCTACGCTCGAAGCCGCCATGGGATTTCTCGTTTGTTGTGGGAGTCGGGCGATCCTATCAACTCCGGGCGATCGACGAAAGCGCGGCCGGGCGCGGTGGTTCGCCACGGCATCACAGCCGTGCGATATCCTGTGTTGTTGGAACAACTCAGTTCACGGCAAAGCAGTAGAACAGGCCGTCACCGCCGGTGCTCCTCAGCGCCTCCTGACTACAGCCGCCGCGTGAAGCGTGCGAGGAATTCCACGATTTGGCGGCGGCCGAATCGTCGAGGCCGGTGCGGTCGTGATGGCCCGTCATTGCCGCACCTTCTGCTCCGCTGAGCGTCCAGTCGCCGCAGGTCTGGTCGGCGATTTTCGTGCCGTCGGGCTTGGAGCCGGTGAGCACGTCGTGCCGGTTGGGCTTGTCGCCGCGGCCATTGACCATTTCACCGTTTTCGTCGAGTGCCGTCTGCTTGGTGATGGCGTTGGCATCGCTATGCAGCGCAGCGACATCGTCGGCGATCTTGACGCCCTTGGCGTTGAACCAAGGTCCGTTACCGATACGATCGCGCGCATCGGTATCGCCTGTCGAGAGATAGGCGCGCCATGTCTTGCCGGTGACGCCGGCCGCTTCAGCCAGCGAGGCGCAATGCGCATCGGCACCTGCGAGGCCGCCGAGATCGGCGCCCTTGCCCGAGCCGACGCTGGTGACGAAGAAGCTCATTGTCGTATCCTGTGAGGATGCGACGCCGATGGCTGCCAGCGATGCAGCGGCGGTGACGAGAAGCAGTCTGCGCATGGTGGTCCTCCGTTGGGAAATTTTGGCATTCCAATAACGTCGTGGCGGCGCAATTCTTCCGTCAAAATGCGCGATGCGTCTACTCCGGTTGCCGGTAGGCGACAAAGCGGTTGTGCTTGGCCTGGAAGATCAGCCCGGTTTCCCTAAGCGCAGGGCTGGCCAGCGGCACGATGCGTTTGGCGATCTCCTGGGGATGCGGCAGCGTCTCCGGATCCTCGCCGGGCACCGCCTGCGCCCGCATGGCAGTGCGGGTGGCGCCGGGGTCGGCGGCATTGACCCTGAGGGCCAAGTTTTCCGTCTCGTGCGCCCAGGAACGCATCATGGTCTCGACTGCCGCCTTCGAGGCCGCATAGGGCGCCCAGAAGGCTCGCGCCGAATGGGCGGCGTTGGAGGAAAGCACGATGGCACGGCCGGCGTCGGAGAGCCTGAGCAACGGATCGACCGAGCGGATCAGCCGCCACGTCGAGGTGACGTTGATGGTCATCACCTTTTCGAAGGTCTTGGCCTCGACATGGCCGATCGGCGAGATGACGCCGAGCACCGCCGCATTAGCGACCAGGACGTCGAGCTTGCCCCAGCGTTCGTGGATGGCGCCGCCCAGCCGGTCGATGCCGGCCATGTCGGCAAGGTCGAGCGGCACCAGCGTCGTCTGTCCGCCCGTTGCCTTGATCTGATCGTCGAGTTCCTCCAGCCCGCCGACGGTGCGGGCAACCGCGATGACATGCGCTCCAGCGGCGGCAAGTTCCAAGGCGAGGAAGTAGCCGATGCCGCGCGAGGCGCCGGTGACGACCGCGACGCGGCCGGAAAGGTCGAGGGCAGGGGTCACCGGGCAGCTCCGAAGGTTAGCGCTCTATGATGTCCGGCAGGACAGAGGGGGCGCGACACAGCAATCGCGACGAAATTTGCAAGCCGGCGAAATTCGCGGGTTGCAGCAAGACCTACGAACCTCCCGCCGCCAGTAGCGACAGCGTGCGCACATTGTCCGAACCTTCGAAGTCGGCAAGCCGGGTCGGATATTGCCCGGTGAAGCAGGCGTCGCAGAATTGCGGCTGGTCATTGTCACGGCCGGCCTCGCCGACGGCGCGGTAGAGCCCGTCGATCGACAGGAAACCGAGCGAATCGACGCGGATGAACTCGGCCATCTCTTCCACCGACATGCGCGAAGCGAGCAGCTTCGACTTCTCCGGCGTGTCGACGCCGTAGAAGCAGGAAGCGCGCGTCGGCGGCGAGGCGATGCGCATGTGCACTTCCTTGGCGCCGGCATCGCGCACCATCTGCACAATCTTCTGGCTGGTGGTGCCGCGCACGATCGAATCGTCGACCAGCACTACGCGCTTGCCTTCGATCATGCGGCGGTTGGCGTTGTGCTTGAGCTTGACACCCATGTGGCGGATCGAATCGCCGGGCTGGATGAAGGTACGGCCGACATAGTGATTGCGGATGATGCCGAGCTCGAACGGGATGCCGGCGGCCTGCGAAAAGCCGATCGCCGCCGGGGTGCCGCTGTCGGGCACCGGCACGACGATGTCGGCGTCGACTGGGCTTTCGAGCGCCAGCTCGGCGCCGATGCGCTTGCGCACCTCGTAGACGTTGCGGCCTTCGACCGACGAATCCGGGCGTGCGAAATAAACATATTCGAAGATGCAGAAGCGTGTCTTCTGCGGCTCGAACGGAAACAGGCTCTCGATGCCCTTGGCGGTGACGACGACCATCTCGCCGGGCTTCATGTCGCGCACGAAACGGGCGCCGATGATGTCGAGCGCGCAGGTTTCGGAAGCCAGGATCCAGGCGCCGTCGAGATCGCCGAGCACCAGCGGCCGGATGCCGAGCGGATCGCGGCAACCGATCAACTTCTTAGAAGTCATCGCCACCAGCGAGAAGGCGCCTTCGACCTGGCGCACCGCATCGATGAAGCGCGAGTTGAGATCGCGTTCCCTGCTGGTGGCGACGAGATGCAGCAGCGTCTCGGTGTCGGAGGTCGACGAGAAGATCGCGCCTTGTTTCTGCAGCGCGCGCTGCACGGTCATGGCGTTGGTGAGGTTGCCGTTGTGGGCGACGGCGAAGCCGCCATCGGCGAGCTCGGCGAAAAACGGCTGGATGTTGCGCTGGCCGGCGCCGCCTGTGGTGGCGTAGCGCGTGTGGCCGATGGCGCGGTTGCCTTGCAGGCTGTCGATGACGCGCTGCTTGGTGAAGGTGTCGCCGATCAGGCCGACATGATGTTCGACATGGAACTGGGTGCCGTCATAGGAAACGATACCGGCCGCTTCCTGGCCGCGATGCTGCAACGCATGCAGGCCGAGCGTGACGATAGCCGCGGCGTCTTGCCGGCCAAAAATACCGAACACACCGCATTCGTCATGGAAATGATCGTCAGCTTCGGCGCAAAGCACGTCGTCTGCGTCTGCCATCTTCAGCTCCGCTAAAGTCGCTATATAGTGTGATGACTGCCCAAGAGCAACGTAGAGTTTGCGGCTTTCACGAGATCGTCAGTTTGCCGGCGCCGGATTGGCCGGTGCATTGTCGGCCGGTGGCGCGTCGGTCGCGCTCCCGTCGAGCGCCGGAGCATCGTCGCCGGCTGCCGGTGCGTCCGCCGCCGGCGCGTCGGCCGCCGGAGGCGTCTCGGCGCCGGTCTCGGGTGCCGGCTGATTTGGATTGAGCCTGTTGAGGATCGCGTTCTCCGGATCCTCGGGCAGCAGGCTTTCGAGCTTGGCGCCGATCGATTCGAGCAGCGGCCGCGACTTGGCGTTGGCGACCCAGCCCGGAGCCTTGGGGCCGGCCAGCCAGTTGAAGAACAGCAGGGCCACCGCAACGACTAGGATGCCGCGCGCCGCGCCATAGAGGAAACCCAGCGTGCGGTCGAGGGCGCCGACCCGGGAATCGATGATCCAGTCGGCGAGTCTCATGGTGATAACGGAGACGACGATCAGCGCGACGATGAAGACGATGCCGGCGGCTACCACCATGGCAATCTTCTCATTCTCGACATAGGGCTGAACGTAAGGCAGGAGCGGCTGGTAGAAGAAGAACGCCGCCGCCGCCGCCGCTATCCAGGAGACGACGGAGAGGATCTCGCGCGAAAAGCCGCGAACCATGGCGAGCATCGCCGAGACCAAGGTGAAGCCGACGAGAATTCCGTCAAGCAGCGTAATCGGCATGTCTTTTGCCCCACTTCATGAGCCGCGTCACTCTTGCTCGTCGGCGCGGCTGCGCCGTGAGCCGGCTATGCGCGCCACGAGATCGGCAAGCTCGGTGGGTTGGAAAGCGCCGGCCCCTATCCCGCCGGCAAGTTCCTCGCTGCCCAAGGGCAGAACCGCGCTCCCAAAACCCAGCTTTTCGGCTTCCTTCAGGCGCTGCTGCGCATGCGCAACCGGCCTCACGGCGCCCGAAAGGCTGATTTCGCCGAAATAGACGCAATCGGCGGGAAGGGCAAGACCGGTGAGCGAGGAAACCAGTGCGGCCGCCACCGCCAGATCGGCAGCCGGCTCCGAGATACGGTACCCGCCGGCGACGTTGAGATAGACGTCATGCGTGCCAAAGCGAACGCCGCAATGGGCTTCGAGAACGGCGAGGATCATCGACAGCCGGGCGCCGTCCCAGCCGACGACGGCGCGGCGCGGCGTGCCCAGCGACGACGGCGCCACCAGCGCCTGAATCTCGACCAGCACCGGCCTGGTGCCTTCCATGCCGGCGAAAACCGCGGTGCCCGGCGCTTTCGCATGGCGTTCGCCGAGAAAAAGCTCGGACGGATTGGCGACCTCGCGAAGGCCCATGTCAGACATTTCGAAGACGCCGATCTCGTCGGTCGGTCCGAAGCGGTTCTTGACCGTGCGCAGAATGCGGTAGTGGTGACCGCCTTCGCCCTCGAAATAGAGCACCGCGTCGACCATATGCTCGACGACGCGTGGCCCGGCGATCTGGCCTTCCTTGGTGACGTGACCGACGAGCACGATCGCCGCGCCTGTGGATTTCGCATAGCGGATCATCGCCTGGGCGGCGGCACGCACCTGGGTGACGGTGCCTGGAGCCGAATCGGCCATGTCGGTCCACAGGGTCTGGATCGAATCCAGAATCACCAAATCCGGCCGCTTGCCGTCGGCGATGGTGGCGAGGATGTCCTCGACATTGGTTTCGGCGGCAAGCTCCACCGGAGTATCGGCGACGCCGAGCCGCTGCGCACGCAGCCTGATCTGGGCAACCGCCTCTTCTCCCGAGACATAGATGATGCGGTGGCCCTTGGACGCCAGCGCTGCGGCAGCCTGGGTCAACAGCGTCGACTTGCCGATGCCGGGATCGCCGCCGACCAGAAGGGCCGAGCCGCGCACGAAACCGCCGCCGGTGGCGCGGTCGAGCTCGCCGATGCCGGAGACGATGCGCGGCGCGTCCTCGATGTCGCCGGACAAAGTCGTCAGCACTACGGCGCGGCCCTTGCGCGCATTGCGGGTGTTGGCAGGACCCGAGCCGATGCCGCCGGACGTGCCTTCCTCGACCAGCGTATTCCACTCGCCGCAGGCGTCGCATTTGCCGGCCCAGCGCTGATGCACCGAACCGCAATTCTGGCAGATGAACTGGATGCGCGATTTGGCCATCAGGCTGATGACGCTCCAAAGCGGCCGGAGGCTGGTGATCCTTCCCACCCCCCTCTGTCCTGCCGGACATCTCCCCCGCAAGGGGGGAGATTGGATGTCGCCATCGCTTTCGCCAATCGCTGACGTTGCAGGAAGAGCAACGCCGGCAAAGCTGCCGATCTCCCCCCTTGCGGGGGAGATGGCCGGCAGGCCAGAGGGGGGTGTGACGGAGCGCGGCGGTAAGTCAAAAGCTACTCGAACCTCTCCGCAATATGATGCTCCTCGGCGAGGTCGGAGAAGCGGGTGAACTCACCCTGGAAGGCGAGGCTGACCGAGCCGGTCGGCCCATGGCGTTGCTTGGCGATGATGACTTCGGCCTTGCCGCGCATCTCGTTCATCTCGTTTTCCCATTTGATGTATTCGTCGGTGCCGGGCTTCGGCTCGCGGTTCTTCAGATAATATTCCTCGCGGTAGACGAACATCACCACATCGGCGTCCTGCTCGATCGAGCCCGATTCACGCAGATCCGAAAGCTGTGGGCGCTTGTCGTCACGGCTTTCGACCTGGCGCGACAGCTGTGACAGCGCGATGATCGGCACGGCAAGCTCCTTGGCTAGCGCCTTCAGGCCGGTGGTGATTTCGGTGATCTCCTGCACGCGGTTCTGTGAGGATTTGGCGCTCGATCCCTGCATCAGCTGGATATAGTCGATGACGATGACATCGAGACCGCGCTGGCGCTTCAGCCGCCGCGCGCGCGCCGAGAGCTGCGCGATCGAGATGCCGCCGGTCTGGTCGATGAACAGCGGGATCTTCTGCATGGTCTGCGAGCAGGCGACCAGCTTTTCGAAGTCCATCTCGCTGATCTCGCCGCGGCGGATTTTTGACGACGGGATTTCGGTCTGTTCGGAAATGATGCGGGTGGCGAGCTGTTCCGACGACATTTCGAGCGAGAAGAAGCCGACGACGCCGCCATTTGCCGCCTTGAACGAGCCGTCGGCCTGTTGCGCCGGTACATAGGCTTCGGCGATGTTGAAGGCCATGTTGGTGGCGAGCGACGTCTTGCCCATGCCGGGGCGGCCAGCGATGATGATCAGATCGGACGGCTGCAGGCCGCCCATGCGGCGGTCCAGATCGCGCAGGCCCGTGGCGACGCCCGACAGATGCCCGTCGCGCATATAGGCGGCGTTGGCCATGTCGACGGCGGTTTTGACCGCGTCGGTGAAGCTCTCGAAGCCGCCATCATAGCGGCCGGTCTCGGCCAGTTCGAACAGGCGCCGCTCGGCATCCTCGATCTGCTCGGATGGCGACATGTCGACCGGCGCGTCGTAGGCGATGTTCACCATGTCTTCGCCGACGGTGATCAGCGCGCGTCGCGTGGCGAGATCGTAGATGGCGCGGCCGTAGTCGGCGGCGTTAACGACGGTGACCGCCTCGACGGCCAGCCGCACGACATATTGCGCAACCGTCATGTCGCCGACCTTCTCGTCGGCAGGCAGGAAGGTCTTCAGCGTGATCGGTGTCGCTATTTTGCCCATACGGATGAGTTCGGCGGCGACTTCGAAGATTTTTCTATGCAGCGGCTCGTAAAAATGGCCGGATTTCAGGAAATCCGAGACGCGGTAGAAAGCATCGTTGTTGACGAGGATCGCGCCGAGCAGCGCCTGCTCGGCCTCGATGTTGTTCGGTGCCTCGCGATAGAGCGGTGTTTCCGCCACGCCGAATTTTCGTGCTGCCTCTGCCATAATGTCCCCGATTTCGATCCCGGTCTCTCGATATCAGAGCGAGAAAAAGCCGGTGCTGACTTATATGCATCACTCGTGCTCAATCAGCGTTGATGCCCGCTGTTCACAGGAACGGCAAACCGTCCACAGGACAGAACTCCCGGGCTCTGATTCCATTTGACTCGGCAAGGTCGCGATTCTACGCGACGCTTTGAACAAAGCAAGAACAAAATCGAAGAGAAGGGAGCTCCACAGGAATCAATGGGAGATTAGACTGCGTCGCCCCAGTCGAGCCGGCGCGCCAGCCTGAACGCATCGCCATCGCGCTTGGTGAACAGTTTTTCGCCGGCGCTGCCGTCCTTTTCGCAAAGTTTCAGTAGGACTTTTCCGGAGCCCGATTTCGGCGGTGCGATCACACGCGCCTGCGGCGGGGCAACAGCGTGGCGGGAGGCGGCGACGTAGATGAATTTCTCGTCTTCCCACGGCACGTCGGCGTCCTTGGCCAGCCGGTGCAGGCGCGAACGCGCGACACGGCGCGAAAAATGGCACCAGTCGGGCGGCACGAGCGGGCAGGGCGCCTGATGCGGGCAAGGCGCAAGCACATGCGCGCCCGCCTCGACCAGCTGCCGGCGCACGGAAAGAATGCGCTGCCATCCGGCCGGCGTGCCCGGCTCGACGAGCAGCAGCGTGTTGTCGGTCAGGTGCCAGAGCCGGTCGATGAGTTTTGGCAGCGACGCCGGTCCGATCTCGTCCAGCACATAGGCGCAGGTGACCAGCTCGGCCGGCTTGAGATCGGCAAGGTCGATGGTGACATCGCCGGCCAGCCAGGCGGTCCTTGCCGTCATCGCCTCAGTGGCAAGCGCCTCGCCGACTCGGCGCACCGCGGCGCTCGCCTCGATTAGCACCGCCTGCTCAAGGTCGGGCCAGAGATCGAGCGCGGCCCAAAGCACGGTACCGGGGCCGGCGCCGACGTCAAGCAGGGTTTTCGGCGCATAGTCGGGTCTTGCCTCGCTGACCGCATCGAGGCTGGCATGGACGGCGGCATAGGTCGCCGGCAGCCGCGTCGCCAGATAGGCCTTGACCGCCATCTCCTCGGCCATGTGCAGACGGCCGTCGCGCAGTTCGGCGCGGTAGCGGTCCGACAGCGTTTTTGCCGCTTGCTTCAGCGTCGGCAGCGGCACTTTTTCGAGGAGGCGCTCGACGCCCTGTCGAAGCGGGATAGGCAGTTCCATGGCTCAGGCACCCCGAGGTGCGAGCAGGATGACCGAGGCGCCAACGATGCAGAGCGCGGAACCGGCAAGGTCCCAGCGGTCGGGGCGCACGCCTTCCACCAGCCACAGCCATCCGAGCGAGGCGGCGATGTAAATGCCGCCATAGGCAGCATAGGCACGGCCCGCCGCGCTGATGTCTACCAGCGCCAGCAGGAAGCCGAACAAAGCGAGCGAAACCAGGCCCGGCGCCAGCCACAGCGGCGATTTTTCCAGCCGCCACCACGCCCAGATCGAAAAGCAGCCGGCGATCTCGGCAAGGGCAGCAACGATGTAGATGAGATAGGTCATGAAAAAAGGTCTCGCGGCGACGACGAGACCTTTTTCAGCGTGCGAGCCGGCAATGGCAAGCGGCAATAGTGTGATCGCCGGCAGTCTATTCCCTATCCGCTACCTTGCGGCGCCGCGCAGGCTTGGCGGCAGGGGCTTTTTGGCGATGCCCCATGTCGCGCATCTGCAACGCCTTCTCGCATGTGGCCATATAGTCGCGAGACATCGGCAGCGTGTCGTTCTTCTTGGCAATCTGGATTTGGAAGACCACCAGATCCTGCCAGCGGAAGGCAGCTTCCGAAGCTGCCAGATAGAACTCCCACATACGGCAGAACCGTTCGTCATAAATCGTTTTGGCCTTGTCGCGGTTGGCGGCGAAGCGCGCGCTCCAATGCTTCAGTGTCTCGGCGTAATGTAGCCGCAGGATTTCGATGTCGGTGACGATAAGACCCGACTTTTCGATCGCAGGCATTACTTCAGAGAGCGAGGGTATGTAGCCGCCGGGAAAGATGTATTTGCGGATGAAGGCGCTGGTTGCCCACGGCGCGCCGGAGCGGCCGATCGTGTGCAGCAGCATGACGCCGTCCGGCTTCAAAAGCGTCGCCGATTTGTCGAAGAAGGTGCGGTAGTGGTTGACGCCGACATGCTCAAACATGCCGACCGAGACGATGCGGTCGAAGCGCTCGTTGAGCTCGCGATAATCCCTCACTTCGAAATGCACGCGGTTTTCCAGGCCTTGCGCATTGGCGCGGTCGGTGGCGACGCCGTGCTGCTCGGTCGACAACGTCACACCTTGCACGTCCAGGTCGAAGGACTTGGCGAGATAGAGGCTGAGCCCGCCCCAGCCGGAGCCGATGTCGAGCACCGTCTGGCCGGCCTTTAGCCTGAGCTTGGCGGCGATGTGGCGCTTCTTTGCGGCCTGGGCCTCATCGAGCGTCATGTCCGGTTGCTCGAAATAGGCGCAGGAATACTGCATGTCATCGTCGAGGAAGAGCCGGTAGAGGTCGCCCGACAGATCATAGTGGCGCTGCACGTTGCGGCGCGCGCGCGCCGCCGTGTTGATCTGCTGCAGGCGGCGAAAAGCATGGCGCAGACCCTCGATCGCCTTCGACCAGGTGGCGTCGATGCCGCCGCTACCCATGTTCTGGAAGGCGATGCGCATCACCCCCAGCACGCCGCCCTCGAGTATGTCGAGTTCACCGTCCATATAGGCTTCCGGCACCGCAAGCATTGGATCGAAGGTGATGGCGCGCTCGGCATGCGCCGTCTTTATGTGCATGTGCACCGGCTCGCCGCTGCCGTCGCCGAAAATCACCGAGAGGCCTTTCGGCCCGGTGACTTTGAGATTGCCGGTGCGCACTAGGCGGTCGAGAATGCGTTTCAGCAGAATATTCATGACCAATGTCCCCTCTCGGTCAGACACGCTGTCCTACTCTGCCTCAACATATAGGGGTTCGGAAAGTTCCTTTTGGCACAAAATGCGCAGGCTAGGGGCCCGGGCATTGGTCCAGAAATGACTGGAAGCCGACGAAACGTTTTGAAGCGCCGCTCTCAACGCCTTGTGACGTGCAATCAGCCGTTGTCTTCGCCGCCTTCGAACTCGGCATTGGGGTCGAAGAAGTTGTCCGGGCGGGCATTGTCATTGATGTCTTCGCCATAGATGGCTTCGGCGGTGGTCAGCGTCTCGCCCTTGGCCTGGCGCTCGGCTTCGTCGGCCGTACGGGCGATGTTGAGCGTAATAGTGACCTCGACTTCCGGATGCAGCGCGATCGCGACATTGGTGAGGCCGATGGTCTTGATCGGCTGGTTGAGCAGGATCTGGTTGCGGTTGACCGAAAAGCCTTCCGCCATCAAAAGCTCTGCGATGTCGCGGGTCGACACCGAGCCGTAGAGCTGGCCGGTTTCGCCGGCCGAACGCACGGCGATGAAGCTCTTGCCGTCGAGCTTTTCCGAAATCTGCATGGCCTCGGACTTGCGCTCGAGGTTGCGGGCTTCGAGCTGGGCGCGCTGACCTTCGAATTTCTTCTTGTTGGCTTCGTTGGCGCGCAGCGCCTTGCCCTGCGGCAGCAGGAAGTTGCGGGCGAATCCATCCTTGACCTTGACGGTATCGCCCATTTGGCCGAGGCGGGAAACGCGTTCGAGAAGAATGACATCCATGGTTTTTGTTCCTTCGCTTGGGCGCCAAATCACTGGCATCGACGCCGAGTTGTCTGGAACAGGTCAGGAAGCTGAGGGCGTCGCCCCCTATGTCGCTGTCCTGCCTGTCGCGGCAGTTAGAGGTCTTCACCTCAACCCGGGATTTGATGGCAACCCTGCGGCGCCCGTCGCCGTGGGAAAAGCGGACGGCGAACCGCCCGCTGAAAGAGCGTTAGCGAACCACGTAGGGCAGCAGGCCGAGGAAGCGGGCGCGCTTGATCGCCTTGGCGAGTTCGCGCTGCTTCTTCTGGCTGACGGCGGTGATGCGCGACGGCACGATCTTGCCGCGCTCGGAAATGTAGCGCTGCAGAAGACGTACGTCCTTGTAGTCGATCTTAGGCGCGTTCGCGCCGGAGAACGGGCAGGTCTTGCGGCGGCGATGGAACGGGCGCCGGGTCGGGATCTGGTTGATGTCGACCATTATTCTGCACCCCCTTCAACACCTTCGCGCGGACGGCGCGGACCACGGTCTGCACCGGCATCGCCACCGAAGCTGCGCGGCGGGCGATCGCCACGGTCGCCGCGATCACGGTCGCCGAACGAGCGCGGGCCACGGTCACGGTCGCCGAAGCCGCCGCGTTCCGAGCGCTCTTCGCGCTTCTGCATCATCGCCGACGGGCCTTCCTCATGCGCATCGACCTTGATGGTGAGGAAACGCAGCACATCCTCGGACAGGCCCATCTGGCGCTCCATCTCGTTGAGCGCGGCCGGCGGGCAGGTGATGTCCATCAGCGTATAGTATGCCTTCCGGTTCTTGTTGACCCGGTATGTGAGGGACTTCAGTCCCCAGTTCTCGACCCGGCCGACGGACCCGCCATTCGCGGAGATGACGCCCTTGTACTGTTCGACAAGCGCATCGACCTGCTGCTGCGAGAGGTCCTGCCGGGCAAGAAACACATGTTCGTAAAGAGCCATATTGTTCTTTGCCTTTCTTCGTTTCTCCCCCGGTTCCCGCGGCAAAAGCCTCTGCAACTTCTCTGACCGGCCGATTCCTAGAAGTGGGCGGGGAAGAAAGGAGCATGACGAGACGGTCGAGAGCGGAGACACGGGAGGCGGAAGCGCTTCTGGCTCCACACGAAGGTTTCGAAAAAAACCTCCGGCCCTCCGTTCAGCCCCCAGCAAGGACCGGCAGATTGCGGGCGTCTATACAGGAATTTGGCCGCAAGGCAAGGGCGAGCCGAAAACTCGCCGGTCCAAGGACGACATGTCGCGGCGTCTTCAGCTTGTATGCGGGACGCGCTTGTTCACCGTTTCCGGGAAGAAATCGGGCGCCGCATGGCGCTTGCCGAACATCATGTCGTATTGCAGCAGACGGAAATCGCGAATGGCCGGATCGATCTTCTTCTGCCGCGCCCAGTCGGGCGTGTCCTCGCCCGTCGGCGTCATCAGCAAATTACGATCTACCACGCTGTAGCGCTCGCGCATCTGGCCGAGGAAGCCGGTGTAATAGGGATGGCTGATCCCGGCCGTGGTCAGGATATGGTAGGGCAGGAAAGCCGGACTCACCGCGCCTATGTCCGCGGCCGGCCCGGTGCGGTTCGACCATACGATCAGCGGCGTCTGGTGATGCAGCAGCATCTGGTCAGGCGGCTCTTTGCGCGGCGCGACATTATCCTTGAGGAAGCCGGTCTCGACATAGACCGGGCCGAGCGGCGGCAGATGGTCGCCGAAAAAGGCGATGACCGTCGGCCGCTGGCGGTTCTTCGCCCATTCGACAAGGCGCTCGAGGCCCTTGTCGGCGTCGGATGCACCCTCTGTGAAGCTCAGTAGCGAATCCTTTGCCCACTGGCTGGTCGGCGCCTGCACCTTGTGGGTCGGATTGTAGTAGCGATTCGGCTCGTAGGGTCCGTGATTCTGCAGGCTGACGGCGAAGAAGAAGAGCGGATCGTCGGTGGCATCCGCCTCGCGGATGATCTCGTCGGTCATCGCCGCGTCCGAAGCCAGCGGCCCGCGCTTTTCGAGATATGGCATATTTTCTTCCGACTTGAAGTCGTCGAAGCCGAAATCCGCATAGACCGGCGTGCGGTTCCAGAACCAGCTCGTGCCGGGATGGATAGCGCGCGTCTCATAGCCCTGGCTCTTCAGGAACGTCGCCATCGACGGCACCGGCGCGCGGACATATTGCTGGTAGGGGATACTGCCGGCCGGCAGGAAGGCGTTGGAAAAGCCGGTCAGCGCCTCGAATTCGACATTGGCGGTCATGCCGCCGAATTCGGGGGAAAACATGTAGCCCGAGCGCAGCGCCCGCACGTTGGGAATCGGATCGGGCGTGATGGTGACGCCGGGCAGCTCGGTCGGATCCCAGAAGGATTCGCTCATGACGATGATAATGTCGGGCTTCTCGGCCGGCACCGAGGCCGTCACATCAGGCCTGTCGATTGCCGCGATCGACTTGTCGGAATAACCGGCAGGGGCCGAGACATGGGCCATCGGCACGTTGAGCGCGAAGGCGAGCGCGAAGCCGTTGGAGGCGTAGTTTTCCTTCTGGTCCCACATGATCGGGATGATCTGCAGCCGGTCACGCGTCCACGAGAAGGTTGCATAATCCATGATTGAGACGAAGAAGGCGAGCAGCGGTACGGTCAGCGTCAGCCGGGCAAGGCGCCCCTTGCGGCTGAGCACCGGTACCCGGCGGTGCCACTGCCGCCAGCCATAAACGAGCAGCGACAGCCCACCGACGATGCCGACCGCCAAGGCGAGGGCGGTTCCCGGGCGTTCGCGCACCAGAAGCGGCATCAGCGCCACGATCTGGCGTGAATAGAGGAAATCGGTCGGATAGAGCGGATCGCCGAGATAGAGCGATTTCTGATGGCCGACAAAGGCCAGCGCCAGGGTCAGCGGCGCGACGATCATCAGGCTCTGGTGGCTGCGGCCGAGCACGGCGTCGAGGCCGACCAGGATCAGCGCGAAGATGATGATGGTGGTCCAGCCCGGCTTGAAGGGCTGCAGGAAGAAGGCGACGGTTCCGGCAAAGTCGCCGCGCACGATCAGTTCGATCGCAAAAACCAGGATGGTGGCGGCGAGAAGGCTGACGAGGCCATAGCGGATAACGGGCCCTTTCCGGCCCGGCAGATAGCCGGTGGCCGGATCGCCTTCCAGAAACTGTGGCGCGGCTTTGCCAACGCCTTTCCTAGTCCTTGCCACCTTACAATTCCCCCGACCATACACAAAAGTGTCATTGAGCTGTCATCGATATGTCACGAAAAGCTAGCGCCTGTGGCTGAAATAAGAAGAGCCAGCAAATGAATCGTGAGCGGTTTTCATCATGAGTGATCGATAAAAAGCCTTTTGGAACAGGTACTGGGCCAGCGATACCGAGCCGGAGCGGCCCGGGTCGGGCTGATGGCGGACTTGACTTGCCCGCCCGCCTTGCGTCACAGGCAGGAAAAATCAGCCGCTTGGGAGCCACACATGGCCGTCGCATTCACCTTTCCGGGACAGGGCAGCCAGGCTGTCGGCATGGGCAAGGACCTCGCCGACGCCTTTCCAGAATCGCGGAAGATATTCGAAGAGGTCGACGACGCGCTCGGCGAAAACCTGTCGAAGCTGATCTGGGAAGGGCCGGAAGAGAGACTGACGCTGACCGCCAATGCCCAGCCGGCGCTGATGGCTGTGTCGCTCGCCGCGATCCGGGCGCTGGAATCGCGCGGCTTCTCGCTGAAGGACAAGGTCGCCTATGTCGCCGGCCATTCGCTCGGCGAATATTCGGCACTTGCCGCCACCGGTTTTGTTTCGGTCGCCGATGCCGCCCGGCTCCTGCGTATCCGCGGCAATGCCATGCAGGCGGCTGTGCCGGCCGGCGAAGGCGCCATGGCGGCGATCATCGGGCTGGAACAGGCCGATGTCGAAGCCGCCTGCGCTGAAGCGGCCAAAGGTTCAGTTTGCCAGATCGCCAACGACAATGGCGGTGGCCAACTGGTGATCTCCGGCGCCAGGGCAGCGGTCGAACTGGGGGCGAGACTGTGCACGGAAAAGGGCGCCAAGCGGGCGCTGATGCTGCAGGTTTCGGCGCCTTTCCATTCGGCGCTGATGGCACCGGCGGCCGAGATCATGCGCGAGGCACTGGCCGAAGTCACGAAGAACGCGCCCGTCGTGCCGGTGGTCTCCAACGTGTCGGTCACCCCGTCCAGCGATCCGGACGCAATCGCCCGCCGCCTAGTCGAACAGGTGACCGGCCGCGTGCGCTGGCGCGAAACGGTGGAGTGGTTCGGCGCGAATGGCGTTGCGACACTTTACGAGGTGGGCGCCGGCAAGGTGCTGTCGGGACTGGCGCGGCGCATCAACCGCGATATCGCCACCGGCGCTGCCGGCACGCCGGCGGATGTCGAGGCGGCATTGGTGGCGCTCGCATAACCAACCGAGATTTGACCCCGCCCGTGTGAAGGGTGTTCTCTTAAGATCAGGAGATAAGACATGTTCGAATTGACCGGCCGCAAGGCGCTCGTCACGGGCGCATCGGGAGGCATCGGCGAGGCGATCGCCCGGGTGCTGCATGCGCAGGGCGCCATCGTCGGCCTCCACGGCACCCGCGTCGAAAAGCTGGAGACGCTGGCCGCCGAGCTCGGCGACCGGGTCAAGCTGTTCCCGGCGAACCTTTCCAATCGCGACGAGGTCAAGGCGCTTGGCCAGAAGGTCGAGGCCGATCTCGAAGGCGTCGACATTCTAGTCAACAACGCCGGCATCACCAAGGACGGGCTGTTCGTGCGCATGGCGGACGCCGACTGGGACACGGTGCTCGAGGTCAATCTGACCGCCGTGTTCCGGCTGACCCGCGAACTCACCCATCCGATGATGCGGCGCCGGCACGGCCGCATCATCAACATCACCTCTGTGGTTGGCGTCACCGGCAATCCCGGCCAGACCAATTATTGCGCCTCCAAGGCCGGCATGATCGGCTTTTCCAAGTCGCTGGCGCAGGAGATCGCCACCCGTAACATCACCGTCAACTGCGTCGCCCCGGGCTTCATCGAGTCGGCGATGACCGACAAGCTCAACGACAAGCAGAAAGAGGCGATCATGGCGGCGATCCCGACACGGCGCATGGGCACCAGCGCCGAAGTCGCTTCCGCCGTCGCCTACCTCGCTTCCAACGAAGCTGCCTATGTCACCGGCCAGACCATTCATGTGAATGGCGGCATGGCAATGATTTGACGGTTGCGGGAAAACACCCGTTTTCGCCTTGGACCCAGGCCAATTTTCGTGTAATGCGGCCCGCAACCCGGCGGTTCGGGCAAAAACCGGTCCGGTGTCGTTGCGTTTCCGACAGGACCATCTTTCAGCTTGATTAGCGGCATTCTGCCCGCTAACGAAGACAGACAAACAAAAGACGAGGATGCCCAAATGAGTGACACCGCAGAGCGCGTCAAGAAGATCGTTATCGAGCACCTTGGCGTCGATGCCGACAAGGTGACGGAGCAGGCGAGCTTCATTGATGATCTGGGCGCGGACAGTCTCGACACGGTCGAACTCGTCATGGCGTTCGAAGAGGAATTCGGCGTCGAGATCCCAGACGATGCGGCCGAAACCATTCTGACTGTTGGCGATGCGGTGAAGTACATCGATAAGGCTTCGGCCTGACGCTATTTGCAGTCATCACCGAGGAGGACCTGCGATGAGGCGTGTCGTCGTCACGGGCCTTGGGCTGCTTTCGCCGTTCGGCGTGGGCTTTGAGCATGGCTGGAAGGAGCTTCTGACCGGCCACAGCGCAGCCAAGCGCATCACCGAGTTCGAGGTGGAGGATCTTGCCTGCAAGGTCGCCCACGTCATTCCCCGCGGCAATGGTGAGAACGCCACCTTCAATCCCGAGGCCGTTCTCGAGCCGAAGGAACTGCGCAAGATCGGCGACTTCATCCTCTACGGGATCGCGGCCGCCGACGAGGCGCTGAAGGATTCGGGATGGGCGCCGAAGTCGCATGAGGAGCAGTGCGCCACCGGCGTCCTGATCGGCTCCGGCATCGGCGGCATCGAAGGCATCGCCGAGAACGCGATGATCCTGAAGGAGCGCGGTCCGCGCCGCATCAGCCCGTTCTTTATCCCCGGCCAGATCATCAATCTCGTCTCCGGCCAGGTTTCTATCCGGCATGGGCTGAAAGGCCCCAACCATGCCGTCGTCACCGCTTGCTCCACCGGCGCGCATGCCATCGGCGATGCCGCTCGGCTGATCATGTGGGGCGATGCCGACGTGATGGTCGCAGGCGGCGCGGAAGCGCCGGTGACGCGGCTGTCGATCGCCGGTTTCGCCGCTTGCCGGGCGCTGTCGACCGACCGCAACGACGCTCCGGAAACGGCCTCGCGCCCCTATGACCGTGACCGCGACGGCTTTGTCATGGGCGAGGGCGCCGGCGTCGTCGTTCTGGAGGAGCTGGAACACGCCAAGGCGCGCGGCGCCAAGATCTATGCCGAGGTCACCGGTTACGGCCTGACCGGCGATGCCTATCACATCACCGCGCCGGCCGAAGATGGCGACGGCGCCTTCCGCTGCATGGTTGCGGCGCTGAACCGGGCCAAGCTGACGCCCGCAGACGTCGACTACATCAACGCGCACGGCACCTCGACCATGGCCGACACGATCGAGCTCGGCGCCGTCGAGCGGCTGGTCGGCAACGCCGCGTCGAAAATATCGATGTCGTCGACCAAGTCGTCGATAGGCCATCTTCTGGGTGCGGCGGGCGCCGTCGAGGCGATCTTTTCGATCCTCGCCATTCGCGACAACATCGCGCCGGCCACCATCAATCTCGACAACCCGGAACGCGAAACGGCGATCGACCTGGTGCCGCACAAGCCGCGCGCCCGCCAGATCGACGTGGCGCTGTCCAATTCCTTCGGCTTCGGCGGCACCAACGCCTCGCTGGTCTTCCAGCGCTACAATGGCTGACCGGTCCGCCGGCCGGCACGGTGTATGCGTGCCGTCAATTTTGCCATATTCGCCCCTACTCTGCCCAAGGGGATTCGTTGCAGGACCAAACGGTAGGGCGCCATGAACACGAATGCGGCGGACAACGGGGAATTCGGGCAACGGTCCACACCGTCGAGTCCGATCGTGCCGAAGACGGCCAGCGAGGCATTGCGGCCTGAATCCGGCACGCCGCCGCCCAAGCGCTCGCGCGCCTCGCGCAGCCAGTTCGTTGTGTTCATGAACTTCGTGATCTCCTTGGTGATGCTGTTGGTTCTGGCGGCCGGTTTTGCATTGTATTTCGGCAAGCAGGAATTCAACGAGCCCGGCCCGTCCGCCAATGCCGACACCTTCCTGGTCAAGCCGGACACCGGCGTCCAGGAAATTGCAGAGCAGCTCGAGCGGCGCGGACTGATCAGCGACGCGCGCATCTTCCGCCTTGGCGTGCGTGCCTTTGGCAATGATTCGGCACTGAAGGCCGGCGAATACGAGATCAAGCCGCAGGCCTCCATGCGCGACATCATGGAGTTGCTGAAGAGCGGCAAGTCGGTGATGTATTCGCTGACCGTCCCCGAGGGACTGACGGTTGAGCAGGCGCTGCAGCGCATCGCCGATCAGGCAGCGCTCGACGGCGATATGCCGGCGACCATTCCACCCGAGGGCAGCCTCGCTACCGACACACTGCGTTTCACCCGCGGCGCGACACGCCAGCAGATGGTCGACAAGCTGTTGGCGGATCAGAAGAAGCTGGTCGAGGACGTCTGGCAGCGGCGCGCCCCCGATCTGCCTCTGGCCAATGTCGATGACTTCGTCATCCTGGCTTCGATCGTCGAGAAGGAGACGGGCAAGGGCGACGAACGCTCACGGGTCGCCGCCGTCTTTCTCAACCGGCTGGCCAAGGGCATGCGGCTGCAGTCCGATCCGACCATTATCTACGGCCTGTTCGGCGGCAAGGGCAAACCCGCGGACCGCCCGATCTACCAGTCGGACATCAAGAAGCCGACGCCCTACAACACTTATCTGATCAATGGCCTGCCGCCGACGCCGATCGCCAATCCCGGCCGCGCGGCGCTGGAGGCGGTGGCCAACCCGTCGAAGACCGACGACCTCTATTTCGTCGCCGACGGCACCGGCGGTCACGTCTTTGCCGCGACGCTCCCCGAGCACAACGAGAACGTCGCCCGCTACCGGGCGCTGCAGAAGAAGCTGGCCGATGAAGCCGCCAAAGCCGGTGCTGCCAAGGCCGACGCCGCCAAGGTGGAAGGTCAGACCGATGCGCCGGTGGACGGCGGCGATGATGGCGACGCGGGAGCGGCGCAGTAGCGCCGGACGGTTCTGGGATCGTCCCTCCGATTCGTTTGACGGCAGGGACGTGCTGATTTTGTGATCAGGAGCGTCTTGCGTCCGATTCGGCGAAGGGCGCTCCGTCATTTGAAGCCGCGCATGGTCTGGCCCGGAACCGCTTCCGGGGTCATGCGCCAGGGGGGAAGCAAGGGCATCATGAATTTGCAGAGCATGACCGGTTTTGCACGGGCCGTCGCCGAACATGACGGCACGTCGATCGCCTGGGAGGTCAAGTCGGTCAACGGCAAGAGCGCCGAGGTCAGGCTGCGGCTGCCGCAGGGCCTCGAGCGGCTGGAGCCGGCCGTCAGGCGGTCGGTGCAAAAGCGCTTTGCGCGCGGCAATTTCCAGGCAACGCTGACCGTCGGCCGCGCCGCCGGCCAGCAGGTGCAGCCCGTGGTCAACGAGGACTTCTTGAGGGATCTGGCCGGGCTTGCCAAGCGGCTGCAGGAGCAGTTCGGCGCAGCGCCTGCGACAGCCGACGGCCTGCTTTCGCTACGCGGCGTGCTCGACATCCCCGAAACCACCGAAACCGAAGAGGCGCGGGCGGCGCTCGACAACGCGATTCTCTCGGCGCTCGAAGTGGCGCTGAGCGGGCTGGAGCAGGCACGCCAGGGCGAGGGCGCCGCCCTGCGCTCGCTGCTGTCCGGCCATATCGACGCTATCGAGGCGCTGACGCTGCGCGCCGAGGCCGATCCGTCGCGCGAGCCGGCGGTGATCCGTGAACGGATTGCCGAGCAGGTTCGGCTGCTGATGGATGCCTCCGCCAATCTCGACGCCAGCCGGTTGCATATGGAAGCGGCGTTCCTGGCTACCAAGGCCGACATCCGCGAGGAGATCGACCGACTGAAGACGCATGTGGCGTCCGGTCGGGTGCTGCTGGCAGGCGGCGGCGCCATCGGCCGCAACCTCGATTTTCTGGCGCAGGAATTCAACCGCGAATCGAATACGCTGTGTTCGAAGTCGAACACCGCTGCGGTCACCGCCATAGGGTTGGAGCTGAAGGCGGTCGTCGACCAGTTTCGCGAACAGGTCCAGAATCTGGAGTAGCCCCTGATGGTCGCCAAGGAGCCTATGGTTGCCAGGGATTTGGGTTCCCGCATTCGCCGCCGAGGTTTGATGCTCGTGCTGTCGTCGCCGTCCGGCGCCGGCAAGTCGACGATCGCGCGCAATCTTCTGGAGAGCGATTCCAGTCTCGAACTGTCGGTCTCCGTCACCACGCGGCCGCGCCGCGGCAGCGAGATCGAAGGCGTCCACTATCATTTCCGCACCATGCGTGAGTTCGAGCGGCTGCGCGATTCCGACGAACTGCTCGAATGGGCCGAAGTGCATGGCAATTGCTATGCGACGCCGCGTGAACCGGCCGAACTGGCGCTGGCACAGGGCCGCGACATGCTGTTCGACATCGACTGGCAGGGCGCCCAGCAGCTCAAGGAGAAGATGCGCGCCGACATCGTCTCGATCTTCATCCTGCCGCCCTCGATGAAAGAATTGAAGGCGCGGCTGAAGCGCCGCGCCGAGGATCAGGAATCGGTGATCGAGACGCGTCTGAAGAACGCCCGCAACGAGATCGAGCACTGGAAGGAATATGATTTCGTCATCATCAACGACGATCTCGACCGCGCCTTCGCCGAAGTGCGCGGCATTGTCACCGCCGAGCGGCTCAGACGCGATCGCCGGCCCGGCCTGTTCGATTTCGTCTCGGGATTGCTCGACGAGAAGACGGATTAGGGGCGCGACGCCCTACCTTCTCCCCTTGTGGGATCGGCGCATAGCGCCGAGATGGAAGAGGGCTGTTGGACGAAATGCGCCCTTGCCAAGCTGGAGCACCCCTCATCCGGCCGAGCTTTGCTGGCCACCTTCTCCACACGGAGAGAAGGAGGGGCCGGCGCAGTTACACTGCGTTGGTCAGCCGCACGAATTCTTCGATATCAAGCGTTTCGGCGCGCCGCGTCGGGTCAATGCCAGCGCGGGTGAGCAGGGCTTCGCCGCCGAGGCTCTTGACGCTCTGCCGCAGCATTTTACGGCGCTGGCCGAAGGCCGCCTCGGTGACGCGGCTGAGCTTCTTGATCTCGGTGGGCAGGGGACTTGCCCGCGGCACCAGATGCACCACCGACGACACCACCTTGGGCGGCGGCGTGAACGCTTGCGGCGGCACGTCGAAAGCGATTTTTGCCTCCGTCCGCCAGCCTGCCAGCACGCCCAGCCGGCCATAGGCATCGCTGCCGGGGCGGGCGACGATGCGCTCGGCCACTTCGCGCTGGAACATCAGCGTCATCGATGCGTAGAAGGGTGGCCACTCGGCAACGGTCAGCCATCGTATCAAAAGTTCGGTGCCGATATTGTAGGGCAGGTTGGCGACGATCCTCACAGATCCATTGCCCCCGTGTGCCCCTTTGGCAAGCGCTGCAAAATCCGTCTTCAGCGCATCGCCGGCAATAATCTCGAGCCGGCCCGGATAGTGGTCTGACACCTCCGCGAGCGCTGCCAGACAGCGCTCGTCGCGCTCGATGGCGATGACCCGACCAGCGCCGTGGGAAAGCAGCGTTCGAGTCAGGCCGCCGGGACCCGGACCGACCTCGATCACCGTGGCGTCCGTCAGATCGCCGGCGGCGCGCGCGATCTTGCCGGTCAGGTTGAGGTCGAGCAGAAAATTCTGGCCGAGCGCCTTTTTAGCCTGCAGCCCATGGCGTTCGATCACCGCGCGCAACGGCGGCAGCCCGTCGATGCTCATGCGACCGCTCTCATGCAAAGGCTCATGCGGCGGCAGCCTTCGTCCCGGTGTCGGCAAGCCTGCGGGCGAGCCTTAGCGCCGCGATCAGGCTGTCGGCCCGGGCTATGCCCTTGCCGGCGATATCGAAGGCCGTGCCGTGATCCGGTGAGGTGCGGATGAAGGGTAGGCCGAGCGTGACGTTGACCGCCTCGTCGAACGCCAGCGCCTTGGCCGGGATCAGCGCCTGGTCGTGATACATGCACAGCGCCACATCGTAGCCGGCTCGGGCACGGGCATGGAACAGCGTGTCGGCCGGCAGCGGCCCGAAAGCGTCGATGCCCTCAGCCCTCAGCCTGTCGATCGCCGGGCGGATGACGTGCTCGTCCTCGGTGCCCATCGCGCCGCCTTCGCCGGCATGCGGATTGAGGCCCGCAATGGCAATCCGCGGCTTGGCGATGCCGAAGCGATGTTCGAGGTCGGCGGCGGTTATACGGGCGGTCGCGACGATCAAGTCCGTGGTCAGTGCTTTCGGCACCTCGCACAGCGCAATGTGGATGGTGACCGGGACCGTGCGCAACTCGGGACCGGCAAGCATCATCACCGGCATCGCTTGTGCGCCGGTGTGGAGCGTCGCCAGATGCGCCAGATATTCGGTGTGGCCGGGGAAACGGAAGCCGGCATCGTAGAGCGGCTTCTTGGCGATCGGACACGTGACGACTGCCGCTGCGCGGCCGCCAAGGCAGTCGTCAACAGCGCGGTCGATGGCCTCGATGATGCCGGCGGCGTTGGCTGGGTCCGGCCGTCCGGGGCCGTCGACGAAGCGGGCGACAAGCGGCATGACGGGCAGGGCGCGCGCAAAGACGCGCGCCGCTTCGGCTGGCATTGTCTCCGTGATTGGCACATCGGCGCCGAGCAGGCGCGCCCGTGCGGCAATCAGCGCCGGATCGGCGATAAGAAAGAAGGGCGGCACACCGGCGCTGTCGCGCGCCTGCCAGGCGGCAATGGCGATTTCCGGCCCGACGCCGGATGGATCGCCGACGCTCAGCGCCAGCGGAAGCCCTGCCTCTGGCGACTTCAGCGCTCGACGATGCGGGCTTTCTTCCGCAACTCCTCGACATACCTCTTGGAGAGCTCGTCGGCGTCCTTGCCGCTCGTGCCTTCGCTCTGGAATACCATCTGGGCGGCCTTGTCGTCGGACACTTCGCGCGACGAGCAGATGCCGATGAACTCGACGCCGCGGTCTGTTTCGCGCGTGGGGGTGGCGCCGCCGACCTTGGTGGCCTTGATCTGGTCGGCCCAGTCCGGCGGCAATTGCGGCGCCAATATCCGGCCGAGATCGCGAACGGTGACGTCGATCAGGCCCTTGGCAAATTCGCGCGAGGTGTTGCAGCTGTTGAAGCGGGCGCGCATGGCGTCGGCCTCGCGTTTGCGCTTGGCCAGCGTCGCGCTGCGCTCGGCCGCCGGCACGACGAAGATGACCTGCTGCAGCATGTACTCCATGGCGGTCGGCTTGGTGCCGCCATTGTCGAGCATGCGCCGGACCACGTCCTGCTCGCTCATGGCGCCGCCGCTGTCGGAGCGATGGCGCGCGGTCAGCGCCTGGTTCCAGGCCATTTGGGAGCGGATGAATTCCTTGAAATGCTCCTTGCCGACGCCGGACTGCGCCATGACGCCGTCGAGTTGCTTGAGCTGCATCTTGTTGGTCGTGGCAAAGTGCTGATAGGCGGCGTCGACCTGGGCGTCGCTGATGCGGATGCCGAGACGCCTGGCTTCGGCGACGCGCAGCGTCTGCTCGATCATTTCCTCGGCGGCGTCGCCTTTCTTGCGCTGCAGGCGCAGGAAGGCAGCCCGATGCTGGATGTCGCCGGTGGTGATCGGTACGTTGTTGACGACGTATTTGATCTGGCTGGCGAAAGCCGGCGGCGTCATCATGGTGATCGAGGCCGAGGTCGCCGCCACCAGCAGCGCGAACCCTGCCGAAAAGAGGTATTTCCTCATCGAAAGCATCCCAATTCTATCTCGGTTCCGGCCCAATTCTATCCCATTTTGAGGGAGCTGGAATCCGTGCCTGCCCTATGCGGCGAAACGATGTCGTTAGGAGCGATGTGCGTCCACTTGGACGCACAAGGTACGCTCTAACACTTTGAATCTACGCATCGTGCCTTCCGAAAATCAATTCCGATTTTCGGGCCGATGCGTTTGGCCGGCCGCCCGTGCCGCCCGTATGTGGCCAGGCGCCTGCTACTGGACAGCGTTGAAGGAGCTTTGTGTCGAGCCGAAATCGCCGAGCGTGCGGAACGACAGGTTGAAACCGATGTTCTGCGACACTTCCTTGGTGCTCAGGTCGCGGGATTCCGAGAATGTCATCAAGTAGGTGAAACATGAATCGCTATAGGCAAAGCCGACCCCGTCCTTGACCAGGACACTTTGCTCCAGATCGTAGGTGCCGGTGCCGAAGACACGCCAGTTCTCGGCAAGTTGCGTCGAGGCGCCGAGCGTGACCTCGTGGCGATCGGTCGTGAAGCCATAGAGTGGCTGCGCTTGGATGAAAGCGTATTTGGCGCTGAACGAAATCGGCAGACCGGGATAGGCTGCCTTTACCTCGGCGCGGCGAATCTCGAAGCTCTGCTCGTCGAAGCGGCCGCTGACCGAGCCGGAAAGCCCGCTGGGGCTGTTGAAGCCGACAAGGCCGACATAATCGGAGGTCGCGGTCTCAAGGCCCGAATCTTCGCCGACGTTGACCAGGTCCGGCGCGGCGAAGGAGTTCTGGCCGTCAAGCTGGTAGGATTGGCCGAACAGCGCGTTGGTGCTCCAGCCATTGTCATAGGCGCCGGAATAGCGCAGCCCGACATTGGCGCGCGTGCCGCCTTCCAGGCGGTCGTAACCGGAGAATTTGTCGCGCTCGAACAATGTCGTGGCGTCAAAGACGAAGCTCTGCGCGTCCTCATTGGGGACAGCGAGGCCGCCGACATATTGCTCGTTCGGACGCACGAACACCTGCGCCATCGGCTCGAAGACGTGGCTGGAACTGGTCGACGAGAACAGCACCGGCCAACGCATTTCGAGCCCGGCGGTCGCCATGAACCGGGCGAGCGACGATCGCATATCGTCGTCGACGCCGAGGTTAGACGCCATCTGATTGATGGCATTGAGCGATCCCGAAGAGGCATTGACATAGCCGGCGTCGCCGCGCAGCGCCAGCAGCGGCGTCAGCAGCAGCCCGCCATCGGTGGTGAAGGTGCGCTTCCATTCCGCTTCGGCGGTGAGACGGCCCGACTGGCCATCAATGCCGCGTACACTGGTGACGGACGCAGCGTTGTTCGGATCGGCAAGGACCCTGTCCAGCCTGTCGCGGCTGATGGCCTGCGCGTTGACATTGAACGACAACTGCCCGCCGCCCACCGCCATGTCGGGAATGTAGGCGTAGTCGAGCGAGGGCAGCACCCAGGGCTGCTTGCCGGCGCGCGCGGTCGGATCATCAGAGAGCGTCTCTTCCTGGACCTCGAAGCGCATGGCGCGCACGTCGAAATAGTTGCGGCCATTGAGGCCGGTCAGGTAGATCGAGGAGTGATGCACGCTGTCGTTGAAGTCTTCGATGGCGTAGGTGCGTGAGAAGTTCTTGTCGGTCTGCAGCAGGACATCCCAGCCGAAGTCCCAGCGCGGATTGATGGCGAACTGGCCCTTGGTGCCCATCATGCCGCGGAACTTGTTCGGGTCGCCGGCCGCACCCGAATCGACATTGTGCCCGTCGCTGTCGATGAACTCGTCGGGATCCACTTGCCGGATGCCGGCGATCTTCAGGCTGTACTGGCCGTTGTTGAAGCGCTGGCGCCACTCGGCTTCGCCGACAAAGCCCTGCTTGGTGTAGCCGCTGCCGGTGACGGTGAGGTCGTAGGTTGGTGAGAGTGCGAAATAATAGGGGACTTTGACGCCGACGCCGAGATCGCTCTTGTAGGCGATGCCGGGGATCAGGAAGCCGCTCTTGCGCTTGACAGTGGGGTCGGCAATCTCGAAAGCTGGGAGATAGGCGAGCGGAAAGCCGAAGAACTCGAAATTCGAATTCTCGAAGCGAACCGTCTTCTTCTCGCCGTTCCAGATGATTTTTCTAGCCTTGATGCGCCAGGTCGGCGCTTTGTCGGGTTTGTCCTCGCACGGCTCACAGGCCGTGTAGACGCCGTTGTGGAACGTCGTCAGCACGCCGCCCATGCGTTCCGCGCTTTCGGCGGCGAAATAGGCCTTGTCGACGGTTTCGACACGCAGCGCGTTGACGAATCCGTCGGCGAAATCGTCGGTGATGTCGACGTGCTGCGAATAGATCTTGGTGCCGTCGCTGTTGACGACCTCGACATTGCCGCTGGCGACGAGCCGCTTTGTGTTGCGATTGTATTCGACCCGCTGGGCGACGAGGCGGTTGCCGCCATAATCGATCTGCACGCCGCCGACGGCCGTCACTGTCTGGTTGTCGTTGTCATAGACCAGCGTATCTGCCGCCAGCAGCATTTGCGAGCCGGCGGGGACGTCGGCTGCCATGTCGCTGATATCCTGGGCAAAAGCCGGGATATTCGGGACGACACAAGCGAGCAGGCATGCCAAGGCGCTCGCCCCATAGAGGCGCGCCAAACCGGCCTGCCTATGGATGCGCAAAACCGCCCCCCTCACTAGCCGTCTTCCTTGTACAGCAAGAAAGTCACCCCGAAGAACATAGCCACGACAACCGGAACCCATGCAGCCACGACTGTGGGTACGAATCCCGCCACGCCGAATGCCTTGACCAGCACTGTCACGACATAAAGCAGAAACCCGGCCAGGACGCCACCCAGAATCATCGTCGCGGATTGTCCCATCCTCGCAAATCGCATCGACACCGTTGCGGCGATCAGCGTCATTGCGACGAGAAGGAACGGCAACGCCACCAGCGAATCGAACTGCATGGCAAAGGCATTTGCCTTGAGGCCAAAGGAGCGGGCAACCTCGATCTTACCGGGCAGATCGTAGAAAGGGATGGTTTCCGGGCGCGCCAGCCGCTCTTGCACAAATTCTGGCTTGAGATTGGTCGGCACCCGGTCGCTTGCCACCGATTGGATGTTGCCGTCCCGGAAAACCTTGACGTCCTGCAGTTCCCAGTAGCCATCCCGCAAAAAGGCGTGCGCCGCGTCCTTGCGTTCGACGATGTCGCCTTGCGGGCTGAGGACGAAGAAGACGGCATCGGCCATCTCCAGGCCCTGATTGAGAATGGCGCGCGCGCCGATGATGGTATCGCCGGAACTGGTCTTCTGCCGGATCCAGGGCTCGGCGTCGGCCGAGACGGTGTTCGACTTGCCGGAGCGGAGCTGGGTTTCGATTTTTTCGGACCAGGAAAGCGCATGCGCGGCGATCGGATTGATGACGCCGACCGACAAGACGCCGAACAGCAGCGCCCCGATGCAGCACGGCAGCAGGAATTGCCATGCGGACACGCCGGCGGAACGCGCGATAACCAGTTCATACCTGCGATTGAGCGAGACCAGTGTCGCCATTGCCGAGAACAGGCCGACGAACGGCACCGTCTGCAGCATGATCATCGGCATTCTGAGCCCTGAAATGGCGAACGCCGTACCGTAGGTGAAACCCGGCAAGCCGGTCGTGCGGCCGGAAAGCTCGGTGAAGTCGATCAGGAACACAAGCGCCAGGAGGCCGATGAAGAACCAGATGGTGATCGTCACGTAGCGGAAGAAGAAGTATCTACCCAGAGTCCAGCCCATTAGCGTGTCCAGCCCATCAGCCGGCCCCTTGGCCAGAAGCGCCGCGCCCGGCGAAGCGGAGCTTCAGGGCGCTCCAGCCGTCACCGAAGCGGCCGGCGAAATTCGTCATCCAGTCGGCCCAGGCGACCGGCAGCTCCATGGTCCGGTTGGAGACGATGAACCATGTCGCGACCGCGGATGCCACGATAGGAACGCCGTAAACCATATAGGTGTATTGCGGAACGTTGTCGGCCTTGCCGGCGGCAAAGAAACCAAGCCAGCGCACGAAAAGCGCAATCGCGATCGCCGTGATCAGCGGATGAATCCGCGCCTCGCGATGGGAGCGCGCGTCTCCCGCGACCGCAAGCGCGATCAGCGCGAAGACGAGTGAATAGGACCATTCGGAAAAACGCTGGTGGAGTTCGGCCAGGTACTTGTTCGGCCTTTTCTGGAACACCTTGTCGTTCGGACTGGGATTGAGCAGGTACTGGGTTGTCCGGTCCTTCGGTAAAAGCAAGACGTCCGATGAAGCCGACATGAAGGCGGACAGGTCGAAAGCATAGGAGGTGAACCGGATGACCGAAAGATCGCCGGCCAGTGTTTCCCGATGGATGACGCCGTCGTTCATCATCAGCACCTTCTCGTCGCCGTTTTCGATGATGGCGCCGGTCTTGGCGTAGTAGACGAGGTTGGCGCCTTCTTCGCGCGAATCGGCGACGAAGATGCCGCCAAGGCGGTTGTCCGGAAGCCGCTCGCCAATCTGCAGGAACAGGCCGTCGTCGATCTTGCGGAAGGTGCCTTCCTGGATGATCAGCGACAACAGATCGGCACGCGACGACGCCACCAGTTCGCGGTTTTTCTGTCGTGCATAGGGATCGACGCCGTTGTCGACGGCGAACGAAAAGACGCTGGCCGCCAGCGCCAGAAGCATGATCGGCCTGACGATGGTCCAGCGCGAAGCGCCCGCGGCATTCAAGACGGCAAGCTCAGAATCGGAATTCATCGCGCTCAGTGTCTGAGCGACCGCGACCACCAGGGCGAAAGGCACGACGATCGGGACGATCGACGGAATGATCAGCGCAGCGACCTCGAAGAAGGTCAGCGCCGACTGCCCGCTGTCGGTGACGAGGTCGATGCGGGCGAGCACCTGCGTCGTCCATACGATCGCCAGCGTCCATATGAGCGCTGCCAGGAAGACCGCCAACGCACGACGCATGATGTAGCGTTCAACGACCTTCATGAAGGCTTTTCTCGATTTTGCCGAACGGCATCATGCCTCCAGACAAGGTAGTCGCCCGGCGACGACTGTACAACCGGTCCGTTGGCGGTTCGATCTGGTTCCCGTCCCACATCGATATTTCCGGTGGGCCGGAGTGTCGGCGGCAATGGATAAGAAAGGGCGAACATCAATGGTTAACAACAGGTTGCGGCAGGAAGGCGGGGCCGTGCCGCGACGAATCGCCATCGATTCCATCCGCCATATGGGATCGGATTCCGGCAAAGTCTTGCCAAATGCCGGAAAACGACCAAATGTCGCGCCGATCACGGTTATGGCCGCCGTGGCTGCGACAGGTACAGGCATGGACGCAGAAGTAACAGAATTGCGCAGTCAAACCGGCCACGAATCGATTTTTCACGGTGCGATTGTGATCGGCGCCGGCGCGGCGGGGCTGGCCGCCGCCCATGCGCTGATAAAGACCGGCGTACCGACGCTTGTCCTGGTATCGCTCCCGATATCGTCTCGCGGCGACCGGCAACCGCACCGGGCTCGAGCGCATGGTCGGCAAGCTCGGCGTCCTCGACGGCAAGGGCGTTCCGCTATTCAACGGCGGCGAGACCGACCCGAAATTGCCCGGCCTGTGGTTTACCGGCATGCGGCCAAGCATTCGCGGTTGCTTCGCCAATGCCCGAATTCAGGCCAAGGCAGTCTCCCAGCAGATCGTCAGGCAGGGGCGATGATTAAAAAAAATAGGGTGGTGCTTCCGGTCGGAAACAGCCAAATATCTAGTTTCATCAAGGCACTCTCCCAAAAACCCAACGCCGTTCCCGAAAGCAGGACATGATGACTTCGAGACCTTCGATCGCCTTCGCCAAATTCGCGGCGCCCAAAAAGGGCAGTGTCTTCGTGCTGGCGGCCAACGATAGCGGTCTCGGCGACGCGGCAAAGGCTTGCGATCCGGCAAAGACCCTGGAGCGGGCGTTTCCGGTGGCCGACTTTTCCGGCAAGTTTGGCGGCCTGGTCGAAGTGCTGGCGCCGGAGGGCACATCGCTCGACCGGCTGGTGGCGGTCGGCGCCGGCAAGGTCTCGGGGCTCGACGACTATGCCTGGCTCAAGCTTGGCGGCACCATCGCTGCGTCCTTGCGCAAGGCGACAGAGGTGGCCGTCGTGCTTCATCTTCCGGGTGCTGACGTCGGCGGCAGGCAAGCGGCACAGCTTGCCGCGGGCATCCTTCTGCGCAGCTACGCCTTCGACAAGTACAAGACGAAAAAAGACAATGGCGACGGCCAGCGCGACGGCAAGAAGGCCGAGCCCAAAAAGCCGGTCAAGGTGACCATCCACACCACCGATCCGGCGTTGGCGAAAAAGGCCTTCGCCGACGAGGTGGCGGTGATCGACGGGGTACTCCTGGCGCGCGATCTGGTCAACGAACCGGCCAATATACTCGGACCAGTGGAGTTCGCCGCCCGCGTCAACGAACTGGAAGCGCTCGGCGTCACGGTCGAGATACTGGTCGAGAAGGACATGAAGAAGCTCGGCATGGGCGCGCTGCTCGGCGTTGCGCAAGGCTCGCCGCGTGGCGCCCGCCTGGCTGTCATGCGATGGAACGGTGGCAAGGCCAAGGACAGCCCGGTTGCCTTCGTCGGCAAGGGCGTCACTTTCGACACCGGCGGCAATTCGATAAAGACCGCCTCCGGCATGGAGGACATGAAGGGCGACATGGGCGGCGCCGCCGCGGTGACCGGGCTGATGCACGCGCTGGCCGCCCGCAAGGCCAAGGCCAATGTCGTCGGCATCATCGGGCTGGTGGAAAATGCTGTCGACGGCCATGCACAGCGCCCCGGCGACATCGTCACGTCGATGTCGGGCCAGACCATCGAGGTGCTCAACACCGACGCCGAAGGCCGCCTGGTTCTGGCTGATGCGCTGTGGTACTGCAACGATCGCTTCCAGCCGAAATTCATGGTCAATCTGGCGACGCTGACCGGCGCCATCATGGTCGCGCTGGGCCAGCACTATGCCGGCCTGTTCTCCAACAATGAGGAATTGGCGAACAGGCTGGCGAGCGCCGGGCAGGCGACGCAGGAACGCGTGTGGCGGATGCCGCTCGGCACCGAATATGACAAGCTGATCGATTCGAAAAATGCCGACATGAAGAACATCGGCGGCCGCTATGGCGGCGCCATCATCGCGGCGCAGTTCCTGCAGCGCTTCGTCAAGGATACGCCTTGGGCGCATCTCGACATCGCCGGCACCGCGATAGGCGCGCCGTCCAGCGAGATCAACCAGTCATGGGCCTCCGGCTTCGGCGTCAGGCTGCTCGACCGGCTGGTGCGCGACAGCTACGAGGGGTGAGGCGTTTCAAGGCGCGATCATGGCCGACGTCCTGTTCTATCATCTGACCGAATCGACGCTGGAGGATGCGCTGCCCGGCCTGCTCGAACGCAGTGTCGATCGCGGTTGGCGTGCCGTGGTGCAGACCGGCACCGAGGAGCGGCGCGACGTGCTGGACCAGCATCTATGGACGTTCAGGGACGATTCGTTCCTGGCGCATGCGACGGACCGCGAATCCCATCTGGCCGAGCAGCCGATCCTTTTGACAACCGGCCAGGACAATCCGAACGGGGCGCAGATACGCTTTCTGGTTGACGGCGCGGCGCCGCCGGAGCTTGGGGGTTATGAGCGCGCCGTGTTCCTGTTCGACGGCCACGATGCGGCCCAGGTCGAGGCGGCGCGCACGCACTGGAAGACGATGAAGGAAGCCGGCCACGCTGTCACCTACTGGCAGCAGACTTCAGACCGGCGCTGGGAGCGCAAGGCGTAGTAAGCTTGCCGCCTTGGCTATCCTCAACCTGGGATCAGATCGCTGCGCAATTGGGTCACGACGCCGAAGAAAGCATCGGACCGAAATGTGGAAGAACCCTGAAGGGGTGGTTTGCTGATGGTTGAGACGCGTTACAACTGAAGCCGTTCAGCCAAGTCAATGAAGTCGCTGGACACCAAATCCCAGGCCTGATCAGGGTGCAAGTCCGTGGTCTGCGCTAACCCGTGCTCGGTCGGACGGCGGACAAAGGCTGTTCGTAGTCCGCATGCCCGAGCCGCTGCAAGGTCGCCATTGTGGGCGGCCACAAGACAGATCTCATCTGGCTTCATTGCCAGCACGTCAACAGTGCGAAGATAGGCTTCCGGCATCGGCTTGTACGCTTGCACGACCTCGGCGCCGAGGATCGCATCCCAGGGGATGCGACTACGCTTCGCCATGTTGAGCAAAAGGACGATGTTACCGTTCGAGAGCGGCGCGATGACATAACGGGCCTTGAGCCGTGTGAGGCCGGCCACCACGTCCGGCCATGGCTCCAATCGGTGCCATGCCAGGTTCAGTTCGTTCAGCTCGGACGCTGGCACCGAAGCCGGGTCGATCCCGAATTCTGGCAAAACAGCTTCCAGATTCTCCCGATGCAGCACGTCGAGCCGTGTAAAGGGTCGCCGGTCGCTGCGCACCTCCTCCATCGCTGGGGAGTAACGGCGGCGCCACGCATCCGCGAAAGCGGTAGGGATGGCGGATCCTGCTCCATGCCGCTTCAGGAACGGTTCAGCTTCGCGCGCCACGCCGCTGCGCCAATCGACGACAGTGCCGAAAACGTCGAATAGCAAGGTACGTACGCCATCCAATGGCATCACATTCGGCTCCTCGATCCGCACATGCATGACCGTCGCATTCGGGTGGCGAGCGCCCCTTGCGGCTATCGCAAAAATCGGTCGCGAGACACCCATTTTTGCGAGAGACATTTGCGACAGTCAAACCTGGATGGACAGGGTGAAACTATTCGCGAAGCTTAGGATATTTGCGAAAGGCGACCGGCACCACTACTCCAGAACGACGACAGCCTCCACCTCGAAGAGCATGGGCTCGATTGCAAGCTTGGGAACGGGAATCAGGGTCTGCGCCGGCAGCGCCTCCCCGAACATTTTCTTGACGTTCTTGGTCAACACCTCAAGCTTGGACATATCGTGATCGACCACGAAGACCGTGAGCTTGGCGACCTGCTCCCGCTTGGCACCGAGCGCATCGAGGGCGGTGCGCAAATTTGCGTAGGCTTGCTCGACCTGGACAGCGAAGTCGGGCGACAAGGCTCCCGTGCTGTCTTGGCCGCCCTGTCCGGAGATGTAGGCCACCCGGGCTCCGCGGGGCGTGATCACCGCCGTGCTGTAGCCGTTCGGCGACGGGTCGTAGAGGTTTTGTGGATTGACGATGGTCAGCTTGAGATCATTCTCATTCGCGGTCGTCGCAGTGGGAACTCCTATGGTCATGATAATTAGCCCTCCGATAAGCAGATGCTTGATTGCGCGCGACATGATTTTCTTTTGGCTTTGCGGACCGCTAGCAACGTGCCCTCGCGGCCGGCATGATTGAACTTTAACCGCATCGCCCATACGACGACTCGTGCGACGTACGAGTCATCGTATGGTACGTCGTACGAGTCAATCGTTCAAGATCGACATTCGTTGCGTTGCCGGTCAAAATCGACGTTCTGAACAGCGAGGGAGACGGATGGCTGCCAAACGCAGCGGCGCCCGGAGCAAACGAGGGATAAATGAGCGGCTCCAGCCCGTGCAGGAGCCGCGCAGTGAACCGCCGCTCTCTCGGGAACGCATCGTGACGACCGCGGTAGAACTGCTGGACGTCCAGGGAGTCGACGGGTTGACGATGCGCCGGCTGGCCGATCGCCTCGGCTCGGGCGTGATGAGCCTATATTGGCACGTCGACAACAAAGAGGATCTCTTTGATCTGGCGCTCGACTCGGTGCTCGAATATCGCGGACCGCCGCAAATGGTTGAGTCTCGGAACTGGCGCGGAGAGGTCGTTCATATGCTCGAAGACTGGCGCGCCAGCATGCTGCGCCATCCTTGGTCGGCATCGCTGTTGCCGCGCCGGGCGCTCGGCCCGAACATGCTCAGTCGCCTAGAACTGCTGAGCAAGACCTTGTCCAGAGCCGGTGTTGCAGACGCAGATCTGAACGTCGCGATTTGGTCGCTCTGGAACTATGTGATGGGCGCCACCATCACCCGGGCGAGCTTCGACCTCTCGGACGACGACCGGTCCGCCGCGCAGCAGCACCTTACACGTGTCAGCGAACGCTATCCGACAATCGAACGCTCTCGTCTGCTGTTGGATAACGATTGGGGTGGCACCTTCCGGAAAGGCCTCGGCTTCCTCCTCGATGGCCTCTCTCCAAGAAGAGGCTGAAAGGTAGCTTGGGGGCTCAAAGCGACTGTCGCAAAATCCCCGATTAAAACGACAGTTTTGCACCTGATTTGCAACGTCGCAGAAGAAGCCTTTGCGGCAAGGTTTAAGGTTCCGGAACGGTCGTGAGCCGAAATGGGCAAACTGAGCACTGCCCAGGCCACTTGACGAAAGGTCGGTCGCGCGCAAAACTGCTAAGATGTCAGACCAATTTGGATGTAGGTACCCATGCGAGTGCGCGGCGAACTGCCCGGGGCACCTGGCGCGCGTGTGGCAATCGCCACGCTCCCACCGTTGGATCGCGGCAAGCAGGTTATGGAAGCGCTGGCCGACTATGTCGAGCGCGCGGCGCTGAAGAGCGGTGACCGGCTTCCGACCGAACGCGAATTGATGGCCACACTTTCAGTCGGGCGCTCGACGATACGCGAGGCGATGGGGCGTTTCGAAGCGCTCGGCGTCACCGAGACCCGCAAGGGCAGCGGCACCTATCTGCTCAAGCCGATATCCGCCGGCACGATCCATTTGCCGCTGTCGCTCGATGCGGCAGAGCTGCGCGACGGTCTCTTGCACACCCTCGAGGTACGCCGCGGCATCGAGGCCGAGGCAAGCATGGTCGCGGCGCGGCGGCGGACAGTCGACGATCTGCGAACGATCGAGGAAAAACTCATCGAGATGGAGCGCGTCCATCTCGCCACCGGCACGTCGGGTCCGGAAGACCTGGCCTTTCACCTGGCCGTCTACGACGCCACGCACAATCCGCTTTTCCGGCAGCTCCTGGGGCAGATGCGCGAAGCGTTCGAGCGCTTCTGGGACCATCCTTTCGACCGGCAGGATTTCGCGCGGCGTTCGTTCCCGTATCACCGCGAGCTGTTCGATGCCATCGTCGCCAGCGACGCGGAGCTGGCGCGCGAAAAAGCGCTGAAGATCCTCGAGATCGTGGAAGAGGATATCGAGGAAATGTCGAAATGAACGGTCCCGATTTTTTCGACCAGGCATCGCTGATCGCCGCGCATGACGAGGGCAACGCCTTCGATGCCGTCGTGCCGCCGATCGTGCAGACCTCACTCTTCACCTTCCCGAATTATGACGAGATGCTCGAGACATACCGCGGCGAAAAGGTGCGGCCGACCTACACGCGCGGGCTGAACCCGACCGTGCGCATGTTCGAGGAAATGCTCGCAAAGCTGGAAGGCGCCGAGGACGCGATCGGTTTTGCAAGCGGCATGTCCGCCATCTCGTCGGCAGTGCTGAGCTTCGTCGAGCCCGGCGATCGCATCGTCGCGGTCAGGCATATCTACCCGGACGCGTTCCGGCTGTTTGGGACGCTGCTCGCGCGCATGCGCATCGAGGTGACCTATGTCGACGGGCGCGACGAAGCGGCTGTCGCGAGCGCCCTGCCTGGCGCCAAGCTGTTCTATATGGAAAGCCCGACCAGCTGGGTCATGGAAACCCATGATATCGGCGCGCTCGCTGCGCTGGCAAAGTCCCGCGGCATCCCGACCATCATCGACAACAGCTGGGCCAGCCCGGTCTTCCAGCGGCCGCTGTCGCTCGGCGTCGATGTTGTTGTCCACTCTGCGTCCAAGTATCTGGGTGGCCACAGCGATGTCGTCGCCGGCGTGGTCGCGGGCTCGAAGGACTTGATTGGCCGCATCCGCGGCGAAGCCTACCCATATCTCGGCGGCAAGCTGTCGCCATTCGACGCCTGGCTCTTGATTCGCGGCTTGCGCACACTTCCGATCCGCATGCGCGCGCATCAGGCCTCCGGCCTCGAAATCGCACGGCGCCTGCAGGATCATCCGATCGTCCAAAAGGTCTGCCACCCGGGGTTGGCCAACCTGCTTCCCGCCGGGCTGACCGGCACGTCGGGCCTGTTCTCATTTGTTTTCCGCGACGGCATCGACATCCGGACGTTTGCCGACCGCCTCAAGCTGTTCAAGCTGGGCGTGTCGTGGGGCGGCCACGAAAGCCTCATCGTGCCCGGCGAGGTCGTGCTGCAGCAGAAGGCCCAACCCAATTCCGCGATGGCGTTCGGCGTCCATCCGCGGTCCGTGCGTCTCCATGTCGGCCTCGAGGGAACCGAGGCGCTGTGGAGTGACCTGGAAACGGCGATCGACGCCGCTTCCGAAGAAAAGACCTGAAGCAACCAGACAAGAAGGGAACGGAAATGAAGAAGCTTCTTATCGCCGCATTCGCCACCGTACTGATGTCGGGTGCTGCGCTCGCCGACACGACGCTGAAGCTCGTAGAGGTGATCACCAGCCCCGAGCGCACCGAAACCCTGAAATCGATCGTCTCCAAATTCGAGGCTGCCAATCCGGGCACGAAGGTCGAGGTCATCTCGCTGCCCTGGGGCGAGGCGTTCCAGAAATTCGCGACCATGGTGTCCGCCGGCGAAATCCCCGACGTCATGGAGATGCCGGACACCTGGCTGTCGCTCTATGCCAACAACGGCCTTCTCGAGAGCCTCGAACCCTATCTTGCCAAATGGGAGCACACCTCGGGCCTCACCGATCGCGCGCTCGAACTCGGCCGCGACGTGAACAACACCGCCTATATGCTGCCCTACGGCTTCTATCTTCGGGCAATGTTCTACAACAAGAAGCTGTTCCAGGAGGCTGGTGTCACCGAGCCGCCCAAGACGATGGACGAGTTCGTGGCGGCGTCGGAAAAAGTATCCAAGCTTCCGGGCAAATATGGCTACTGCCTGCGCGGCGGGCCGGGCGGCCTCAACGGCTGGATCATGTTCGGCGCAACCATGGCCGGGTCCAACAAGTTCTTCAATGAAGACGGCACCTCGACGATGAACAGCGAAGGCTGGGTCAAGGGACTGACCTGGGTCGTCGACCTGTACAAGAAGGGATTGGCACCGAAGGACAGCGTCAACTGGGGTTTTAACGAAATCGTCGCCGGGTTTTACACAGGCACCTGCGCAATGCTTGATCAGGATCCAGACGCACTGATCGCAATCGCCGAGCGGATGAAGCCGGAAGACTACGGCGTCACGACCATGCCGAAGGGGCCGAGCGGCGAGACGTTCCCGACCATCGGCTACGCCGGTTGGTCGATGATGGCGGCCAGCCAGAACAAGGACCTGTCCTGGAAGCTGATCGAAACGCTCGAAGGGCCCGAGGGCAATATCGAGTGGAACAAGCGCACCGGAGCGCTGCCAGTCCACAAGTCGGCCGAAAAGGATCCCTTCTACGCGAGCGAGCAGTTCAAGGGCTGGTTCACCGAACTTGAGGACAAGGATGCGGTGCCGACGGTCATGCCGACCTATCTCGAGGAGTTCGCCTTCTTCAAGGACTCGATGGTCATCAAAACCAGTCAACAGGCACTGCTCGGCGATATCACGCCAGAGGAGATGGCCAACCAGTGGGCCGACTATCTGACTAAGGCGCAGCAGAAATACCTGGCCAAGAAATAAACGGCGGACCTAGAGCATCGGAGCCGCCCGTCGCGGGTGGCTCCGATAGATCTCGCCCCATGGCCAATTGGAACGAAAGCGTTAGCTGATGGTTTTTGACGCCACCGCCGGGTTCCCGGAATCGCGCCGCCGGTCGCTGGTCGACCGGATCACGAGCCACGCCGAGCCATATCTTTACACCGCCCCGGCGCTGATTCTGATCGCCACCATCATGCTGGCGCCGCTGGTGCTAGGCCTATCCTACGCCTTCCGCGACGTGCACTTGCTCAACCCATTCTCCGGCGGGTATGTCGGGCTCGATCATTTTCGCACCCTTTATGACGACGACAATTTTTACCGCGCGCTGCGCAACACGCTGTGGTGGACCGGCGCATCCGTCTTTTTGCAATTCGTATTCGGCCTGATCCTGGCGCTGTTGCTCGACCGGCCTTTCACCGGCCGCGCCATAGCGCAGGCGCTGGTGTTCCTGCCCTGGGCGGTGCCGACTTTCCTCACCGGGCTCAACTGGGCGTGGCTGTTCAACCCTGTTATCGGACCGCTGCCGCATTGGCTTTATGCGCTCGGCCTCATGAGTGAGCCGGCCAACATCCTTTCCAATCCGCAGCTTGCCATGTGGGGACCGATCATCGCCAACGTCTGGTGGGGCATTCCGTTCTTCGCCATCACGCTGCTGGCCGCGCTCCAGGCCATCCCGCGCGACCTCTACGAGGCGGCGGCGATCGATGGCGCCGGTGCGGTCAGGCGGTTCACGTCGATCACGTTGCCATTCCTTGCGCCGACCATTGCGATCACCGTGCTGTTGCGCACCGTCTGGATCTCGAACTTCGCCGACCTGATCATCGTGATGACCAGCGGCGGGCCTGCCGACCGTACGCAGATCGTCGCGAGCTACATCTTCACGCAGGCCTTCAGGGCGCTTGATTTCGGCTATGCCTCGGCCATTGCGCTGGTGCTGCTCATCCTGCTGCTCGCCTATTCGATGCTGATCGTCATGCTTCGGCAAGTCCTGATGGATCGGGCCTGATCGGGGATGACCAGATGAACAGGTATTCGACCTTCGGCACCGCGCTGCACCGCCTGGCGATCCTCTGCTACGTGGTCTTCGCGCTATTCCCGCTGTTCTGGCTGTTGAAAGTATCGGTGACGCCGAACGACCTGCTCTATTCGGAGGGCGTGCGGATGTGGCCGTCGCGGATGAGCTTCGAACATTTCCGCTTCGTGCTGGCCCATAGTGCATTCCCGGTCTTCTTCAGGAACAGCATGATCGTTGCCGGCGCAACGGCCGTGATCGTGACGCTGCTCGCGTCCCTCTCCGGCTATGCATTGTCGCGTTTCACCTTCCGCGGCAAATACTGGCTGGTCGCGCTGATGCTGCTCACCCAGATGTTTCCATTGGTGATGCTGGTCGCGCCGATCTTCAAGATGCTCTCGCCGCTCGGGCTGACCAACAGCCTGACCGGGCTGGTGATCGTCTACACCGCCTTCAACATCCCCTTCGCGACATTCCTGATGCAGTCGTTCTTCGACGGCATTCCCAAGGAGCTGGAGGAGGCCGCCAAGATCGATGGCGCCACGCAGTTCATGGCGTTTCGCCAGATCGTCCTGCCGCTGACGTTGCCCGGCATTGCGGCGACGCTGGGCTTTGTATTCACCGCCGCATGGAGCGAATTGCTGTTCGCGCTGATGCTGATTTCGGGCAACAGCGCCGCCACGTTTCCGGTCGGCCTGCTCACCTTCGTGTCGAAGTTTTCGGTCGATTTCGGGCAGATGATGGCGGCCGGCGTGCTGGCGCTGATCCCGGCCTGCCTCTTCTTCCTGTTCATCCAGCGCTATCTGGTCCAGGGCCTGACGGCCGGCGCGGTCAAGGGCTGAGTGAGGTTTCATGGCATCGATCGACATCCGCAACGTCCGCAAGAATTTCGGCATCGTCTCCGTGCTGCACGGCGTCGACCTGGCGATAAAGAACGGCGAGTTCGTGGTGCTCGTGGGTCCGTCGGGCTGCGGCAAGAGCACGCTGCTGCGCATGATCGCCGGGCTCGAGGAGGTGACCGAAGGCGAGATCCGGATCGACGGCATACGCGTCAATGAGCGGGCACCCAAGGACCGCGACATCGCCATGGTGTTCCAGTCCTACGCGCTCTACCCGCACATGAATGTCGCCGAGAACATGAGCTATGGCCTACGGATCCGTAAGGCCGCCCGCGAGAAGATCACGGCCGCTGTCAGCAATGCGGCCCGGAAACTTGAGCTGCAGCCGCTGCTTGCGCGGCGGCCGAAGGCATTGTCGGGCGGTCAGCGCCAGCGCGTCGCGATGGGCCGCGCGATCGTGCGGCAGCCCAAGGCATTCCTGTTCGACGAGCCGCTGTCCAATCTCGACGCGCGCCTGCGCGAGCAGATGCGGGCAGAGATCAAGAAGCTGCACCGCGATCTCGGAGCGACCTCGATCTATGTCACCCACGACCAGATTGAGGCGATGACCTTGGCCGACCGGATTGTCGCGATGCATGGGGGCGTGGTGCAGCAGGTCGGCAGCCCCCTGGAACTTTACGACCGCCCTGCCAACCTGTTCGTCGCCAGCTTCATCGGATCGCCGGCCATGAATTTTCTGTCGGCACGCTACGAGGTCAGTGGAGAGACGGCCGGCGCACGATTGCCTGATGGAACGCTGATTGCGCTATCGTCAGCCTATCAGCTGGAGGAAGGCGCAGCGGTGACGCTCGGCCTCCGGCCGGAGCATGTCGAGATGTCGCCGGCCTCGGAGGGCAGCCTGAGGGCGACGGTCGACCTGATCGAGCCGACCGGCTTCGGCATCATCCTGCATCTCGGCCTGCACGGCCTGCCATTCAACGTCTTCACGCTCGACCGGGCTGCGCTGACGGCCGGCCCGACGGTGACGGTGGCTTTCCCGCCGCAACATCTGCATTTGTTCGATGAGACTGGAAAGCGCGCAGCGAGCCTCCAGAAGGGGAAGGGCTGATCCTCCTTTCGGCCTCTCAGATCATTCGAATTTCCCCAACACCGGTTCCCACCTTTGCGTCCGATGCTATTGTCTATCTTGGCGCCGCCGAATTCGATACGACATTCGATCTCGGCCTCGACATGCTCTTGGACGAAATGGAACGCGCCCGCGGCGGCGCTAATGCTAATATCCGGGCAAGGTAGTCGAGCGCATGCGCTTTCTGTTTCTTCTGATCCTGCTCGCCGGCACCGGCATCGGCGTCGTCTATCCCTGGGCGATAACCAATTTCTCCGGCCATGAGATCGGCAGCTGGCGGGTCTTCGAACAGGGCCGGTTCAAGCCGGTCACGGTGCCGCTCACCGCCCGTGACGCGCCGGTGCGGGTTCTGGTCGACCTCACCGCCAGGACCGAACGCATCGTCGTCTCGCAACAGCGCACCGTGCTGACGCTGACCGCCGCCACCGGCGGCAGGACGGTGCTCGCCTCGACGCTGCAGTTCACTCATTCAGAAAATCCGCGCCAGGTCAGCCCGCAACTGCCGGACAAGATCTTTCGGGACGAGGCAGGCCTGATCCCGACGGTTAGCCCCGGCCCCTACATCTTCACCGTCGGCCCCGGCGACGCCGAAGGCATCGAGCTGCGGGCGGTGGATCTCGTGCTGCGCTCCGGCGTCGGCGAGATCGACCGCCGAGCGCGGCCGGTCGGCTTCTCGCTGATGGCGGCCGGGCTGATCGGGCTGCTGTTGGGGTTGCGTTTCGGCGGACGGCGACCGCAAAATCCGAATTCGCAGCCGCCACCGCCGCGCTGGGGCAGGGGCTCGAATTAGCTAGTGAATTACCGCCACGCCTATCACGCCGGAAATTTCGCCGATGTCGTCAAACATGTCGTGCTGAGCCGGCTCGTCGAATATTTGAAACAGAAGGACAAGGCGTTTCGCGTCATCGACACCCATGCCGGCATCGGCCGCTACGATCTGTCGTCGGTCGAGGCGCAAAAGACCGGCGAATGGCAAGGCGGCGTCGGCCGGCTGGTCGATGCCGCGCTCGACGCGCCGGCGGCAGCACTACTGGCGCCTTATCTGGAAGCCGTCCGTTCGCTCAATCCCGAAGGCGGCGTGAAAAAATATCCGGGCTCGCCGCTGATAGCGCGTCATCTCATGCGCAAGCAGGACCGGCTGTCGGCGATCGAATTGCAGCGCCAGGACGCCGCGAAGCTGAGGGCGCTATTCCAAGGCGATTTCCAGACCAGGGTGATCGAGCTCAACGGTTGGCTCGCGCTCGGCGCGCATCTGCCGCCGAAGGAAAAACGCGGCCTCGTGCTGGTCGATCCGCCCTTCGAGGAGGAGGGCGAGTTCGACCGCCTCGTCGACGGGCTGCGGAAAGCCCACAAGCGTTGGCCGGGCGGCATCTATGCGCTGTGGTATCCGGTCAAGGACCGCAGGGCGGTCGCCGCCTTCCGGAAAGCGCTGGTGCAGTCAGGCGTCCCGAAGCTGCTCGACATCGGCTTCGAGATCAGGCCGCCATCGGCCGAGCCCAGCCTCGACGGCAGCGGCATGGTGGTGGTCAACCCGCCGTTCACGCTGGAGCGCGAGCTGCGCACGCTGCTGCCGGCCTTGCACACATTGCTTGTCGTCGAAAAACCGGCGCACTGGACGCTGGAATGGCTGGCGGCGTAGGGCGGCAGAGGTATCCGCGCGCCTGTCTTGGCTGAAGGCGATTTCAAACTAAGAACCATCGTCTCTACAACCGCTTGACCGCGCGCAAGCGAATCCGCACAGTGCGCGCAGTCGACCATAAGAGGCTGCCATGACTCGTTTCGCCCAATCCGCCCTTGCCGCACTGATCGCCCTTTGCACGCCGCTCGGCGCGTCCCTCGCTGTCACCCAGGCAACAAAGGCGGCCGACCTTGCCGTCTATACCGAAGAAGACAGCGGCGTTTGCGGTGAGGCCTGGGTGCTGAACAAGATCACCAACCGCTTCTCCTACCAGGTGCGCCACGTGCCGAACCTGCCCGATGTCGGGATCACCGATTTCCAGGGGATCCACCAGCACCGCTATCTGCCAGCCAACGAGACCTGGCCGATCGGCCGCCGCTATTGCGGCGCCACCGTCAGCCTGTCCGACGGCCACGCCCGCACCATCTGGTATCTGATCGAGGAAGGGCAGGGCTTTGCCTCGATCGGCGATAATGTCGAATTCTGCGTCGCGGGCTTCGACCGCTGGATGGTCTACAACGGCCGCTGCCGCGTCCTGCGCTGAACGCGTTTACCTGGCTGCTCCGCCTCATCGAGGATGGCGCGAAGGAAGGCGGCGTGACCGCGAAAGGCGCGCCGTCCGATTGACGTCGCCTTGACCCGGGTTTGCGGCCGGCGTCCGACAAACAGCTTTTCGACGTCGACATAACCCGCCTTGGCAAGCGTATCGATATGCGCGCCGAGATTGCCGTCGGTCGCATTGACGATGGCCTTCAATCGGGCGAATTCCAGCGCTTTGCGCCTTTCCAGAGAATTCAGCGTGGCCATGATCCTGAGCCGCACGCTCTGGTGGATGATTTCGTCGGCAGCCATCATCGGGCCTGCTGTGGTGTCCGGCGTTCAGTCTCACTGATCAGGGACAGCGCCGCTTGATCTTGCGCGAATGACATGCGCTTCTCCCGCATACTGCAGAATACTCTGCTGAAGAGAGTAATCTGTCAACCTTGCAAAAATTGCCCTCTCGAAGCAGGCAAGGTCTTGGCGCAGAGCGGGCCGCGTTTTGCTTTTGCAGCTTGTGTAGATCGTCCGGTTGACAAGACGATGAGATCGTTGAAGCAGCCGCATCATGGTGTTGCCGGTCGATGATCAACGAGCAAAACGCTTGGTAACCTTCAGCGCTTCGTAGCAAGATTGGTCCGGCAAAGCGCGCACAATGTCTGTAGCAAACCGTCGGCGAGGATCGAAGAGCAGCGGCGATATTTTGCGAAATCAGGACGAGCGTGTGTCGCCGGTAATCAAAATTTAAACTGAAAAAATCATGCTAATGCTTCGCTGGCTAGACAAGCGCGAGTCAGATATGCATTACGCGCCGGGTCATTAACGGCCGTCGGCACAACGAAGGGGCATGATATGGCTAAACAGTCATCCAAAGCGCCGGCATCCAAGTCACCGGCAAAGAAGGCACCGGCAAAGAAAGCACCAGTAAAAGCAGTGGCGGCAAAGGCCGCAGCAGCTGTGAAGAAAGCAGCACCTGCTGCCAAGCCGAAGGCCGCCGCGGCCAAGGCAAAAGCAGCGCCGGCCAAGAAGCCGGCCGCGAAAGCCGCGGCAAAACCGGCAGTGAAGAAAGCAGCACCAACCAAGGCCAAAGCAGCACCTGCCAAGAAGCCGGCTACAAAGGCCGCGGCGAAGCCGGCAGCGAAGAAAGCAGCACCTGCCAAGACTGCACCGGCCAAGAAGGCTGCGCCGGCAAAGAAAGCGGCTGCAGCGAAGTCTTCGGTAGCCGTGAAGAAAGCAGCGCCGGCGGCCAAGCCGAAGGCGAAGGCAGCGCCTGCGAAGGCGAAGGCCAAAAAGTAATCGCGTTTCTTCGCTCGCGGCGGACAGTTCTGAAGACCGTCGAGGGCGGGTGCCGGACAAGGCGCCTCGCTCCCATGGTGCTCGGGCAAGAATAGAGGCGGAGGTAAGACAGCTTTTCGCAGCTCCCAGGACTTCGCCGTACGGCGAAGTCCGGTGGGCATTTCTCTGTGCCCGGAGAAATTCTCGGTGCAAGACCAGGTTGGCTAGGTTCGGATCTGTTGATCTGTTCCAGATTCACTTGGGCTGCAACTGCCGCAGCTCATTGCCTTAAGATCGCGGAGGACACGGTCGTTCGCCGTGGCGCCCGGTTTTTCCGCCTGTGGCTGTTGATCATGCCGGCATGTCCAGTCAACAGTGCCCAAAAATCAAAGCGCTACGGCGTCCTCTGCACGTCCTATAGGATCCGCGGCGCTGTAGTCGGCAACAGGAACCCGATCATGCCCAGACTGCTCTACGCCTCCACGTCCCCCTACAGTTCCAAGGTGCGCATGGCCGCGCTCTATGCCGGCATCGCAGTCGATCTCGTGCCGATAAAAACCGAAGACAAGCCGGCCGAGCTGATCGACGCCAATCCGCTCGGCAAGATTCCGGTGCTGGTGCTCGACGACGGCCGCTCGATCCACGACAGCCGCGCCATTACCCAGCATCTCAACCGCATGTCGAAGAACGCGCTGTTCCCGCGCAATGCCGACAAGCGCCTCCAGGCAGAAGTGCTGGAGGCACTGGCCGATGGCATCTGCGACTGCGCGCTGTCGATGGTCTATGAGCGGCGCACGCGCCCCGAAGACATGGTCTACCAGCCTTGGCTCGACCGCCAATGGGCGAAGATCACCAGCGCGCTCGATCTGCTCAACGCCAATCCGCCAAAGCTGCCGAAGAAGATCACCGCCGGCCAGCTGGCGCTGCGCGCCTGCCTTGGCTATCTCTCGCTGCGCTTTGCCGGAAAATGGGAAAGGGGCCGCAGCCGGCTGGTCCGCTGGGCAGCGCGCTTCGACGAGAAGTTTCCGGAGCTGAAACCCTGCGTCCCGGCGTGAGCTGGCTGGTACCCCGCCAGAGAAAAGATCAAAAAAAGCCGGGCACGAGGCCCGGCCTTTTCGTGTCGTGGCTTGGACGATTTTAGAATTTCATACCGACGCCGAAGGTGACGCGGTTGTCGGTCGACTTGACCTTGCCGATACCGTCGAAGTCCTTGTCGCCGAAGTCGGTGTAGCGATACTCGACACGGCCGAACACATTGTCGGTGATCTTGATGTCGGTACCGACGCCGGCCGTCCAGCCGAGCATGGTGTTTTCGTCGCTGGAGCCAGCGGCTTCGATTTCCTGGTTCTTGAGCGCGCCACCGGCGGTACCGTAGAGCAGGATTTCCGGGGTGACGGCGTAGCCGAGGCGGGCGCGCAGCGAGCCTTCGAAGCCGCCCTTGGCCTCGACGCCACCATCGTCGCCCTCGATGCCGCTATAGCCGATATCGGCTTCAGCACCGTACACGAAGTTCTCCTGCTGCCACTGGTAGCCGCCGAAGACGCCGCCGACGAATCCATCGGTGTCGACGTCGACGCCGATATCCTCGGCATCGGCATGACCGCTGAAGCCGTAGCCGACGCTCACACCGGCATAGGGACCGGCCCAAGAAGCGACCGGAAGTTCGGCGATCGGGGCGGGTGCTGGCGGCTCTTCCGAGATGACGTCAGCAGCATAGGCGGTTCCGCCGAGGGCGAAGAGCCCGAGCGCCACCGCCAGCGGTCGCGCAAATTTAAGATTGGCTTGCATTGTTCTTTACTCCTTAAGCCACAGGCACAGGCTTGCTTTTCACAAGCGCCCTCAACCCGCCGGGGGGATAAACGGGTCTGGCGCTCAACGGTTCCGAATGTCGTGTCAAAATGCGGCTGAAGCGAACCTGAACTTGGGTCATTACCCGGCACGAATGAGGCCGAACTTTGACGTTGCATCGGCGCAACAGATTGTGTCAGGAGGCTTTGCCGTGCCGTGCTGAACACCGCTTGGAGCAAGGAGTCCAGCACCCTATATTGCGGTCTGGCAGGCCGAGTCCCGGCCACAGTCGAAAGACCGATCCGGCCGCTTTGCCACAATGCTGCCCAAGGTCCGAACGGCATTTAACGCTTGCCTGGCCATATTTTGTCGGCGGACTGAAATCGAAGCCCATTGAGGATTGACAGGATGAGCAAGACCGCTGGAACGGCGCTGGTGACGGGCGGGGGCAAGCGGATCGGCAAGGCGATCGTCGAGGATTTGGCCGCGAACGGTTTTGCTGTCGTCATCCATTGCAACCGCTCGCGGGCCGACGCGGAAGCGTTGGCGGCGCGGATCAATGGCGGCCATTTTGGCCAGGATGGCCGCGCCGCTGTGGTCGCCGCCGACCTGACCGACATGGCTGCGGTCGGCGGCCTGGTCGGCCGTGCCGCAGCCGCGCTCGGGCCCGTTACACTGCTGGTCAACAATGCGTCTCTGTTCGTGGACGATACGGTTCAGGACGTCGACTGGCTTGCCTGGGACCGTCACTTCGCCATCCATGTGAAGGCGCCGGCACTTTTGGCGCAAGAATTCGCCCGCGCGCTGCCGGAAGGCCAGGAAGGGCTGATCGTCAATATGATCGACCAGCGTGTCTGGCGCCCGACGCCACGCTATTTCTCCTATGCGCTGTCAAAATCGACATTGTGGACAGCGACGCAGATGATGGCGCAGGCGCTGGCACCCCGCATTCGCGTCAACGCCATCGGCCCCGGCCCGACGCTGAAGAGCGTGCGTCAGGACGACAGCGATTTTGCCGCTCAGATCGACGGGCTGATCTTGAAGCGCGGCCCGGAATTGCCTGAATTCGGCGCCACCATCCGCTATCTCTGGGGCGCGCGCTCGATCACCGGCCAGATGATCGCGCTCGACGGCGGCCAGCACCTTGCATGGCAGACGCCGGATGTGACAGGCATTGTCGAATGAGTCCCATGGACCAGAAACACAAACGAGGCGGCGCTGCCGACGACCTGCCCCCCGATGTCGACCTCGAGGACGAGGCGGCGGAGGAGATCGTCGAGCCTTCACTTCCCGGTCCCAGTGGCCCCGAGGCCGCCTTCACGGCCATCGACTGGACGCCGCATGCCGGCGATGCCGACGGCATGGTCGGCGCTGAAGTCATCCAGACGCTGGTCAAACGGCTGCCTACCGCGCCCGGCGTCTACCGCATGATGAATGCCGCAGGCGACGTGCTCTATGTCGGCAAGGCGCGCAGCCTGAAGAAGCGGGTGACCAATTACGCGCAAGGCCGTTTCCACACCAGCCGCATCGGCCGCATGGTGCGCGAGACGTCGACGATGGAATTTGTCGTCACCCGCACCGAGATCGAAGCGCTGCTGCTCGAAGCCAACCTTATCAAGCGCTTGCGGCCGCGATTCAATGTGCTGATGCGGGACGACAAGTCGTTCCCCTATATCCTGTTGACCGGCGACCATGTCTCGCCCGGCATCTACAAGCATCGCGGGGCGCGCTCGCGCAAAGGCGACTATTTCGGCCCCTTCGCCTCGGCCGGCGCCGTCGGCCGCACCATCAATTCGTTGCAGCGCGCCTTCCTGCTCAGAAGCTGCACGGACTCTTTTTACGAGAACCGCACCCGGCCGTGCCTGCTGTTCCAGATCAAGCGCTGCGCCGGCCCATGCACCGGCGAAATCTCGCATAGTGACTATGCCAAGCTGGTCGCCGAGGCGAAAAACTTCCTCTCCGGCCGCAGCCAAAAGGTGAAGACCGACATCTCCGCCGCCATGCAGCAGGCCTCGGAAAATCTCGATTTCGAGCGGGCCGCCATCTATCGCGACCGGCTGGCGGCGCTGTCGCATGTGCAGAGCCACCAGGGCATCAACCCGCAGACCGTCGACGAGGCCGATGTCTTCGCCATCCATCAGGAAGGCGGCCAAGTCTGCATCCAGGTGTTCTTCTTCCGCACCGGCCAGAACTGGGGCAACCGCGCCTATTTCCCCAAGGCCGATCCGGCGCTGGAGGGATCGGAAGTGCTGGGCTCGTTCCTGGCACAATTCTATGACGACAAGCCGACGCCGCGCGCTATCCTGTTGTCGCATGGCGTTGAGGACCAGGAATTGCTGGCGAAGGCTCTCTCCACCCGCGCGGGCCGCAAGGTGGCGATCTCGGTGCCGCAGCGCGGCGAGAAGAAGGATTTGACTGACAACGCACTGCAGAATGCCCGCGAGGCGCTCGGTCGCCGGCTGGCGGAGACCTCGACGCAAGGGCGATTGCTGGCTGGGTTCGCCGAGACCTTCGGCCTGAAAAAGCCGCCGGTGCGCATCGAGCTCTACGACAACTCGCACATCATGGGCACCAACGCCGTCGGCGCAATGGTTGTCGCCGGGCCGGAAGGCTTCGTGAAGAACCAGTACCGGAAATTCAACATCCGCTCGACCGAGATCACCCCGGGCGACGATTTCGGCATGATGCGCGAGGTGATGGAGCGGCGTTTTTCCCGGCTGCTGAGGGAACATGGCGATGTGCCGCAGAGCGAACAGGCTGCGGGCGAGGCGACCCTGGCCGAACAGGGCGACGATATCGAGGACGTCGGCGGTTTCCCGGCCTGGCCTGACGTCATCCTCATCGACGGCGGCCAGGGCCAGATGACGGCGGTGCGAAAAGTACTCGCCGATCTCGGCATCGAGGACCGTGTCGTGGCAATCGGCATCGCCAAGGGCCAGGATCGTGACGCCGGCCGTGAACGCTTCTTCGTCAGGGGCAGGGCACCGTTTTCGCTCCCCGTGCGCGATCCGGTGCTCTATTTCGTCCAGCGGCTGCGCGACGAGGTTCACCGCTTCGCCATCGGCTCGCATCGCGCCCGCCGCAAGAGGGAGATGGTCAAGAGCCCGCTCGACGAGATCAGCGGCATCGGCCCAGGCCGCAAGCGCGCGCTGCTCATGCATTTCGGCACCGCCAAGGCGGTCAGCCGCGCCGCGATGGAAGATTTGGTCAAGGTCGATGGTATATCCGAGCAGGTGGCGAAGCTGGTCTACAACCATTTTCACGAGAGTTGATGGATTGCTATTTTCGGTTGGTCCATCGACTATCGCCTGTTGACCCCCCACATTCGCTTCTGATTTGAGTACGCAGGCAGAAAGAGTTCCCAAAAATATGGCCCAGCGCGCATTCAACCTGCCCAACATGCTCACCTACGCCCGCATCCTTGCGGTGCCGCTGGTTGTGCTGTGTTTTTTTCTCGAAGGGCATCTGAAGTCGAGCGACTTCGCCCGCTGGTCGGCGCTGATCATTTTCCTGCTGGCCTCGATCACCGACTATCTCGACGGCTATCTGGCTCGCGCCTGGCAGCAGACCTCGAATATCGGCAAGATGCTCGATCCGATCGCCGACAAATTGCTGGTCGCCACGTGCCTGCTGCTGCTGGCGGCCGACACCGATAGCCATGCCGGCATCGCCGGCTGGTCGCTGTGGGCGGCGATTATCATCCTGTGCCGCGAGATCCTGGTCTCGGGCCTGCGCGAATATCTGGCGGCGCTGAAGGTCTCGGTACCGGTGACGCAGCTGGCAAAATGGAAGACCGCCATCCAGATGGTCGCCATCGCCTTCCTGCTGGCGGGACCTGCCGGCGACAAGATCTTCCCGCTGACCACGCAGACCGGGCTGGTGCTGTTGTGGATCGCCGCCTTGGTCACGCTCTACACCGGCTACGACTATTTCCGCGCCGGCCTCAAGCACATCATGGACGAGTAGGATGTCGACGAAGCTCATTTATTTCGCCTGGGTGCGCGAGCGGATCGGCAAGCCGGAAGAGGATGTCGAATTGCCCGCCGGCATCGAGACCGTGGCCGATCTGTTGCGCTGGTTGAAATCGCGCGGCGAGGAATACGAGCACGCGCTGCAATATCCTGATGTGATCCGCGTCGCCATCAACCAGGAGCATGTCGAGCACCGCGACAAGATATCAGGCGCGCGCGAGATCGCGCTGTTCCCGCCGATGACGGGTGGCTGAAATGCCGGCCGCGGTGGTGCCGACGGTGCGCATCCAGGCGGAGGATTTCGATGTCGCCGCCGAGATCGCCAAGATGACGCAAGGCCGCGCCGACATCGGCGCCGTGGTGACTTTCTCGGGTCTCTGCCGCGATGAGGCAGGCAGGCTCACGGCACTTGAGCTCGAACATTATCCCGGCATGGCCGAGGCCGAGATCGGCCGCATCGCCGTCGAAGCGGTCGGCCGCTGGCCGTTGCAGGGGCTCACCGCCATCCATCGCCATGGCAGGATCGCGCCTGGCGAAAACATCGTGCTGGTGGTCGCGGCCTCCGCGCATCGGCAGGCGGCGTTCGAAGCGGCGAACTTCCTGATGGATTACCTGAAATCGCGCGCGCCGTTCTGGAAGAAGGAACACCATACCGACGGCTCCGAGGGCGGCTGGGTCGATGCCAAGGAGGCCGACGACGAGGCCGCAAGCCGCTGGAAGGCGCAGGAATAAGATCTCGCCGCAGCCATGTATTGACCGCAATCCTGCGGCACCTTTTGCCTGGTTTGGCACGATAAGGGGAGCAGGATCATGCTGGGCAGGATCGCCGAGTTCTTCATCTTCGGTTTCGTGCCGTTGGTCGTTGGTATACTGGTGGTGCCTGAGTTGTCCGTTGCTGCCGAGAAGACCCTGAAGGGCGAGGTGATCTATTGCGAGCGCATCGCACTGCCGCCCAACGCCGTGCTTTCCGTGCAGCTTGCCGATGTCTCGCTGGCCGATGCGCCAGCCACTGTCATCGGCGAGCATAAGGTCGCGCCGGCCGGCCAGGTGCCGATCAAGTTCGAGATCAGCTTTGATTCCCAGGTGATCCGGACTGGCATGACCTATGCGCTGCAGGCGCGCATCACCGTCGACGACAGGCTCTTGTTCGTCTCCGATACGCGCCACCAGGTCAATCCGCTGAGCGACGCGCCGCAGACCATCATGCTGAAGATGGTGAGCGAAAAACCGGCATCGGCCCCGGTATTCGGGCAGAGCTGGCTGATCGAATATATCGACGGCATTGGCGTGATCGCCGAGCCGCAGGCGACGCTCAGGATCGACGAGGCCGGCAAGGCCGGCGGCAGCGGCCCTTGCAACGTCTACTTCGCCACCGCAAAAGTCGATGGTTCGACGATCGCCATCAGTGACATCGGTTCGACCTTCAAGGCCTGCGCGTCCGAGATCATGGCTGAGGAAAAGGCGCTGTTCGAGGCGCTGGCCAAGGCGGCATCATATCACGTCGACGCCGGCAAGCTCATCATCGTCGACAAGGACGACCGCGTCATCTTGCGCTTCAATGCGGCGACCTGATCGCCGCAACGAAAAAAGGCCGGCTTTGCGCCGGCCTTTTGCATATCATGTGGTGATGGGACTATCGGCTCAGCCGACGATCTCGGTGTCCGAGAACCAGTATTTGATTTCCTGCGCGGCGGTTTCCGGCGCGTCGGATCCGTGTACCGAATTCTCGCCGATCGACAGCGCGTGCACCTTGCGGATGGTGCCTTCGGCGGCGTTGGCCGGGTTGGTGGCGCCCATCACGTCGCGGTTTTTGGCAATGGCGTTCTCGCCTTCCAGCACCTGCACGACGGTCGGGCCCGACGACATAGACTCGACCAGCTCGCCGAAGAACGGCCGCTCCTTGTGGACGGCATAAAAACCTTCCGCCTCGCGGCGGCTCATCCACACCCGACGCGAGGCGACGACGCGCAGGCCGGCTTCTTCAAGCATCTGGGTGATGGCGCCGGTGAGATTGCGCCGGGTCGCGTCCGGCTTGATCATGGAAAAGGTGCGTTCGAGCGCCATGGAGTCGTCCTTGTGATGAAAGTGGAATTGAGGGTGGCGGGCTCTATACAAGCCGCCCGGCTTGTTGCCAAGGGGAGGTGCTCGATCAGCGCGTTATGATGGTCGAAGCGCGCCGGACTTCCCAGCCTTCCCGTTCCAGTTCCGGCACGCTGTGGTTTTCGCTCGGATAGCCGACACAGAAGTAACCGATCAGCGTCCACTCCGGCGGCGCGTCCAGGATCGTCGCCATTTCGGCCGGATCGAGGATAGAGACCCAGCCCATGCCTATTCCTTCCGCGCGCGCCGCTAGCCAAAAGGTGTGGATCGCCATCACCGCCGAATATTCGATGGTCGCGGGCATGGTCAGGCGGCCGAGCCCATGCCCCTGTTCTGTCGCGCGGTCGGCGAAAACCGCGAATTGGCAGGGGGCTTCGTTCAGGCCGGCGAGCTTCAGGCGCGCATAGAGCGCGGCGCGTTCGCCGCCGAACGATGCGAGCGCCTCTGCACTGCAGTGCTCAAAGCACGCCCTGACGGCGGCGCGGCACTCCACACTCTCGACCATGACGAAACGCCAAGGCTGGCTCAGCCCGACCGAGGGCGCAATACTGGCGACGTCAAGCAGCCGCTCCAGCGCCCCTTCGGGGAGCGGCGTCGGCTTGAATCGCCTGACGTCCCGCCGCCACAGGAAGAGGTTGACCAACTCGGCGCGAAAATCGTCCGGGAATTCCGGGTCTGACGTCATGGTGTCGTGCTGCCTTTGCTAGGGGGTAGGGGGGGTACGGGAGTAGGGGAGTAGGGGAGTAGGGCAAGGCAGTAGGTATGCGCGCCGCCGCTACTCCCTTACTCCCTACTGTCTTACTCCCCTATGCAGCGGCCGCCGCCACCTTGCGGCCCAGGCCATCATGCAGGTCGAGGCAGCGCTCGAACCACTGCGCCACCACATCGCTGTCGTCGAGCAACTGATAGGGCGAGGCGATGCGCGCCCATTGCAGCGCGCCAAAGACGATGTAGTCGGTAAACAGCGGTGATTGGCCGCCGATGAACGGCTGATAGGTGAGCATCGAGCGCAACGGCTCCAGCGAGGCGCGGAAGGCGCCAAGGCCGGCGTCGCGCGCCACCACCACCTCTTCCAGCCTCTTGCCGAAGCGCTGCTCGCGGTTCTGGCGGAAATAGGCGGCATTCGCCTCATCCTGCATGGCGTGGAGGTCCATGATCGCCCCGGTGGTGATATAGGGGTGAGTGGTCAGTTGCGACCAGCGTTCGGTGAAGCGCGCCATCGCCTTGCCACCGTCACCGGAAAACAATGTCGGCCGCTCAGGATAGGCCTCGTCGAGATAAAGCGCGATGGCGAAGGAATCGGCGACCACCTTCTCGCCGTCGCGGATCACCGGGACGAGTTTCGAAATGCCGCCCTCAACAGTGGGCACTTCGAGAAAGCGCGTCGGCACGGTTGAGATGTCGAGCCCCTTGTGGGCGAGCGCCATCGCAGCCTTCCAGCAATGCGGACTGAACGGACGGGCGGCATCGCGTCCGACGAGGTCATAGAGCAGAATGGTCATTGGCGGCGGCGCCCTTGCGGTCTACTAGAGCGAGGTGCGTCCACTTGGAAAGTACGCTCTAGCACTTTTGAATCTAAGCGTCGTGGTTTCCGAAAACGGTACCGATTTTCGGGCCGATGCGGCAGGCAGCCGAAACGGGGTCTCGCGGGTCGGGAGAAAAAGATGAAACAGCACTTCATGATGTTTGCAGCCTACAATCAATGGGCCAATAGCCGCATCTACGATGCCGCCGCCGATCTCGATGAGGAAGAATTTCACCGCAATGTCGGGGTTTTCTTCGGCTCGATGATGGGCACGCTCAACCATGTTCTGACTGCCGATCGCATCTGGATGAGGCGCTTTACCGGCGAGGGGGACGCGCCGGCCAGGCTCGACACGATCCTGCACCGCGCCCTGCCGGGCTTGCGGCTGGCGCGCGAGGCCGAAGACAAAAGGATCATCGACTGGGTCGGGGCTTTGAGCGACAAGGCTTTGTCTGGCCGCTTCTCCTACATGACCGTCTCCGATATGCGCACCGTATCGCAGCGATTGGCGCCGGCGCTCGATCATTTCTTCAACCACCAGACCCATCACCGCGGCCAGGCGCACACGATCCTGACCGTTCTGGGCCGGCCTTCGGTGTCACTCGACCTGACGCTGTTCCAGCGTAGCGACGAGGGGCGCGCCTACGCCTGATTTCGATTATCCGGATCGAATTGACAGGAAAACCCGTCGAAGACGAACAGCATCTTCGACGGGCCATAGTCGCAAAGAGGCCTAGCCACGTGTCAGGCGGCGTATCCGCCCTGGCCGCGGGCGGCCGGCTTGACCGAGACCGCCGGCTGGGTCGACGGCCAGAGAATGCCTGCCGTCACCGCGAAGGTGATCAAGGCATCGCGCGCCGCTTCGGGCGAGATCTCGCCGGCGCGTGCCGCCTCGCAGGCCTTCACCGCTGCGCCGTAGCTCAGGCGTCGCCGCGATGGCGGGAACTCGGTCAGGAACTCATGCATGTCGAAGAGCGAAGCGAGCATGCGCTTATGGCCGGCGCCGACGGTTACGGCGACCGGGGTGAAAAATGTCGTGTCGTGCATTCTGGCCTCTCGAATTGGGCGGAGGTGTCGGCGGACGCCGCTCTCCGATCTGAATCGGACGCCCAGAAACGCGGATTGCGGCATCAGGTTCCATGTTGCCGAGATTTGATTTTCGCCACCAAGCTCCGCCGTATGAGCGGCGTGCCGAAGAGGCAGCCTATTTCCACATGTCACGCATGCGGGCGCCAAGGTCGACGCGCACTTGCGGCTGGCGGCGCGGATCGTCCTTGGCCTGGACGCTCGCCCATGATGTCTGTTCGAAGGTGCCGAGGATCGAGGCCGGGATGAAGCGGGTGCGCGAGGCGTAAACGTGACGATCGCCGCGCGCCGCCTGGCCGTGGACGAAAAAGCGCTGCGGCATGACCAGGTGCAGGCCGTCCTTGGCCCGCGTCATCGCCACGTAGAGCAGGCGGCGCTCTTCGTCGATATCCTCCTTCGAGCCGACGGCGAGATCGATCGGGATGCAGCCGTCGACGGTGTTGAGCACGAAGACGTTCTTCCATTCCTGGCCCTTGGCCGAATGGATGGTCGACAGGATCAGATAGTCCTCGTCGCGATGCGGCGGCCCGGCCTCGTCGCTGGTTGCATCCGGCGGATCGAGCGTCAGCTCGGTGAGGAAACGCTCGCGCGAGGCATAGCCCGAGGCGATCTGTTCGAGCTGCAGAATATCGGCCCGGCGCGTCGTTGCGTCCTCGTGGATGCGGTCGAGATGCGGCTCATACCAGAGCCTGACCTGTTCGAGATCAACAGGCCATTTTCCCGACCCGGTGCGAAGCTGCGAGAACAGCGCGACGAAACCCGGCCAGTCGTCGGCGGCGCGTTGCGGCGGCCGGTAGCGCGCCAGCCCCATCGCTTCGTCGAGCGATGTCGCCATGGTGTCGACGATCTGCGAAGCCGCCGAAGGGCCGATGCCGGGCAGGAGCTGCAGCACGCGAAAACCGGCAACGCGGTCGCGCGGGTTTTCGGCGAAGCGCAGCACCGCCAGCACGTCCTTGACATGGGCGGCGTCGAGGAATTTCAGCCCGCCGAACTTGACGAACGGGATGTTGCGGCGCGTCAGCTCGATCTCCAGCGGCCCGCTGTGGTGGGAGGCGCGAAACAGCACGGCCTGCGCCCTTAGCGCCGTGCCGGCCTCGCGCTCGGTCAGGATCGCCTGGCAGACGTAACTCGCCTGCTCGGCCTCGTCGCGAACGCTGACCAGCTTCGGCTTTTCCGCCGATTTGCGCTCCGACCAGAGGTTCTTGGTAAAGCGCTCCGAGGCCTCGCCGATCACCGCATTGGCGGCGGCCAGAATGGTCTCGGTCGAGCGGTAGTTGCGCTCCAGCATGACGATCTCGGCCGGCCGCGCGAATTGTTTGGGGAAGTCGAGGATGTTGCGCACTTCCGCCGCGCGAAACGAATAGATCGACTGCGCGTCGTCGCCGACCACCGTCAGCCCGGATCCGTCCGGCTTGAGCGCCGTGAGGATCGCGGCCTGCAGCCGGTTGGTGTCCTGGTACTCGTCGACCAGCACATGGTCGAACCGCCCGCCCAGATGCGCTGATATCTCCGGCTCGCCGGCCATCTGCGCCCAGTAGAGCAGCAGGTCGTCGTAATCGAGCACGTTCTGCGCCTGCTTGGCCTCGACATATCGGGCAAACAGCGCCTTAAGCTGTTCTGCCCAACCCGCGCACCAGGGAAACACCGAACCGAGAATCTCGCCGAGCGGCGCCTGCGCGTTGACCGCACGCGAATAGATCGCCAGGCACGTGCCCTTGGTCGGAAAACGGCCTTCGGTTTTCGAGAAGCCGAGTTCGTGCCGAGCGAGGTTCATCAGGTCGGCCGAATCCTCTCGGTCATGGATCGTGAAGGCCGGATCGAGGCCGATCTCCAGCGCATAGTCGCGCAGCAGCCTGGCGCCAATGCCGTGAAATGTTCCGGCCCAGCTCAGCGCATCGGTGATGATGGAAGCGTCCCGGCCGAGCACCTCGCCCGCGATGCGCTCGACCCGCTTGGCCATTTCCGATGCGGCACGACGCGAAAACGTCATCAAAAGGATGCGCCTGGGGTCAGCGCCCCTGACGATCAGATGCGCGACGCGATGCGCCAGCGTGCTGGTCTTGCCGGAGCCGGCGCCGGCGATCACCAGTAACGGCCCGGCGACCTTGCCGTCGCCATGCTCGACGGCGAGGCACTGCTCGGCATTCAGCTTCGCGAGATAGGCAGGCCGGAAAGTCGAATCATGGGCAGCGAGGTTCATTGCCCATCAAGCATCGTTTCTGCTTTGTTCGCAACGCTTTCGACGCGAAAGTTGCGATCGCTGCGTTCGATTCTCCGGCGCACCAGCCGATGAACTGGACCTAGCGCTGGGGCTCTACGCCTATCGCCGCCGACTGCCGCGGCAACGACTTGTCGTCATCGGGAGACGGCAGCAACAGCGGATCGAAGTCGTCGGGCACCTCGTCAATGATTTCCCGGACTATGCGGTAGGTCACGTAAACAGCGGCCCCGGCTATGAGCAGGCGGATCATGATTTTCTCCATTGGTGTGGACCAACCGAAGAGGCGCCGTTTTGTTCCTCGCTTTCTCGTCTTGTTTCCCGCCTCCGAACGCCCCGAGCTCTGCCTGACCCGCGCAACCAAATCGGCACCGCCTCGTTTGCCCGATGACAGGAGGTTGCGATGAACAAGCTCTCAATTTTGCTAGCCCCGACCTGGCTCGTTTTGGCGGCTGCGCTGGCTGTCGCGGCGTGCGATAACAACATTCCCCCGACAAAGGCCCCCGGCGCCGATCAAAACCCGCAGGTCGACCCTGCGCCCAACTCGAAGCCAGACGGATGATCAGCCCCGGACGCCGCCGGCGCAGTGAACGGTGTGAGGAAAAATGGCCGGCGCCGCTTGGGAGGAGATGGCGCCGGCCAGGCGGGTATCAGGTCCGCCGCACACCTAGACATAGCTGAGTCTTGCCCTTGCGTCATGGTGCGATCGCGGAACACGACCGCCTTGCCCCAGCAATTAACTGACAAATACGCAATTTTCCGGATGCAAGAGGTCGATGCTCGCCAGGCGCCATCATCTGGTCGTCGCGACAGGTTCCTGCCCCAATGCGGGGTGACCCCTTGTCCGGCGAGCCTGCCGCGGCATCAGGCAACCTGCCGCCGCCGGCCGTTTTCATGGCCTTATGCGGCCAACCGGCGCTCAAGCTCTTGCGAAGCGCTGACGTCCCGTGCAAAAGCGCGGCCATGCTGATCATTAACGACCTTTCGCTCCGCATGGCCGGACGTCTGCTTCTCGACCATGCCTCGCTGACCTTGCCGGCCGGCAGCAAGGCAGGCCTCGTCGGCCGCAACGGCACTGGCAAGACCACTTTGTTCAAGGCGATCACCGGCGACCTCGCCTCCGAGACCGGCTCGATCGGCCTGCCGAAGAACACGCGCATCGGCCAGGTGGCGCAGGAAGCGCCCGGCACCGAGGAGCCGCTGATCGAGATCGTGCTCAAAGCCGACCTTGAACGCTCCGCATTGATCGAGGAGGAAAAGTCGGCGACCGATCCGCACCGCATCGCCGACATCCACATGCGGCTGGCCGATATCGACGCCCATTCGGCCGAGTCGCGTGCCGCCACCATCCTCGCCGGCCTCGGCTTCGACGACGGCGCCCAGCGGCGGCCGGCCTCGTCGTTCTCCGGCGGCTGGCGCATGCGCGTCGCACTCGCGGCGGTGCTGTTTGCCGAGCCCGATCTGCTGCTGCTCGACGAGCCGACCAACTACCTCGACCTCGAAGGCACGCTATGGCTGGAAAACTACGTGTCGAAATATCCCCACACCGTGCTTCTGATCTCGCACGACCGCGACCTGCTCAACCGCGCCGTCAACTCGATCGTCCATCTCGACCAGAAGAAGCTGACCTTCTGGCGCGGCGGCTACGACCAGTTCGAACGCCAATACACCGAGCAGCGTGAATTGCAGGAGAAGGGCAGGGTCAAGCAGGAAGCCGCGCGCAAGCACATGGAATCCTTCGTCGAGCGCTTTCGGGCCAAGGCTTCCAAGGCGAGACAGGCGCAGTCGCGGATCAAGGCGCTGGAGAAGATGAAGCCGATCGCCGCAATTGTGAACGACAACGTGCGGCCGTTCTCCTTTCCCGAGCCAGTAAAGACCGTGGCCTCACCGATCATTGCGCTGAACAACGTCAATGTCGGCTATGTCGAGGGTGAGCCGATCCTGAAAAAAATGACGCTGCGCATCGATGCCGACGACCGTATTGCGTTGCTCGGCGCCAACGGCAACGGCAAGTCGACTTTCGCCAAATTGCTGTCCGGCCGCCTGAAGCAGGAGACCGGCACCATGACGGTGGCGCCCGGGCTGAAGGTGGCGATCTTTGCCCAGCATCAGCTCGACGATCTCCGGCCGAACGAAAATGCCTATGAGCATGTCCGCCGGCTGATGCCGGAAGCGCCGGAATCGAAAGTGCGCGGCCGCGTCGCCCAGTTCGGCCTGACCACCGAAAAGATGAACACCGCCGCCAAGGACTTGTCCGGCGGCGAAAAGGCGCGTCTGCTGATGGGCCTGTCGGCTTTCGAGGGGCCAAACCTGTTCATCCTCGACGAACCGACCAACCATCTCGACATCGACAGCCGTGAATCGCTGATCCATGCGCTGAACGAATTTTCCGGCGCCGTCATCCTGATCTCGCACGACCGCCATCTGCTCGAGGCAACGGCCGACCGGCTATGGCTGGTCAAGGATGGAACGGTCAATCCTTTTGACGGCGACCTCGATGACTACAAGACGCTGGTCACCGGTGTCTCCGGCGACCGCCGCGGCAAGCGCGAAGCCGAAAAAGCCTCGAAGGCCGACCGCCGCCGCGACGCGGCCGCACGCCGCGCTACCTTCGAGCCACTGGCCAAGGAGATTCGCGCCACCGAAGCGCTGATGGACCGCATCCGCAAGCGCATCGACTTGATCGAGGACGAACTCGCCAACCCGGCGGTCTATGAAAAGGACCCGTCGACGGCGACACGGCTGGCCAAGGAGCGCTCGCAGCTGGCCCAGACGCTGGCCGCCCATGAGGAAAAATGGCTGTCGATGTCGGCGGAATACGAGGAAGGCACGGCGGAGTAGCGCAATCTGGCCCTACACGCCGCCGCCATAAACGGCTAGTTTGGCCCCATGAATCAGCACGCCAAGCTCAGGATCGGCCATTCGGCCTGCCCGCATGATTGCCCGTCGACCTGCGCGCTCGAGGTCGAGCTGCTCGACAGCAAGCGCATCGGCCGCGTCCATGGCGCAAAGGCCAACACGTATACATCAGGCGTCATCTGCGCCAAGGTCGCCCGCTATGCCGACCGCGTCCATCACCCCGATCGCTTGTTGAAGCCACTGATCCGCGCCGGCGCCAAGGGCGAGGGCGTCTGGAAGGAAGCGAGCTGGGAGGTCGCACTCGACCTCGTCGCCGAAAAGTTTATCGAGGCCGAGGCAAAATACGGCTCGGAGACGGTCTGGCCCTATTACTATGCCGGCACGATGGGGCTGGTGCAGCGGGACGGCATCGAGCGGCTGCGCCACGCGAAAAAGTATTCCGGCTTCTTCGGGTCGATCTGCACCAATCTGGCATGGACCGGCTGGATGATGGGCGCCGGCGCGCTACGCGGTCCCGACCCGCGCGAGATGGCCAAGTCCGACTGCGTGGTGATCTGGGGCACCAATGCCGCGGTCACCCAGGTCAATGTCATGACCCACGCGATCAAGGCGCGCAAGGAACGCGGCGCCAAAATCGTCGTCATCGACGTCTACGAGAACGCGACGATGAAACAGGCCGATCTCGGCCTGGTGCTGAAGCCCGGCACCGATGGCGCGCTTGCCTGCGCGGTGATGCATGGGCTGTTCCGTGACGGCATGGCAGACCGCGCCTATTTGGAAAAATACACCGACGATCCGCACGGTCTGGAAGCGCATCTTCAGACGAGGACGCCGCAATGGGCGGCTGATATCACCGGGCTTTCGGTCGATGAGATCGAGGCCTTCGCCCACCTCGTTGGCACGACGAAGAAAACCTATTTCCGCCTCGGCTACGGTTTTTCGCGGCAGCGCAACGGCTCGGTCAACATGCATGCCGCCGCCTCGATCGCCGCGGTCACCGGCTGCTGGCAGTATGAGGGCGGCGGCGCCTTCCATTCCAATTCGGGCATCTTCAAACTGAACCAGGAACTGCTGGAGGGCACGCGGATGCGCGACCCCGCAATCCGCCACCTTGACCATTCGCGCATCGGCCCGGTGCTGACCGGGGCTGAGGATGCGCTCTATGGCGGCCCGCCGGTGACGGCGCTGCTGATCCAGAACACCAATCCGGTCAATGTCGCGCCGGAGCAGCGGCTGGTAAAGCAGGGTTTTCTTCGCGACGACCTGTTTTCCTGCGTGCACGAGCAGTTCATGACCGACACCGCAAAACTCGCCGATGTCGTGCTGCCGGCGACGATGTTTTTAGAGCATGACGACATCTACAAGGGCGGCGGCAACCAGCACATCACGCTCGGGCCGAAGCTGATCGACCCGCCGGAAGGGCCGCGCAGCAACCATTTCGTCATCGAGGAACTTGGCAAAAGGTTGGGCGTTGGCGACAAGCCTGGCTTCGGCATGAACGAGCAGCAGCACATCGACATCATTCTGGGCAAGCGCGGCCTGGGTAGTTTTTCGAGCCTCAAGGAAGAGAAGTGGGTCGACTTGCAGCCGGATTTCGAGGCGGCGCATTTTATCAACGGCTTCGGCCACGCGGACGGAAAATTCCGCTTCCGCGCCGACTGGACCGGGCAGGCGGCGCCCAACCGGCCGCCGAAAAGCATGGGCCTGTTCGGGCCGGTGGCAAGCCTGCCGGAATTTCCCGACCACGTCGACCTGATCGAGGTGGCGGATGCGGCGCATCCGTTCCGGCTGACCACCTCGCCAGCGCGTAATTTCCTCAACTCGACTTTTTCGGAGACGCCGGTGTCGAAGGCCAAGGAGGGCCGGCCGGAACTGCTTTTGCATCCGGACGATGCGGCAGCTTATGGGCTGGCCAATGGTGACCGGGTCGAGATCGGCAATACGCGCGGTGAAGTCGTGCTGCACGCAAAGTTGTTCGACGGCATCAAACGCGGTGTCGTCGTGGCCGAAGGCATCTGGCCGAACAGCGCCCACGAGCGCGGCGAGGGCATCAACGTCCTGACCGGCGCCGACGCGCCGGCGCCCTACGGCGGTGCGGCGTTTCACGACAACAAGGTGTGGCTGCGCCCGGCGAAGTGAAGCGTCGGAACGATATATCCATCCGGCCGTTTTTGCGTGGGCGGGTAGAGGTATGGTGATGGCAGAAGCGTTGGCGGCGCCGGACCCCATCGGAAGGACGCTCTCGTCCGGCGAACTCGTAACCACGATGTCGCATTTTCATCGTGCCGAGATTCTGCGCATGACGGGGTGGCGCGACCGCCTGGACCGGACGAGCAATTGGGCGATAACGGTCGTTGCGGCGATGTTGTCCATCTCGCTTTCGACAGCCAGCGCGCATCACGGCGTGCTGCTTTTTGCCATGCTGCTTGTCCTGTTGCTGCTGTGGATAGAAGCGCGGCGATATCGCTTCTTCGACGTTTACCGGGCCCGCGTGCGCCAGTTCGAACGGCACTATTTTGCGCAGATATTCTCGCCGCAGCCGGACTTCGCGTCCGATTGGCTGTTGATCGTCGGCGAAAGCCTGCGCGCTCCAAAATTCCTCATTTCACAACGAGCGGCGTTGGCGCGCCGTCTGCGTCGAAACTACGTCCACATGCTGTTGATCCTGCTGCTGGCATGGATCCTCAAACTGTCGACCCCCAGTCTTCTAACCGAAGGTGTCCGCATCGACTTCGTCAGTTCGGTGCGCGAGGCCGTTGCCGGCGCTGCCCTGGGGCCACTCCCCGGTATATTCATCGTCTTGCTGGTCGCCGCCTTCTATGCCGGCCTGCTGGTCACGGCGTTCCTGACTGCCGGCGACGACGGCGAACTCTCCTTTGGTGACGTGCACGTCTAGAGCGGCAACGCAAAGCCGGTAGCCATTTGAAATTCATTTGCGAGTCAGGGGGAAGGATCAAACCGATCGGTTCGTTTCCGTTGCAGGACGGAGCGAACGCCGGCTGAGCAAATGCCTGCGCTCCGCGGTGGACCTATTCGCCTAACGATCTGATAATGAAGAGAAAAATTGTGGCGAAAGAAGCCTTTTGGCGGATTTCAAGCACCCGATTCACGGCATGGCCGGAACATCTTTGTGATTGGAAACCGCCGCACTGCCAACCCACCTCGGGGTAGTCCGAGCGACGCGAAACCCCCCCAAGGCACGCCACGAGACGGACAACAACACTGAAATATGAAAATACTGGAGTACCTGAAATGACCAAGATTGCTCTTACCGCTGCCGCCATTCTCATTGCCACAGGCAGCGCCTTTGCCGGCAGCGACCACTATGGTTCGGGCGGCGTCAACCAGCCGGCAGCGCCTGTTGGCAATACGCCTGTTGGAAATGTCGACAACACGTTCACAGGTTCGATCCGCAAGCTGCTTCCGACGGAGCACAACGCCCTCAATACCAATGCGACGCCCGAGTCCGGCACGGATCAGTCCGTCGTGCCTCAATCAGGCCGGGGCAATTGGGGCCGCTAAGTCCTCAAGCTCCGGAAGTCAAAGAGCGGCGGGCTTGGCCCGCCGTTCTTGCTTTCGCCTATCAAGAAGTCTCAGACCAGGCGCCGCCCCTTTCGGGGCCATGCGCTAGCGCAGATCCTTCGGCCAAACGCAGTGCGTCAGCCGCGCTTCACCGAGGCTTAGCCGTGCCCAGTCGCCGTCGAAAGCGAAGCGGGCAAGGGCCGCTGTCGGGAATTTTTCTTCAAGCTTTTCGAGTGCCGCGGCATCCGACTCGACGCCGGCAAGCCGGCGCGCGAAATCCTCCAGACCGGGATTATGGCCGATCACCAAAAGGCTGCTTGTTGCTGCATTTGCCTGCCGTACCTTGGCGAGAACGTCTGCCGCGCTGGCCTCGTAGAGCGCCTGAACAAATTTGGCCGGCGTTTTCGCCGGCAGTTCCGCCGAGACCAGCCGCCATGTGTCGCGGGCGCGCAGCGCCGGCGATACCAGCGCCAGATCGGGCAGCCAGCCCTGGCTGGTCAGTTCGCGCCCGACCAGCGGGGCGGCCTTCAGCCCGCGCCCGGAAAGCGGCCGGTCGAAGTCGATAAGGTCAAGATCGTCCCAACTCGACTTGGCATGACGCAGAAGAAGGAGTTGCTTCGTTCTCGTCATGCCAGCCTTGTCCTGCTCAGGGCGTGATGCGCGCCAGATGCTCGAGATCGGTCTCCTCGCGCAGCGGATCGGGCGCCATGATCACGGAGGTGCTGTTGTCGGCATCGTCGGCGAAGTGGGCAAGCACGGTGCGCCCGCCTTCCATCCGCGCTTTGCCTTCGGCGACCAGCCCGAGCGCCAGCGGATAAAGTCGGTGCTCGGCCTTCAGCACGCGCGCGGCGAGCGTATCCTCATTATCGCCGACCATCACCGGCACGGCAGCCTGGGCGATGATCGGGCCGTCATCCATATCGAGCGTGACGAAATGCACCGTGCAGCCATGGATGCGGATGCCCGCGCGGATAGCTCGCGCATGCGTATCCAGCCCCTTGAAGGCCGGCAACAGGGCAGGGTGGATGTTGATCATCCGTCCCAGCCATTTCTCGACGAAGCGCGCGCCGAGGATGCGCATGTAACCGGCCAGCGCCACGATCTCGGCGCCGAACGAGACAAGTGCCGCGTCGATCGCCCCGTCATGCGCTTCCTTGCTGGTATAGTCGGCTCGCGAAATCACCTTGGTGGCGATGCCGCGCGCCGCGGCGATACCGAGACCGGCGGCATTGGCCCGGTCAGAAATGACGCCGACGATCTCGGCCGGATAGTCCGGGTTGCTGGCCGCGGCGATCAGCGCCGTCATGTTGGAGCCGCGTCCCGAAATCAGCACCACGGTGCGTTTGCGCATGCTCATAGGCCGATCGAGCCCCGATAGATCACGCCGGCGTCGCGGCGCGGCACGATGCGGCCGATCGGCGTCACGCTCTCACCGGCCTCCTGCAGGACGGCCGCGACCTGTGCCGCCTGGCCGGAGGCGACGGCGAGGATCATGCCGACACCGCAGTTGAAGGTCCGCATCATCTCTTCGGGCGCCACGCCGCCGGTCTTCGCCAGCCACGAGAATACCGCCGGCACCTCGATGGCGTCGAGGTCGAGCTCAGCCGAAAAATCCTTCGGCAGGACGCGCGGGATGTTTTCAGGAAAGCCGCCGCCGGTGATGTGGGCCAGCGCCTTGATGCCATGCGTGTTACGGATCGCTTTGAGGATCGACTTGACGTAGATGCGGGTCGGTTCGAGCAGCGCCTCGGCCAGCGTGGCTTCATCGTTGAAGGGCGCTGGATCGGTCCACGCAAGGCCGCTGGTGGCGACGATGCGGCGGACCAGCGAAAAGCCATTTGAATGCACGCCCGATGAGGCCAGCCCCAACAGCACGTCGCCCTCGACGATGTCGTCGGTCGGCAGCAGCTGGCCGCGTTCGGCCGCGCCCACGGCAAAGCCGGCAAGGTCGTAGTCGTTGCCGTGATACATGCCGGGCATTTCCGCCGTCTCGCCGCCGATCAGCGCGCATCCGGCCTGCCGGCAGCCCTCGGCGATGCCGCCGACGATCACCGCACCCTGGTCGGGGTCGAGCTTGCCGGTGGCGAAATAGTCGAGGAAGAACAATGGCTCGGCGCCCTGCACGACGATGTCGTTGACGCACATGGCGACGAGGTCGATGCCGATCGTGTCGTGCTTGCCGGCATCGATGGCGATCTTCAGCTTGGTACCGACGCCGTCATTGGCGGCGACCAGCACCGGGTCGGTGAAGCCGGCGGCCTTGAGGTCGAACAGGCCGCCAAAGCCGCCGATCTCGCCATCGGCGCCCGGCCGGCGCGTCTCGCGCACCAGCGGCTTGATCTTCTCGACCATGAGGTTGCCGGCATCGATGTCGACACCCGCCTCGGCATAGGTGAGCCCGTTCTTGCGCTTGCTCATCACTCTTTCCTGCTTACCGGGGCTCTTCGCATGAACGGCTGCGCCTCGCAAGGATAACGGCTGGCTGAGGCACTTTCGGCATCACAAAAGAGTGGACAGAGGCTTCAGGCAAGATCTCCAGCATTGGCGATTGGCGAAGGCCTTGAAGACAGCCAATCTCTTCCCACGAGCGGAGATTGGCAGCTTCTGCGTCGCTCTCACTTGCCGTAGCCTCTCATCTCCATCATGTATCATCAAAACAGAAGCGACGGGATATGCGTTGACCATCCCCAACATGATCACGATCATGCGTTTCGTGCTGGTGCCGGGCGTGGTGCTGGCCATGCTGCAGGCGCGCTGGGACTGGGCTTTCGCCGGCTTCCTGATCGCCGGCATTTCCGACGGCGTCGACGGCTTCATCGCCCGCCACTTCAACCAGTTTTCGCAGCTTGGCGCCTATCTCGATCCGATGGCCGACAAATTGCTGCTGGTGTCGGTGTTCGTGGTGCTGGGCTTCATCGGTGAATTGCCGCTGTGGCTGGTCATCACCATGGTGTCGCGCGATGCGCTGATCGTCTGCGCCGTCGTTTTGTCCACCGTCATGGCCCACCCGGTCGAGATGAAGCCGCTGTTCGTGTCGAAAGCCAACACCGCCATCCAGATCGGGCTGGCGGCGGTGGTGCTGGGCGAGCTGGCCCTCGCCATCGACCTCGACCCGCTCAGGCCGGTGCTCATATTGCTGTCCGGGGTCTTGACCGTGGCTTCGGCCGCGGCCTATCTCGTGGCTTGGCTAAGGCATATGAGCGGCTATGGCGAAGGCTCCAAACCGGGCACCTGACCAGGACATCGACGCGGCAGCCGAGGCTGCCGCTGCCGATGCTGCCGCGTCTGGCGTGTTTCGCCGCCAAATCCGCTTCTGGCTGATCAGCGCCGTCATCCTCGCGATCTTCCTCTATGTCTTCAGCGGAATCCTGCTGCCGTTCGTCGCCGGCATGGTGCTCGCCTACTTCCTCGACCCGGTCGCCGACCGGCTGCAGCGGCTCGGCCTGTCCAGGCTGATGGCGACGATTGTCATCCTGTTTGCCTTCATCGTCGTTCTGGTGCTGGCCTTCGTCATCCTCATTCCGGTGCTGGCTTCGCAGATGGCCGATTTCGCCAGCAAGCTGCCGGAATACCTGACCCGGTTGCAGAGTCTGATCACCAGCTTCGATCCGAGATGGCTGGAAGAGCAATTCGGCGTCGACGCCAATGGCCTGCGCGAAGGGTTGAACTCGCTGCTGACCTCCGGCTTCGGCCTTCTGACTACGGTGTTCACTTCGATCTGGAGCTCCGGCGTGGCGCTGGTGTCGGTGGTCAGCCTGTTCGTCGTCACGCCCGTCGTCGCCTTCTACATGCTGCTCGACTGGGACCGCATGGTGGCGATCGTCGACAGCTGGGTGCCGCGCGACTATGTCCAGACCGTCAGGGCAATCGCCAACGACATCAACACCGCCACCGCCGGCTTTGTGCGCGGCCAGGGCACGCTGTGCCTGGTGCTGGGCGCCATGTACGCCACCGGGTTGACGCTGACCGGCCTGAATTTCGGCATCCTCATCGGCCTGTTCGCCGGGCTGATCTCCTTCATCCCCTATGTCGGTTCGCTGACCGGGCTGGTGCTGGCCGTCGGCGTTGCCTTCGTTCAGTTCTGGCCGGACTGGACCATGGTCGCGGCGGTGGCCGGCGTGTTCTTCGTCGGCCAGTTCATCGAGGGCAACATCCTGCAGCCGAGGCTGGTGGGAAAAAGCGTCGGCCTGCATCCGGTGTGGCTGATGTTTTCGCTGTTTGCCTTCGGCGCGCTGTTCGGCTTCGTCGGCTTGCTGATCGCCGTGCCGGCCTCGGCCGCCGTTGCCGTTCTGGTGCGCTTTGCCATCGCCCGTTATCTGGAATCGCCGCTCTACAAGGGCCACAGCACCGAACCTGTCCCGCCGCTGCCGGCGCGTCGCCGCGGGAGCGGTGGGCCGCGCAGTTGAGCCAGATGCCGGACAACAAGATCGACCCGCCGCGCCAGTTGCCGCTCGATCTCGGCCACGGCACCGGCTATTCGCGCGACGAGCTCGTCGTCTCCGGCACCAACAGCCAGGCGGTGGCGCTGGTCGATCGCTGGCCGGACTGGCCGTCGCCGGTGATCGTGCTCGCCGGTCCGGCGGGCTCTGGAAAAACCCACCTGGCGTCGATCTGGCGCGCCCGCGCCGGCGCAGTGGCAGTCGACGCTAAGCGCATCGGCGACTGCATGGCGAGCCTCGGCGCGCGGCCGGCGCTGATCGATGATGTCGATGCCGGTCCGGTCGATGAAGAGGGGCTGTTCCATCTGATCAACGCATTGCGCGGGGCCGGCTCGACCTTGCTCTTGACCGCGCGGCGCTTTCCGTCCGCCTGGGGCGTCACGCTTCCGGACCTCGCTTCGCGGCTGAAGACGGCGGCGACGGTCGAGATCCACGAGCCCGACGATCTCTTGCTGGCCGGTGTCATCACCAAACTGTTCGCCGACCGCCAGGTTGAGGTCGAGCCGCATGTCGTGCAATATCTGGTGCGCCGCATCGAACGCTCGCTGGCAACCGCGATGCGGGTGGTCGAGCGGCTCGATCGCACGGCACTGGAGCGCAAGACGCCGATCACGAGGGCGCTGGCCGCCGAAACCGTCAGCGCCATGGATGAGGGGCAGGGCGAGTTCGAGATCTGATACGACAGGCTCAGGCGGCGTCCCATTTCGGGAAATCAGTGCTGGCATCCATGTTGCAAGGTCAGCCTTGCCGGCTAACCCCGGTCCTGATGCGTATCAAATCAGGTTGTAGGCTCGCCGGGAGATGAGGCGGTTGGGGTTCTCTTCCCGGCGAGCTTGCCTTCGATGACGGGTCGCCAGTCCGCGCCCACGGACAATCGCAATCCCGCTCCGCCTTTTTCCGTTGTAATGGACCATTGAATGGTCTGTTTTCATTGCAAATATGGATCAGAGGATGGTCCATAGAGGAGGCGCGATGCAGGTATCCGTTACAGACGCCAAGGGGCAACTGACCGAATTGGTGCGTCGTGCCTAGGCAGGTGACGAGATCATTCTGACCCGCCACGGTCATGCGGCCGTGCGCCTGATTCCGGTCAAGGCAGTGCCAGACAGGAAAAGCCGTCGGGCATTGCTGGAGGCGATGCGCGCATCCGGCGCCGCCAGGGCTAAGGTCGGGCCATCTGCCGCGCGAAGCCAGGATTTTCTCTACGGCGATGATGGCCTGCCTGAATGATCGTGGTCGATACCTCGGCACTGATGGCGATCGTTCTTGACAAGCCGGAGGCTGATGTCTGCATCGCGGCGCTCGAGGCCGAAGACGACATTCTGATTTCCGCCGGCACCGTGGCCGAAGCGCTGATCGTCGCGGCGCGGCGCAATGTCGGCGAAGAACTGTCCGGCCTGATCGACGGGCTTGGTTTCGAAATTGCGGCAGTGACGCCGGCCTCTGCGCGTCGCATCGCCGACGCCTACGCAAAATGGGGTAAGTGCATTCACCCGGCTGCGCTCAATTTCGGTGACTGCTTCGCCTATGAGGTGGCCAGGGAACATGCCTGCCGCCTGCTTTATGTCGGCGACGATTTTTCGAGGACCGATATCGAAAGCGCTCTCTAAGGAAACAAGCAGACGATAGGCGCGACCTATTTGCCACCCATTCGTTTCGTCCGGCCGTCCCGGTCGAGACTCGTCACACCGCAACCGCCACGTTCAGCTCCCACCGTCCGGCGGCGCGGCGCGTTCCACGCCAAAACGCCTGCGGTAATCGCCCGGCACCAGGCCGGTTATCCTGGCGAACACTTTGCGGAAGGAGCCGGGATCGTCATAGCCGACATCCCAGGCGATCTGGTCGATGGAGCGGGTCGTCGCTTCCAACATCTCACGCGCCTTGCCGACGCGCAGGTGCTGGCAATACTCGGTCGGCTTGAGGCCGGTGGCGTTGCGAAAGCGGCGCAAAAAAGTCCGCTCCTCCAAGGCCGCATGCTCCGCCATGGTGGCAAGCGTCACATCGCGCGCGCCTCTCGCCTGGAGCCAGTGCTGCACCTTGAGGATGGCTTCGTCGCCATGGCTCAGTCTGGGAGCAAAGGGGCTATAGAAGCGTTGCTCGCGCCCCGGCGGGTCCACCAGCATGAAGCGGGCGGTCTCTATCATCACGGTCGGCCCGAGCACCCGGTTGACGAGCTTCAGGCCGAGATCGGTCCAGGCCATATAGCCGCCGGCGGTGATGATGTCGCCATCGTCGATGACCAGCTTGTCGGCATCCAGTGCGATGTCGGGAAAGCGCATCGCCAGCGCGTCGCGATAGGCCCAATGCGTGGTCGCAATACGACCCGACAGCAGGCCGGTCTCGGCCAGCACAAAGGCGCCGGCGCAGACCGATCCGAGCGTCGCACCTGCCGCATGGCGGGCCCTGAGCCAGTCGGCATAGGGTGCGGCCGCCTCGCGCGGGATCGGATCACCCAGGGTCGGAGGCAAGATGACCATGGCAGGTCCATGGCCGGGGCCTGGCTCGCTGTCGAAGCTGCGGATGACGGTTTGGCTCGCCTCTTGCCACTGCCAATGTGTGACACGAAGCCTCAGCGTATCCGGAGACCGTTCGGCAGCCAGCCGGTTGGCCAGCTGGAAGAGATCGGTGAGACCCAACACTGCCGCTTCCTGAACACCCGGATACACCACAAGCCCGATTTCGACCGGATCACGCGCCGCAATCATCTGTCAGTTTTGCCTTGTTCAATGTCTGTTTTGCCAATCCTCACCATGTCTCCGTTGCGATAGCTTTGTCCACAGAAGGAACGAACCTTCCCCCAACCAATTCAGCCACCTGCATCAAGGAGTAAGACGATGAGCACATTCACCACCAAGGACGGCACCGAGATCTTCTACAAGGATTGGGGCGCAGGCCAGCCAATCGTGTTCCATCACGGCTGGCCGCTCAGCGCCGATGACTGGGACAACCAGATGCTGTTCTTCCTCGACAAGGGCTATCGCGTGATCGCGCATGACCGGCGCGGGCACGGTCGCTCGACACAGACGGCGACCGGTAACGAGATGGACACCTATGCCGCCGATGTCGCGGCTCTGGTCGCTCACCTTGATCTCAGGAACGCCGTTCATATCGGCCACTCGACCGGCGGCGGCGAGGTGGCGCGTTACGTTGCCCACTACGGTGGCGAGGGGCGCGTCGCCAAAGCGGTGCTGATCGGCGCGGTGCCGCCGATCATGCTCAAGACCGACAGCAACCCCGGCGGCCTGTCGATCGAGGTCTTCGACGGCTTCCGTGCCGCTTTGGTCGCCAACCGCGCGCAGTTCTACAGGGATGTGCCGGCCGGCCCGTTCTACGGCTTCAATCGCGAGGGCGCCAAGGTCTCGCAAGGGGCTGTCGACAATTGGTGGCGCCAGGGCATGATGGGCGGAGCCAAGGCCCATTACGACTGCATCGAGGCTTTTTCCGAGACCGACTTTACGGAGGACCTGAAGAAGCTCGACGTGCCTGTCCTGATCATGCACGGCGACGACGACCAGATCGTGCCGATTGCCGACTCCGCTCTGCTTGCAACTAAGCTCGTGAAGCACGGCACGCTCAAGGTCTACAAGGGCCTTCCGCATGGCATGTGCACCACCCACCCGGAGATCATAAATCCGGATCTCCTGGCGTTCATCCAAGGCTGACGCTTCGCAGCTTCAGGCGGGCATGCGCGGAAAGCCGGGCTGCCCGTCGGTCGCGGAGTGCTTCGTCCGTCGCAGAAGCTGTCCGGCGCAGCTGCGCCGGCAGCAAAGGCTGCTGCTTATCGCGGTGAATGGATGGTCGGAGTGGAGAGATTCGAACTCCCGACCCTCTGGTCCCAAACCAGATGCGCTACCAGGCTGCGCTACACTCCGAGTCCTTGCGGGCTATAGGGTTCCGGGCTTGACTGCGCAACCCCTTAAAAGACGAAAACGGAACAAACGGCAGGCGGGGGCCGAGAGCGGGCCAGGAAATGCAGCCAGCAGAGTCCAGCGCAGCGGTTTCGCAGCGCTGCCTCCGGGCCCAGGTTGCTATCCGGTCAGACCTTCACCAAGGCTGCTGTCGCATACATGAGGCGACGCCGGCCGCCAGTGCTGCAAAACGCTCCTCGCTGATGTCGAAGCGGGCGACGTCAGGGTGGGGCTCGACAATGTTGCCGGCCGACATCGACATGCATCACCGAGGCGTCAAGGGTTAGCGCCTTCATCACCGGCACCGCCTTCAGCTCCGACCAGGCCGGCGTCTCCAGATAGAAGGCGCGGCCTCCCCAGCCGAAGACGATGTAGCGGACCTCAGCCATGTCGACCGAAATGCCGTCATCAACCAGGAAATGGAAGCGCTTGCGCACATCGTCACCGACCGGGTTGGCGATATCGGTGTGGATCGGATTTTTCAGCACCAGGATGCGCCTGGTGGCGACGGGATCGGCGGCGGCCGCCGGCAAGAGCGGCCGTGGAATGAACGTGCCCAGAACCACGGCAAGCACGATTGCCACCACCAGAATGGCGAGAAAACGCCCAAGCTTTTTCATGGGGACAGCTTTTTCATGAGGAACTGCCTTGCAACCGAGGCGCGATTGCCGGGGCTAACAGCTCAGACGCAAAAGAGCGCGGCCGGGTTTCGGTCGGGCTCTTTTGATTGCTTGAGCGCGATCAGTGCAGGATCTGCGACAGGAACAGTTTTGTGCGCTCGTGGCGCGGATTGTCGAAGAACTCGGCCGGCGTGTTCTGCTCGACGATCTGGCCCTGATCCATGAAGATCACCCGGTTGGCGACCTTGCGGGCAAACCCCATCTCGTGGGTGACGCAGAGCATGGTCATGCCCTCCTCGGCGAGGCCAACCATCGTTTCCAGCACTTCCTTGATCATTTCCGGATCGAGCGCCGAGGTCGGCTCGTCAAACAGCATGATGCGCGGGTTCATGCATAACGAGCGGGCGATGGCGACGCGCTGCTGCTGGCCGCCGGAAAGCTGGCCGGGATATTTGTTGGCCTGTTCCGGGATCTTGACGCGCGTGAGGAAGTGCATGGCGATTTCCTCGGCCTGCCTCTTCGGCGTCTTGCGTACCCAGATCGGCGCCAGCGTGCAGTTTTCCAGGATGGTCAAATGCGGGAACAGGTTGAAGTGCTGGAATACCATGCCGACCTCGCGGCGCACCTCGTCGATCTTCTTGAGGTCGTTGGTCAATTCTTTGCCGTCGACGATGATCTTGCCCTTCTGGTGCTCTTCCAGGCGGTTGATGCAGCGGATCATCGTCGATTTGCCGGAGCCCGAAGGGCCGCAAATGACGATGCGCTCGCCGCGCATCACCTTCAGGTTGATGTCCTTCAGCACATGGAATTCGCCGTACCATTTGTGCATGGCGATGATGTCGATGGCGACATCGGTGGTGGAAACCTGCATCTTGGCGGCATTGACCTTGATCTCTTCCGCGCTGACTGCATTTTCTATGGCCATGGAAGGTTCCCTTTTTTGTTCTTAGCGTTTGTAACTGGTGTCGAGCCGGCGTTCCGTGAACATCGAATAACGCGACATGCCGAAACAGAACAGCCAGAAGACGAAGGCAGCGAACACCAGGCCGGACCTGGCCGTCTGCGGCGTCGCCCAGTTGGCGTCGGAGAAGTTCTGCTTGACCACACCCAGCAGGTCGAACATCGAGATGATCGAGACCAGGCTGGTGTCCTTGAACATGCCGATGAAGGTGTTGACGATACCGGGAATGACCAGCTTCAGCGCCTGCGGCAGCACGATCAGGCCCATCTTCTGCCAGTAGCCGAGGCCGAGCGAATCCGCGCCCTCATACTGGCCCTTGGGGATCGCCTGCAGGCCGCCGCGCACCACTTCGGCCATATAGGCAGCGGCAAACAGCGAGACACCGATCAGTGCGCGCAGGAACTTGTCGAAGGTGACGCCGGCCGGCAGGAACAGCGGCAGCATTACGCTGGCCATGAACAGGACGGTGATCAGCGGGATGCCGCGCACCGTCTCGATGAAGATGACGCACAGCATCTTGACGATCGGCATCTTCGATCGCCGGCCCAGCGCCAGTACGATGCCGAGCGGCAGCGACACGGCAATGCCGACGAAGGACAGGGTGAGCGTCACCAGCAGCCCGCCCCATAGGGAGGTTTCGACATGCGGCAGGCCGAACACGCCACCAACCAGCAGGATGAAGGCAAAGATCGGCAGAGCCCCGAAGAACAAAATGGCGTTCAGCCCCTTGCGCGGCACCTTCGGGATGAGCAGCGGCACCAGAAGTGCCACGAACAGGATGGCGACCAGGATCGGCCGCCAGCGCTCATCGATCGGATAGCGGCCGAACATGAACTGGCCGAACTTGGCGTTGACGAAGGCCCAACAGGCGCCGGACCAGCCGTCCGGCTGGATACCGCCCTGCGCCACCGTGGCGCAGAAGGTGCGGTCCGTGCCGGTCCATTGGGCGTTGATGAACGCCCAGCTGATCAGTTGCGGCAGGATCATCGCGACCAGCACGATGCCGATGATTGTCAGGATCGTGTCGCCGGCCGAAGCGACCAGGTTCTTGCGTATCCAGGCGCCCAGGCCGCGCTCGCTTGGCGGTGCCGACTGTGCCAGCGCCATTTCGACGCGGACGAAGGAAAGGTCGTGCTCCTGCATGTCCCTACCTCTCCACCAGCGCCATTCTGGCGTTGACCACGTTCATGATCGCCGACGTCAACAGACTGAGCGCGAGATAGACCACCATCATGATCAGCACGCACTCGATCGCCTGGCCGGTCTGGTTCAGCACCGTGCCGGTCGTCGCCGTCAGGTCCGGGTAGCCGATGGCGATGGCGAGCGACGAGTTCTTGGTCAGGTTCAGATATTGGCTGGTCAGCGGCGGAATGACGATGCGCATGGCTTGCGGAATGACGACAAGCCGCAGGATCGATCCCGGCCGCAGCCCGAGCGCACCGGCTGCCTCGGTCTGCCCCTTACTGACGCCCATGATGCCAGCCCGCACGATTTCGGCGATGAAGGCCGCCGTATAGAAGGACAGCGCCAGGTAGAGCGACAGGAACTCCGGTTTGACCTGAAAGCCGCCAGTCAGGTTGAAGGTCGATTGCTTTGGATAATCGAAGCTCAGCGGGAAGCCGCTCAGCGCGTAGGCCAGCAACGGCAAGCCGATGATCAAAGCCGCCGAGGTCCAGAACACAGGGAACTGCTGGCCGGTCGCCATCTGCCTCTGACGCGCCTTGCGGGCGACGAACCACGCCATGGCAATTCCGAGAAGCAGGGCCACCAGGATAAGCCAGGAGCCTTCGCCCCAGACGGGGCGCAAAAAGTAGAAGCCGCGCTGGTTGAGAAATGAGCCGAATGGCAGGTTGATGCTTTCGCGTGGCGGCGGCAGCACCGAAAGCACGCCTGAATACCAGAAGAAGATGACCAGAAGCGGCGGGATGTTGCGGAAGACCTCGACATAGACCGTGCAGATCTTGCGGATCAGCCAGTTGTGCGAAAGCCGGCCGACGCCGAGGATGAAGCCGATGAGCGTGGCGGTGATGATGCCGGCGACGGCAACGATGAGCGTGTTGATGAAGCCGACCAGAATGGCGCGGCCGTAGGTCGAATCCGACGAATAGGCGATGGCGCTGTCACTGATGTCGAAGCCGGCGCGCCCCCTGAGAAAGCCGAAGCCTGATGCAATGCGCAGGCGCGTCAGATTGTCGATGGTGTTTTGGACGATCCACCAGACCAACGCCACCAGCACGATGACGACCACCGCCTGGAAGAATATGCCGCGGACCTTCGGATCGTTGATAAAGGAGCCGCGGCTTGGCTCCTCGCGAAGAATTTCCTGCGATGCCATTCGACCATCCCCTGGAAAGAGAAACCGGAAGGCAGAAAGCTGCCTTCCGGATCACATTTCGATCAGCGGATCGGCGGAGAGTATTGCAGACCGCCTTTGGTCCACAGCGCGTTGATGCCGCGCGCGATCTTCAGCGGGCTGCCCGACCCGACATTGCGTTCGAACATTTCACCGTAATTGCCAACTGCCTTGACGATGTTGACGACCCAGTCGTTGGAGACGCCGAGATCGGTGCCGATCTTGGTATCGGCCTCCTGGCCGAGCACGCGCTTGATCTCGGGATTGTCCGAGGTCTTCATCTCTTCGACATTGGCCTTGGTGATGCCGAGTTCCTCGGCGCCGAGCAGCGCGAAGTAGGTCCACTTGACGATGTGGTACCATTGGTCGTCGCCCTGGCGCACGGCCGGTCCGAGCGGTTCCTTGGAGATGATCTCGGGCAGCACAACGTGGTCGGCGGGCGAGCCCAGCGTCAGACGAATGCCGTAGAGACCCGACTGGTCGGTGGTGTAGACGTCGCAGCGGCCAGCGTCATAGGCGGCGTTGACCTCTTCCAGCTTTTCGAAGACGACCGGGTTGTACTCCATCTTGTTCGACTTGAAGTAGTCGGCGAGGTTGAGCTCGGTCGTGGTGCCGCTCTGCACGCAGACCGCCGCGCCCGAAAGCTGCAGCGCGGAGTTCACGCCCGGCAGCTTCTTGGCGTTGATCATGAAGCCCTGGCCGTCATAGTAGGTGACGCCGACGAAGTTCAGCCCAAGCGCGGTATCGCGGTTGATGGTCCAGGTGGTGTTGCGCGACAGGAGGTCGATCTCGCCTGACTGCAGCGCGGTGAAGCGTTCCTTGGCGCTGAGCGGCGTGAACTTGACCTTGGTGCCATCGCCGAAAACGGCGGCCGCGACAGCGCGGCAGAAATCCGCATCGATGCCTTGCCAGTCGCCCTTGTCGTCCGGCGCCGAGAAGCCGGCCAGACCGGTCGAGACGCCGCATTGGATGAAGCCCTTGGCCTTGACGTCGTCGAGCGTGGCCGCCGACGCGGCCGAAGCCACCAATCCAAGCGCGGCGGCGCCCAGGATGCCGATTGCAATGTGTTTCATAACCCACAGACCCTTTTCTGTTTTTTTCAGGCGAACCTGACTTTTCCGTGAACGCAGCTTCCGGTTCCGGCCCATTCCCGGAACCCGCATCGCAACCGACGCGCTGCCTCCCATTCACGAACTGCATCGAAGGCGATTATTTCAGTGAGGTCAAGGAAAATGACCGAAACCGAATGAGTTCGAAAACCAATTGCCGCAAATGCCTGAATTGCAGACAAACGCGCCTGGAAATTAGTCAGCGGTGCGAACAAAGCCGGCAAAGCCCGTCAACGCAAATCGCGGCTGCGCCGGCAAACCCTTCGCTCGGATTTACCGCGCATGACTGACTTGTCATGCGATGAATTGGCATATGCAAGTCCGCCGGCTGGCGGATGGCGAACGGTTGCGCGGCCAATGCCGCCGCACTATGGCTAGCGCTTCATCAGAGGCGAAGTGCAATGGCAAAAGACGGCAACGAAATGGGCATCAACACGCGGCTTGCCCACTCGGGCAACAATCCGCACGACTATTTCGGCTTCGTCAATCCGCCGGTCGTGCATGCCTCGACCGTGCTCTATCCCAACGCGGCGACGATGGCGGCACGCAGTCAGAAATACACCTACGGCACGCGCGGCACACCGACCACCGACGCGCTTGCCAGCGCCATCGACGGACTGGAAGGCTCGGCCGGCACGATTGTGGTGCCCTCGGGCCTGGCGGCGGTGACGGTGCCACTGCTCGCCTTCCTGTCGGCGGGCGACCATGTCCTGATCGTCGATTCCGTCTATCACCCGACCCGCAATTTCGCTGACACGATGCTGAAACGACTGGGCGTCGAGGTCGAGTACTACGATCCGCATGTCGGTGCAGGTATAGCGGCACTGATCAAGTCCAACACCAGGGTCGTGTTCACCGAATCGCCGGCCTCCAACACTTTCGAGGTGCAGGACATACCGGCCATCGCCATCGCCGCGCACGCCGCAGGTGCGATCGTCATGATGGACAACACCTGGGCGACGCCGCTCTACTTCCGCCCACTCGATTATGGCGTCGACATCTCGATCCATGCGGCGACGAAATATCCGGCTGGCCATTCCGACGTGCTGCTCGGCACCGTGTCGGCCAACAAGGCCTGCTGGAAACAGCTTTGCGAGACGTTTTACACGATGGGCTGCTGCGCCGGGCCGGACGATGTCTATCAGGTGCTGCGCGGCCTGCGCACCATGGGTGTGCGCCTCGACCACCATCAGCGCAGCGCACTGGCCATCGCCGGCTGGCTGGAGGGCCAGCCGGGCGTGGCGCGCGTGCTGCATCCAGCGCTTGCCAGCCACCCCGATCACGATCTCTGGAAGCGCGACTTCTGCGGCTCAAGCGGCATCTTTTCAATCGTGCTCAAGGGCGGCGGCCAGAAACAGCAGCATGCTTTCCTCGACGTGCTCAGGATATTCGGCCTCGGCTATTCCTGGGGCGGTTATGAGAGCCTTGCTGTGCCGGTCTTCCTCGGCGACCGCGTCGTAGCCAAGGGCCCTTATGACGGCCCGCTCGTACGCCTGCAGATCGGGCTTGAGGATGTCGATGACCTCAAGGCCGACCTTGCGCGCGGTCTCGCCGCGGCGGCGGGTTGAGCTACGGTAGCGAGCTTCCAAAACCGATTCAGAAAACGCGCTCAACCTCTTGAAAAGACTAGCCGGATCACGCTGTGTAGCTGCTCCGGCTGACGGCCCGGACCTCGCCTGATCTACCCGCGTCGCGCAACAATATTTTCCAAATCCGCTATTTCTCGGATTGGTTTGGCTTTCGAATTCAGCAGTCTGGCGTCATTGCAAGGCGTTTCAATGTTCAACACTCCTCGGGGATCAACCCCAGAGTGGGATAAACCCCAGAGCACCCAATGGCCTTTCGTCTTTTTTCTCCCATACTGGCCGGCGCGACACTGCGCGAGCGCATGATCGCCTGTTTCGGTGCGACGATCGGCATTGCGCTGACCGGCGCGATCGGTGGCCTCGTGCTCGGCAGCGGCCCGCATGTGCCGCTGCTCGTGGCGCCGATGGGTGCCTCGGCCGTGCTTTTGTTCGCAGTGCCGGCGAGCCCGTTGGCGCAACCCTGGTCGATCATCGGCGGCAACACCATATCGGCGCTCGTCGGCGTGATTGTGGCGCGTTTCATACATGAGCCCGTCCTTGCGGCGGGCATTGCCGTATCGTTGGCCATCGCCGCGATGTCGTTCACACGCTGCCTGCATCCACCAGGCGGCGCGGCGGCTCTGACGGCGGTGTTCGGCGGCCCGGCCGTCATCGACGCCGGCTTCCTGTTTCCGTTCGTGCCGGTGGCATTGAACTCGATCGTGCTGGTGGCGCTCGGATACGGTTTTCACAAGCTGACGCGACGGACCTACCCGCATGGTGCCACCGCTGCGTCAAAGAACAGCCACGGCACCATCGATCCACCGGCGCAGGAGCGTATCGGTTTCCGGCCCGAGGACATCGATGCTGCGCTCGGCGCTTTGGAGGAGACGTTCGATATCGACCGCAACGATCTCGAACGGCTACTGCGGCAGGTGGAGTTACAGGCGATGGTGCGCACGCACCGGACCTTGCTGTGCGAGGATATCATGTCGCGCGACGTGATTGCCGTGGACGAGCATGCTGATGCCGACGAGGCGCGTCATCTGCTGCTCGATCACAATATCCGGACGCTGCCGGTCGTCGACACGGAGGCCAAGCTTATCGGCGCCGTCGGGCTGCGCGAACTGGCGCGGGCGGCGCAAGCGGTGAAAAGCGTGACAAAGGCCGTGGCGACTGCCTCGGCGAGCGCGCCGGCCATGGGCCTCCTGCCGGTGCTTACCGACGGCCGCAGCCACGCCGTCGTCATCGTAGACGACAACCAGCACATCCTCGGCCTCATTACGCAGACCGATCTGCTGGCCGCAACGGCACGCGCGCAAGCTGGCGACAAGGCGTTGGCGGAAGCGGTAGCGTAAGCGGTGCCGGCCGCCGGGAAAAATGTTCGGGAACCTTTTCCCGGTTAGGCCGTCCAATGTTTCGATCGGAGGATTTGCTTCCGGTCATGAGATTGGCTCGCGATGAGGAAACCGGCCATGTCTGCGACTGTCATGCCCGCCGCATCTGGCGAGATGCAGCTTGTCGGCCGTGCGCTGGCGCGCGAGGGCGGAGCCTTCCACACGATTATCAAAATGCACAACCAGCGACTCTATCGTATCGCCCGCAGCGTCGTCCGCAACGACAGCGAGGCTGAAGACATCGTGCAGGAGGCCTATGTCAGGGCCTTTGCCCAGCTCGGGGATTTTCGCGGCGAATCCTCTCTCGCCACATGGCTGTCGCGCATCGTCATCAACGAGGCGCTTGGGCGTTTGCGCAAAAGGCGGCGAACGGTAGCGATGCCGCAAAATCTACAAGCCGAAATCATCAAGTTCCCCCTCAATCCCAGCGACGATCCGGAGCGGATGATGGCGCAACGGCAGATCCTCGAGCTTGTCGAACGGGCGACCGATCGCCTTCCCGATGTATACCGGACAGTATTCGTGGCGCGGGTGATCGAGGGTCTCAGCATAGACGAGACCGCAGAATTGCTTGATGTGCGGCCCGAAACCGTCAAGACCCGGCTGCACCGCGCCCGCGCCCTCGTGCGCAAGGCGCTAGCCGATCAGATCGGCCCGGTGCTGCTCGATGCCTTCCCCTTCGCCGGCCGCCGGTGTGAACGGCTGACCGCCGCGGTGATGCAGCGGCTTGGCTTTACAGACTGATTTTCCCGAATTCCCGGGAACGTTTGCCCCCTTCCGGCATCCAATCATCGTCAACTGAAAATGCCCGGAGCCAACCGCATCCGGCGAAGGAGAACGTCATGTTTATTCGATCGACCACCGCACTGGCAGCGCTTTTCCTGCTCAGCGCAGCGACGTTGGCGCAAGCCTCCGACAAGCCGAGCGATCCGCAGATCGCCCACATCGCCTACACAGCCGGCGTGCTTGACGTCGAGGCGGCCATGCAAGCACTGAAGAAATCGAAGAACAAGGAGATTCTCGATTTCGCCAACGACATGGTGCGAGACCATGAAGCCGTGAACAAACAAGCGCTTGACCTGGTCAAGAAGCTCAACGTGACGCCAGAGGACAACGCCACCAGCAAGGCGCTGACCAAGGCGGCGGCCGAGGAACGGGCGAAGCTCGCCAAGCTCGACGGCACCGCGTTCGACAAGGCCTATGTCGACAACGAGGTCGCCTATCACAAGCAGGTCAACGGCGCGCTCGAAACCCTGCTGATCCCCTCGGCCGAGAATGCCGAACTGAAGAGCCTGCTGGAGACCGGCCTGAAGCTATTCCAGGGCCATGAACAGCATGCCGAACATGTCGCCGGCATGCTGAAATGAGAACAGCACCGACGGTGTCGAAACGGCATCTGTGGATTGCAATGGCGCTGACTATTGCTGCCGCACCAGCCAAGGCCGAAACGATTGAGGTGACGATCGAGAAGCTTGTATTTTCGCCCGAAAGCATTGAGGCGAAGGTCGGCGATACGATAGAGTGGATCAACAAGGACGTGTTCGCCCACACGGCGACCGTAAAAGGCGGCTGGGAGGTGATGATCCCGCCGAAGACATCGGCAAGCCTGACGCTGAAGAGGGCAGGTTCGTTCGACTATTTCTGCCGCTTCCACCCCAACATGAAAGGGCAAATGACGGTGACGTCGCCCTAGCCAAGCCAGCAAAGACCGCCCTGCACGCGCAGGGCGGTCGGGCGGCGTCAAGCCGCCTGGTAGCGGGGGCGCCGGCTCGCCGGTCTGCGTCGCGGCGAACAGGGTGGCGCGGGCGGCGTCGTAGATTTCCCACAGCGCGACGGTCAGGTCGAGGTCCGCCAGGATGCCCATAATCGGCGAACGAAACATGCTGTGCTGACGCCACTCGGAAAAGCGCGATACCAGCAGGCATATGTCGTGTGGGTCGAGGCCAACCGGCCCGTCGAGGCGATTTTGGGGGCGGCCGCGGCCGAAAAGCTGAGGAGCCTCGCCGACGATGTCGCCTCGCAGGACTTTCTCGACGCCTATGTTTCGAAGCCGGCGGGCAGCACCGAATCGTCGGAGCGTTAGAGCGCCGCGTATCCTTTGGGACGCGCCACGGACGGTCTGGTCCAGTCTTTCTACGACCAGCGACTGCCGCTCGAATGCAGGCGGACGACAATCTGTGCTAAAGTAACCCTATGAAAGCATGGCTGGAAGCGGCAAAGAGCCGGGCGCGTGACATCAAGCTCGATGTAGTCGCCCTGTGGTTCGCCGCACGCGATCCTCGGGTGCCCTGGTCCGCGAAACTCGTGGCGGGGATGGTGGCCGCCTATGCGCTTTCCCCAATCGACCTGATCCCGGATTTCATTCCGGTGCTCGGTTATCTCGACGACCTGATCATAGTGCCGCTCGGCGTAATCCTGGCCATAAGGCTTATTCCGCCGTCGCTGATGGACGAGTTTCGAGCGCAGGCTGCCGCGCTCGAAACACGCCCGCAAAGCAGGACGGGAATGTTCTTTATCGTGGCGCTCTGGCTGGCTTTGGCAGCTTTGCTGATCTGGGCTTTCTGGCCCACCCACGCCAAATAGTCCGATCAGGCTTTCTCCATGATCGAACGCCTTGAATACCTCCGGAACTACCGACGTCTGTTCAGTTGTTTGACGCCGGCTCCAGCGGGGTGACAATCCACTTGCGCTTCACTCGCCAGTAGCAACGCGCGTCCATGAACCTGAATAGCTCGGCTTGCGGCGTGCGATCCAGCATGGAGCCCTTCGCGCAGATCGGCGGTCGGCGCCATGCGGGCGAACTGTTCGGCCTCAACCAGCAATCCTTCCGCGATGGACTGGTTGAGGCCGCGCGTCACTGCGGTAAGGATACTGGCGACGGCCAGTTGTGAGTGCTGGGAAATACGCTGCGCGAGATCCAGTGCAACCGGTATCAGGTCGTCGTGTGGAACCACTTGGTTGACGAGGCCGAGTTCGAGTGCGCGTTGCGGCGAGAACGCCTCGCCGGTCAGCAGCAATTCGAGCGCCCGCTTTCGTCCAGCGAGCCTCGGTAGGCGCTGCGTGCCGCCGAAGGTCGGGGGCATGGCGAGAATGATTTCGGGCTTGGCGAATGAGGCACGCTCGCTGGCGACGGCAAGTGGCACGGCCTCGGTGATTTCGCAGCCTCCGCCAAAGGCAAGGCCGTTGACGGCGGCGATGACGGGTTTGCGGAACGCTTCCAGCCGCGCCGTCAATCGCTGCCCGCGCATGACGAAATCGCGCAAGGCGACATCGGCGCCAAGCGCCACGCTTGCTGAGAATTCGTGAATGTCGCCGCCCGCCGAGAACGCCCGCTCGCCTGCGCCGGTGAGGATGACTGCCCTGATGGAGCCATCGATCTCGACGGCGTCGAGGATGGCCAGCAGGCGGTCGATCAAGGCGTAGTTCAGCGCGTTGAGTTTTTCAGGGCGATTGAGGTCAGCACGGCAACTCCGTCGCGAACCTCGCCTAGGACAAGTTCGGTCATTTGGCTTCCTTTCCCGTATACGGTGGCAGGAAAGGATCAGGCTTTCGATTGTTTGTATATTCACTAGTCGGTATACCTACTCTATGACGCAAGCGCCCAGCCCTACCCGCAAACGCATTGTCGACGCCGCGACGAAGCTCTTTTATTCCGAGGGATTGGCCGCGTCAGCGTCGATGCCGTCGCCGAAAAGGCAGGCCTCACCAAGCGCACGCTTTACTATCATTTCAAGAGCAAGGACGAGCTGATCGCTGCCTATCTCGATGGCCGCGACCAGCCGAACCTGAAGCAGATGGCGGGCTGGTTCGACGCCGCCGAAGGGGGTCCCGATCGCAAGGTCGAAGCGATCTTCACCAATCTGGCACGCGTGGCACGCCATCCCAGGTGGAAGGGATGCGGTTTCCTGCGAACGGCCGCGGAACTCGCCGCCATACCCGGGCACCCGGCGATCAAGGTCGGGTCGCGACACAAGGCGAATTTCGAAAAATGGCTGGCCGGCGAAATGTCAGGCCGCGGCATCTTGGAGCCGCAGACCCTGGCGCGCGAAATCGTCCTCCTCATGGACGGCGCCTTCTCGATCATGCTGATCCACCGCAACCCCGACTATATCGAGGCGGCGGGGCATGCCGCCTCGACGCTTGTTCGGGCGAGATCCCAAAACAGCGTATGATGACCGGCTCGCAGTGCTGCCGCAATGATCCGTGTCGCCTAAAACCCGAGCGCCAGCCACGCCGTCCCGGCCAGCAGCGTAACCAGCGTCAGCGGCAGGCCGACCTTGAAAAAGGCGGCGAACGACAGTGGTGTGCCGGAGACCCGCGCGTACTCGGCGACGATCAGATTGGCGACTGAACCGAGCAGCGTGAAATTGCCGGCCAGCGTCGAGCTCATGGCGACGACCAGCCAGGCGCGCTCGGGGTCCTCCAGGCCTGGTATGAACGGCCGCAGCGCCAGCACGGCCGGAACGTTGCTCATGATGTTGGACAGCACTGCGGTGAAGCCGGACAGCCGCCAGACGTCGTTCAGCCCGAGGTTTTTTGCCGAGGCGACGATGTCGGGGCTGAGCAGCGTTTTCTCGGCGCCGGCGACGACGATGAACAAGCCGGCAAACATGAACAGCAGCGGCCCGTCAATCTCGCGGTAGATGCGCGCCGGCTTGATGGCGCGGGTCACGAGAAGAATGGCGCCGCCGATGAGCGCCGCCTTCGCAACCGGAACGCCGGCAAAGAAGGCGATCGCCAGTCCGATGCAGACGACCACGGCCTTGAGCACCTGTCCCGGCAGCATGCGGCCGCGATAGACCTCGGGGCTGAGCTCGGCCTTGCGCGCGAATTCGGCGCGATAGACGATCCGTACGATGACGATGACGGCGCCGAGGCCGAACAGCGCGACCGGCGCCAGGGCTGTCGAGAAGGCCGGATAGGATATCCCCGACAGCGCGCCGATGACCATATTCTGCGGGTTGCCGGTGATGGTGGCGACGCTGCCGCAATTCGACGCCGTGGCCGTAGCGATCAGATAGGGGACAGGGTTGCGGTTGATGACGCGGGTGACGTGGACGACGATCGGCGCCATGACCAGGCAGATCGCGTCATTGACCAGGAACGCTGACAGAACGCCGGTCAGCAGCGTCACCATCACCAGCAGCATGAACGGCGCCTGCGCGTGCTCGATGGCGACGGCGCCGAGCGCGCGAAAAGCGCCCGACACTTTCAGATGCGCCACGACGATCATCATGCCGAGCAGCAGCGTAATGGTGTCGAAATTGATGGCACGGTAGGCATCCTCCAGGCCGAGCGCGCCGATGGCGATCATCGCCGCACCGCCGAGCAGCGCGATGCCTGCCCGGTCGAGGCGAGCCGGCGCAAGCTGTGATTCCTGCCGCCATACTCACCCGAACTCAATCCGATCGAGCGAGCCTTTTGGCAACATCAAAGATTGATGTGACGCGCGCGCCGTCGAACCATTGGCGCACATCGGCCAACAGACAATCACACGGGCAGAATATCTCGTAAAACGCCGGGTAGGGTTCCGTCAAAAGATGAAAGGTTTGGAAGACGCCCAAGCTCATCGAAATCGTGGGCTTTATCATGCCCTGAACACTCGGCTGACGCGGGGAACAAGCAGCCGATTGCGGAGTTGGAACGGCGGTAGAGGTTTGCCGGTATGAGACCCACTCCCGTGCTGCAGTACATTTATGGGATAATTGCTCGCGACGTTTTTCTCGTGCTTGCGCGTGACACTCTTTGCGCGGCGTGGCCGCAATGACGAAGCGCGATCGTAACGCCACTTCACCACGGGAAGACAAGAAGGACGGCATAGGGCGAGCACTTGGACTCGGCCTTATCACCGGCGCCGCCGACGACGATTGCTCGGCGATCGGTACCTATGCAAGTGCCGGCGCGCGCTTTGGCCCGGACCTGCTTTGGACCGCTCCTGTAACGCTGCCGATGATGTACACGGTCGTGTATCTCTCGTCGAAGCTCGGACAGGTGTCGGGCCGCGGCCTCTTTCATGCGATCAAGGACTTCTACCCACGGTGGCTGCTCTGGGCTGTTCTTGTGGGCGTGCTGATCGGCAACACGATCGAAGCAGCCGCCGATCTCGGCGGCATGGCTGCATCCATCAACATCTTCCTTCCTGTTCCGATCCCCCTCATTGTGATCGTCGTCGCAGCCGCGATCTTTGCTCTCCAGCTTTGGGGCTCTTACACGCTCATACGAAACATCTTCCGCTGGCTCGCACTGGCCCTGCTTGCCTATGTCGGCTCAGCCATCATGGCGAAGCCGGATGCGGCCGCGGTGCTGTGGGGCACCCTTGTTCCGAAGATCGAGTTCAGCCGCGAGTTCCTGTCCATCCTGGTGGCCATCATCGGCACCACCCTTTCAGCGTACCTCTACACCTGGCAGTCGAATGAGGAGGTGGAGGAAGAGATTGCCGAGGGGAGAACGACGCTGAAGGAGCGCAAGGGTGCCACGGACGGTGAACTGCGCCGCTCCCGCCGCGATATCCTGATCGGCATGATCTTTTCCAATCTCATCATGTACTTCATTATCCTGTCGACAGGGTCTACGCTGTATGAAGCCGGCGAGCACGACGTAGAGACCGCCGCTCAAGCAGCCGAAGCTCTCAAGCCGCTCGCTGGTGCAGCCGCTGGCGTGCTGTTCGCTGCCGGCGTGATCGGGGTCGGGTTCCTTGCCGTTCCGGTCATGACAACAGGTGCGGCATACGATCTGGCGCAGGCAGTTGGATGGAAGCACAGTCTTCATGCCAAGCCGCGTGAGGCGCCAAAGTTCTACATCGCGATCGGCGCCTTTACGCTGATTGCTGTCGGCCTGAATTTCCTGGGTTTCAACCCGATGAAGGCGCTCGTCTGGTCCGGGATCGTGCAGGGCTTTTCCACGCCGCCACTGCTTCTTCTTATCATGCTAATGACGAACAACCCGCGCATCATGGGAGACAAGGTCAACAGCCGAACAACCAACGCTCTGGGATGGGCTACTACGATCGCAATCTTTTCCGCCTCTTTAGGGCTGGTAGCGACCTGGTTTATCTAGGTCACCATGACGCTCGCGCAATACCCCGGCAATTCGAGCTCACTTTCGATGAAGGATTTGGTCTGCACATTTGCCGTATCTACCGCGCCCGCGGCGAGGGAGTGGCCAAGTGCGCGTGCTTCTTGAAGATACCAATCTTGTCGGGATAGGTAATCCGGATCTCGCGTCCGCATCCCTCGCACCTGTAGTGGGAAACGACCTGAAACCAGCTGCCATTCCTGATGACGGTGAAGTTGCATTGTGGGCATTGGAAAGTCAGACCAACAGAGAATAGGCTGGGAGAGAGGGACATTGCAGCACTTCGCTTTCTGAAGAGCTTAAAGGCGGTTTGGCTAGTCCAGCGTCTCAATGACGAAGGATGCGGCAATCAAATCATCGGCATCGATTCTGCCCTTCCCGTCCTCCATGACGGCTGCGACCTTTCGAAATATCTTCAATTCACTCTCGGTAATCCGGGCGCCGCGCATCCTCTCATTGAGGTCGGCCACGCGCATTAGCAGCGCCTGGGACGCTCCAATCTCACGGTTCGACATGGTGATCACATTCCTCTCTTGCTGGCCTCCCGCCGCACCTTTCGGCACGGCGGGCTGTCCTCCCAGTCGCATTCGTCATTCAATAATTTTGATGATCTTGCGTGTGCCCGGGTCAACCACAACGGTCCTGTTGTCGACGACCACGGTGCGGTATTTGGTGTTGGGGACTTCATGGAGCTCGACCGTCTCGGGCAGGGTTGAGCCGATATTGAGCTCCACTCCAGGGATTTTCACCGAGGCGAGCGGCTGCTTCTTCACATATTCCCTGATAACCGTCTCCTGCTCAGGCTCGATGATCACGTCCTGAGCGGCAGCGGCACCGATACCTGCCAGCAGCAGAAATCCCGCGGCGAAAGTTGAAAGATGCATTCTCATAATGGTCTCCTTGCGTGAGTTCTGTTGCGCTGAACGGCAGCGTCTTCGCGCCAGCGTCACCCAACCTCAGGCGGCCGCAATCGTTCCTTGATTGGCCTTCGGTCTACTCAAATTAGGACCTAAGTCTGACGTTTGCTGTCGCAAAGGACGACGACGGGGTGCAGCCCGGAACCGCGACCGTCGGCACTCGTTTCTCGCCATGTGCTCACAGGAGAGAGACCATGGAGAATAGTATCCGCCAAGCTCGCTGGTTACTCGCTCCGGTGTTCGCCGTATCGATCACGTTCCTGGCGATAGCAATCATCGTTAGCTAAAGGCACCCGATTTGAGATCCGCGCAGCTAAGTCCGTTCCTGCGCTGATAAGCGATCACCCGCCATTCCTCGATGTGGCGGGTGGTCCGCAGGCGGCGCGGGTGGCACTGATTGCCAGTGGGCGAGCACATGTTGGTAGCTGACTTTAGGTTTTGGGCCGGGAAACGTTGTTGTCGAGAATCGCCAACGCACCGAACAGAACGACAAAACCGGCGATTCCCACCCAGCCGATGATCTGACGAGTCCGGTCCTGCGCCTCGGGCATTTGCAGCGCCTCGACCTTTGGCCACATCACGTTGATGTAGCCGTCCGGCTCAGCGATCAGGCCTTTGTCTTCCGTGTCGATTTCGAGCATAACCCCCTGGATCGGACCGTCCGTCATCACCATGATGTGGGCAGGAGCTGCTCGTGCAATGACTTCGCCGTTGCGGCTGACCTCTGCCCACCCCCAAAGGGCGATTTCTGGCCGGACCTTCGGCAGTTTCCCGGTGCCGATGCCGGTGTTGCCGTGCATCTCGTGCTCGTACACTGCGCCGGACCAAGTCGTATAGCTTCCGAGCGGGTGCCTCGGCATCGGCTTGTCGATCTTGACAGTATACTTGGCTTCGCCGGCGCTGAATTCGGCCGAGACCCGCGTCATCGGTGTTCTGGACGTGCGACCAGCGGTTTCCCATCTCCACGGTTTCGATTGCAATGGTGCCGTTCATCGGCACTGTGCTGTTCATGGCGAACGGATCCGCGCCGGTTACCCGTAGGCCTTCTCCTGAGGCACGTGCGGTCGCAACCAAGCCATCAGTGCCCCTCGTTTGAGCGCTCGCCGGATCGGCAGGAACACCCAGCAGGCCTACTAACATGGCGATCCCGGCAACGCCGATCATGCGCCGCTTGTTCATCAGCCAAACGCCAATCCACCAGCCGATCAGCGCCGAAACGAAACCGCCGGGAAACGACAGCCACCAGAGATCCCTGTAGCCGGAATAGTACGGCTGATCGAATGGCAGGCCGCGCGGCCCGAGATACATGCTGTAGGTGGTCCAGACGAGGGCGAGCATGAGCGCGCCGACGCCCCAGCCCACCGGGCCGGCGCCGGCATAGGCCGTCCAGACACAGACGAAAACGAAGGTGATCAGAAGGTGCTGGACGAAGAACGTGATGCCGGGAAAATCGCGGAGCAGAACCAACTGGGTCAGAATACGGTCCAATGCCACTATGATGAGGGCGGTGACCAGCCCGTAAACGACGAACCGCCATGTCTCCCCGCGCTCAGCCTCAAGGACAGGATGGTTGCGCCGCCACAGCCACAGCGCCATCAGGTATCCACCGAATATCGCCAGGAAGTGCACCGGCACGCCGGTGATCCATAGGTGATTGAAATCGAGCCACTCGGGTTCCTGCGGCAGCCCGACGGGCGCCAGCCACTGATAGTAGACTTCCAGAATGAGCGTGTGGACCGCAGTCAGGACCAGCCCGGGCACGATGCCGATGCCGAGAAAGGCCGTGCCGAACAGAAACACCGTGGTGATCAGGAAGGTCTTGGTGATCCAGTATGTCCAGTAGGGATCATTCTCCCAGAGCAGGCCGTGGGCGATGGAGGCATCTACGAAGATGGCCGAAAGGCAACAAGAATGCTGAACTTGATTGTGTCTTTTGCGAGCAGAAACATAACGCACTCCCGCATTGCGCGATATCAACGTGTTGACCTAAGGTAAGTTCCTTTGACTGGTGCACGCCTCACCGGCATCCGAGCGGACGACGTTCAGCCGTGCCCCTCCGCGTCGATCGCCTCGCTTGCCGGTCCGCTCAGGTGCTTTTGAACGTTTGGAAAATTTTGGCAAAGCGCAACAGTCTTCGGCGGCGTCCGGCGCGTGCCGGAACGCCGAACAGGAAGCGAAACACAATCCTAGTCATCCGTGCTGATGCGGGCGGCGAGTCTTCGCGATAACTACAAGCCTCTTATGCCGCGCGTTTTAACTCATCGGCGCACTTTACAGCCTCTCGCCGGACATGATCCGCAAGCAACGGATGAATGATGCTCTTGATCTCACCCGTTTCTATCCCCTTCACAGCCGCCGTCTTGAAATCGATGATCTCCTGCACTGCTTGCTCAACGGGCTCCTTTGCGGTCGGCGGACTGTCATGCAGTTTGTCGAACGCATCGCTCGTCTCCATGGCTTTCTTGATGAGCGCGGCTTCTTCGGGGTCGAGCAGGTGCGCGACAAAGTCCGCGTGCTCGCCCATGATGCGCGTCCAGAACTTCACCGCTTCGCCACGTTCGATCTCGACATTGCCGCCCGAGAGCTGTTCCAGCCGTTTGCCGAACCGTTCAGCCTCGCGCGCGGTGTGATCGAAGAACAGAGGCCATACGAGACTCTTGAGTTGGCCGGATTCCTGGGCTTTTCGCATCTCATGTTTGAAGTCCACGAAAGGCTTCACCATCTCAACAGTAGATTCGTTGAAAGCGAGGTAATTATCTTCGCTCACGCCCCCGTCGCGGACCTTTTCGAACTGCGCTTTGAATTGCGCTTGGAATTTCTCGACGCGGCTGCGTTGCGCCGCGAGCTCCGGTCCCGGCATCAGCATCGCGAAAAATGCAGCGTGCTCCGCCAGGATATCGGTCCAGAACATATTTTCTGCGAGGGAATGCGCAACCGGGTCTTTCGCGCCTTCTTCAGGCAAGAAGACCTGCTTCAACCCCCCGTCCTTCTTCATGACACCGGGCAAATCGTGACCGAAGACGTCGAAAACCGGCGCGACGAGTGCCGTACCCACCAGCAATGCGCCGCCCCCAAGCACGATGCGGCGGCGAGAGACACGAAAACTGCCTTGCGTTTCCATAGGAGTTCTCCCAAAGGCCCGCCGGCATCAACCATTTGGCGCCTATTGCGGGCCAATTCTGCCCAACCGCCGAAATGGCGAAATGTTCCTGGCGACAAAGAGCGCTGCGTTTGCGGCCGCATCCGATTGATCCAAAAGGAAAAGGTCAGGGGCGAGGCGCAACTCGCGACCGCGCGTGCCATGATACGCTGGCCGGCTGTTCTAGGTGCTGATAATCGGCCGCGGCGAGAGCTCTTAAAGCTTCGGTCCTAGATCACGGCGCAAGAGACGCGCTTCTCTCAGGACCGAAGCACGATCAAGCCCGATCAGCGATGCAATGTCGCGTATCTGCTGCTCAGTGGCACCGGATTCCCGCGCAAGTGAGCGTACAAAGTCGTCTGTCGGGCGGGCCCCGCCCTGCTTCCTCTGCCATCGGACAATGCCTTACGTTTGGGGGCAGGAGTCCGATGGTCGCTCCCAAGCGTCAGCGCCCATTGTGCGTGGCTGGCGATCTCATATTGTACCGACGTGCATAGATTTTAGCCCACTGGAAGCGTCTTCGCAGCCGTGGATGCCCTAGCCATCGAACTCGCCAAAGCTACGAGCACGGAATCGTCCGCAGGTTTCTCGACAAAAGTCCCGGCCTTGAAGGCCTCACCTCGGCCCTCGATGTCCGTAGCACTATAAATTACAAAAGGGATGTTACGGGCCACGAGTTCTTCGGCAACCGAAGAGCTGATGCAGTCGCGCAAGAGCACGTCCAGGATAACGACGTCGGGCTCGACAAGAGCCAAAATTTGTCTTGCACGAGCGCAACTTGGCTCTGAGGCCACCGCAAAGCCAGCCTCTCTGAGTGACGCCTCGATATCGATGACGATCATCGGCTCGTCCTCAAAGATGAGCGCCAGAGGCTTTCTCATATCCTCCTCCTTTGATGGGCAGGAGCACGGTGTGCGCTGACATCCCGACAACGGCGCCCGGATAATTCATAATCCTGTCAAATCAGAGTCCATACCCAATTTTTAACGAGCGAAAACAATCACGTCGCACTAGTCTTCCCAAAGCCTTGGGAAGCGAGGCGTGCCGAAGATTGCCTCGCTGCGCAAGTGCTTCACGCGGGCCTTGATCGGGAGGGGACACCGATCTCGCAGCTTGGTTCACAGGAGATGCGGCAGAAGCCGAACGCCCTCCCGAGCCGGGTGTTCCATACGGAAGTTAAAAAGCCCGCCGCGCCTTTCGGCACGGCGGGAGATCAGTCGTTCACTAGGCACAGGGTGGGCGGGGTGGGTGTGCCCGGATCGAAGGAAATCCTACGCGCGCCGGCTGCGACGCGTCTACCAACCGGCGGTTGGCCCGGTTGCTTGTTTGACAGACACGCGCCTATGATGGCTGCTTAAAGCGCCGATCGAGCCTTTTGCCGAGCGGCTCGCTGTGCGGTGCGGGAGGGACGCTATGGCCCGGCAGGAGCAGTGGCAGCTGGAAGGCAGCGCCGCGGAACTCTACCAGCGCTACCTGGTCCCGGCAATCACAACCCTGTGGGCTGCCGACCTGTTGGTTCGCGCTGCGCCTCTATCTGATGAGCGGGTTCTGGACGTAGCTTGCGGCACCGGTGTGGTGGCACGCTCGGCCGCCGAGCGTATGGGAAGTGGGCAGGTCGTCGGCCTCGACATCAATACGGGCATGCTTGCCGTCGCTCGATCGCTCCCGAGCGGCACTGGACCGCGTATCGAGTGGTACGAGGGAAGCGCGCTCGAAATGCCGTTCCCTGACTCCACCTTCGATCTGGTTCTTTGCCAGCTCGGACTGCAGTTTTTTCCGGACCGATCGAGTTCGCTACGTGAGATGTTGCGGGTTCTGGTGCCTGACGGCCGGCTGGCCTTAAGCGTTTTCAGCGCTATTGAGCGCACTCCTGCGGCGAAGGCGCTGGCGGATGCCCTGGACCGGCATCTCGGTCCAGGCGCTTCGGCAACGAAACGGTCCGAGCATTCACTCGCCGATGTGGACGAGCTTTACCGATTGGTGGCCGGGGCGGGATTTCGTCAGGTGACCATCGACACAACGACCCAGAACATCCGATTTCCCTCGTCGAAGGAATATGTGCGACTACAGCTGGCAGCGACTCCGCAGGCTGGGCTGGTCAGCGGAATAGATGCCGGACAGCGGGACGCAGTCATCGCAGCGATCATCGGTGATGTAAGTTCCTCGCTGGCTATCTATTCAACTGGAGGGCAGCTGATGTTCCCGCAAGAGGCTCATGTCGTGCTCGCACGCAAATAGCGCAGCTGACTCTGCGGCATCCGGTGTTGAACAGCGCCCACGCAAAGTGAGGCTAATTAAGGAGCGTAGCAAACCCTCCTCAGTAGCCGCAGCTTCGAAGGCCTTCCTTACGTCGTCGGCTTGCCCTCGCCATCATGGACGGCCATGCAGGCCTCGACCGCCTTCTTCCACTCAGGCCCCGCTTGGTCCACTTCATGAGTTCCGCGGCGGCACCTTCGACGCTGTTGCAGCCGTAGGTGAGCCCAGGTCGGTCGGTCTCGATGTTGACCGGAGGGTGAAACCAATTGAGAGCCATGACACCTCCTACTCGGGCGAGAGATACATCTCCGCCTCCTTAGCGGCAGCCACGAAAGCCTTGCGGACGACATGAGGGTCAATCGGATCGCCCTCCAGCGCTGACAGGCAAAGCGTCCACGCCTTGTGCCAGCGAGGTCCTCTCTGGGTCCAACTCTTGAGCTGCTCAAGGGCTGCCCTCGCATTGTTACAGCCATGCCTGCCGCCGTCCGTTTCAGTCTTCACGAACACCGGAGGGACGAACCAAAGCGTTGTCATTGAGGGACAACTAGAGTGGGTCGGAATGTTTGGTAGAAATTTCTGAGCGAGCCGATCGGAGAGGGGCTGGCGCGGGCACAGTTATCCCGGAGACCTAACCGAAGTGGCGCAATACTCCTTCCTCCTCGGCAGCAGCCAGGAATGCCTTACGGGCCTCCTCAGCTTCCATCTTGTCGGCAATCGCGGCAATGCACACGCGCAGCGCGAGGTTCCACTTGGGGCCACGCTTAGTGCAGTTCAGGAGTTCCTCAACTGCTGCCTCAGCAGTGTCGACGCTGCGCGTCTGATCGGGAGGCTCAGTTCTCACGCTGACCGAGGGGCTGAATAAATGCGGCACGTTGCTGGGAACTAGGGCAGCCGCGGTCTCCTCAGCCCATTCTTGCTCTCGCCGCTCAAGCTCCTCCTGAAGCTCCACCGCTAAGGCAGCTAGCTTCGGCGGCAAAGGTCGGTCGTTCTCCAGACCTAGCTGCTTGCGCAACTTCCGACGATTATCTTCCGAACTGATCAATTCTCGGAAGGAACGATTATCCCTATCTCGGGTAGCCATAACGGTTTGCCTTAGCTTTTTACGCAACTCATTTGGTTGCTGAAGGGTTCCCCGAAGCGCCCGGATAAGTTGTCACAGCATTATTCGTTAAGGTCGAAGGCTACTGCGCGTCCAAACGCCGGAGCGGTCGCTACAATAAGGTCGAGCAGGGCCGTGTCACTGATTGCGAGTTGAGGGCCATGTTTGCGAACCGCAGCTATAACGGCCTTGACGGAGACTGCGCCACCGTGCGGGACCTTCTGGATGGCCTCGTGCACAAGCTCCACGGCCATACGTTCGCGGTCCGTCCCAATGTCCACCTGAGGCCTCCCCTGGACATAACCCAAGCACCCATTTGTTGGCACGCCGCTCGTAAAAATCAACAACCAATTTCGTACAATGGGGCCGCGAACAACTATAGAGGGGCGAGGACAACTGACGCGCGAAATTGACGGCTACTACTCACCCGCATCGGAAGCCACGGACAGGCCTAAGGCGATAGCTGCCTCTATAATAGCCTCCACTAGCTCGTCGTTGGATGCGACCAGATCAGGCGCAGCGTGCCGGATATGGTTCAATGTCGCTTCGACCGAAACGGTGTCCCCACGGTCAGCGCGGTTGAGAATTGCGGCGATTGCGTGCTCTTCAATTGGACCAACCCTATGCACACTCATCCGACTCTCCGAACAGATCTCGCGGCATTTCTGCACAAGAGATGCCGGAAGGAGCGAACTTCCCCTCCAACCAACTGTTCCATCCGGAAACAAAAAAACCCGCCGCACAGGAGAGCGACGGGTCGATCAAGCGATCACCGAGCGCGGGGTTGGACGGGGGTGGGTGCGCCCGGTGCGCGGATCGTGAAAAATCATATGCGGCCGGTTGCGTCGCGTCTACCAACCGGCAGTTGGCACTTTTCGGCACGGTGGGCTTATGGTGGCGTTTTGCCCCTAAGGAGAGTAGGGTTTCCCGGTCGCCCATACCTTCCGGCAATTGAGCGCTTGAGAGCGAGCAACGTGCTTTCGCCTAACGAGGGAGAAGCACGATGCAACATCTATATTCCAGCCTCGTCACGCACTATGAGAAGGCGCTGTCCTTTCAAGACAGAGTTGTCGAGCATGAGCGCCGGTGCGGACTTATCCTCCCGGAAAGCGAAGCCCTGCTAGAGATTCTGGCCGAGAATTTGGCCGAAGCCCGCCGCTCCCTCGATCGCGTGACGCACAGTCATCACTAGCTCACCGCCCCAGCGGCAGTTTGGAAACCGAGACAAGTTCGTCCTCATCCGTGATACCAGCCAAGTAGTTGGCAAGGATTCGGGATGCAAGCGCCTCACGTCGCTGTTCGGATTGCCCCTCGATCTTGAGCCGGTCGAACACGCGGCCAAGCAGGGCGACATCGGACGGATTGAAGACGCCAGCTTCTTTAGCTTTCCGATAAATCGGCATGTGACCCTCCGGATGGACTTGCGGAGCTAATCCGACTTCGCAACTTGCGCAAAGCAAAAAAGCCCGCCGCACCTTTCGGCACGGCGGGCAATCAGTCGTTCACCAGGCACAGGGTGGGCGGGGGTGGGTGTGCCCGGATCGTAGGAAATCCTACGCGCGCCGGCTGCGTCGCGTCTACCAACCGGCGGTTGGAAGGGTCAACTCGGTTAGCTTGCTTTACCCGGCCTACCGCCCCAGCGCTTGTTTCGAAGCCGACAGAAGTTCTTCCTCGTCCACCACTCCCGCCATGTAATTGGCAATAATTCGGGACGCGAGCGACTCGCGCTGTTGTTCCGATTGGCCGTCAATCTTCAAACGATTGAACACGCGGCCAAGTAGCGCCAGCTCGGACGGGTTGAAAACACCCGAATCCTCTGCTCTTCCACGAAGCGGCATGACAAACCCCCTTCGCCCAGAGATTTTGTTCGTGCAGCATTATTATACACCAAAAAACCGCACCCCGTTGCAGAATCGCAGACGCGAGATGCGCCCTCGCGGAAGATCTGCGAGCGGGCGAGCACGACCTCACATCAGATCTTCAGCAACCCCGTCGAATTGCTTGAGGCCTTCGCTTGGAGGCTTCTGCTTAAGAAGTCCCTGTTCAGTTGCAGCCGCCTCCAAAGCGGCGAACGCAGCTTGGTGACTGCAATGTCCGGCCAGGCATTCCTCGATCATTCGGATTGCTTCAAGTCGGGACGGCTTGTCCATGGATGGCCATGGTTGCTCAAGCGCTTTCGCAGCGTCCGCTATCGACGCGACCACCATCGGCCTGTGATTCAGGTAGATTGTAATCGGGATGAACGCCGTCATTTTTGTCGCTCCGCAGGATTGAAGGCGGTTAAACGCAAAGACATGGCGGTGGTTGCATCATCGTGAATTCAGAGCGCCGCTGCCCGACGCCATCGAGGCTGAACACGCCTTGCTCGGTGCCAACGCGCAGGGCTGCTCGTCCGACGAGCCTTGATCGTTTCGTTCCCGAAGAAGCCCGCGCCCACGGAGGGGAAGGACGCGGGCTGATCGGAGGGACAATCCGATCTCGCAGCATTCCTATGTGCGCAACGAAATATTGCTGCAGGAGGCGAACGTCTTGCGCGTGCCAGTGTTCCATACGGAAACAAAAGCCCGCCGCACCTAAAGTGCGACGGGGCGATCAAGCGGTTACCGAGCGCGGGGTGGGTCGGGATTTGCCCGGTTCGCGAATCGTGAAAAATGATAGGCTGCCGGCTGCGTCGCGTCTCCAACCGGCAGTTGGAACGACCCCGCCTAGTTATCGAGGTGCAGGTCGCGACGGCGGCTCGGTTAAAACTCTCAACGAGCGAGGTAGGTCGGTCGGTCTCAATGTTGATCGGAGGGTGAAACCAAGGCCGTGAGGGGAAACTAGAGCAGCTATGGGGTTTCGTCCCGACTGGCCTTACCGATCGCCTCAAGCAATGAAACGAGGGTTGGCGGCAGTTCTGCTTCGACGTTCAGCCCAAACAGCTTATTTATGTGACGACGATTGTCTTCGGTAACGATCAACTCCCGAACGGCCTCGGCAAGGGACTTGTGCACAGCCCTGTCACGCTTTGCCATCACAGTCACTTAAATGAGACACTATGGGAGGAACTTAGGGCAGCCGGTGGTTGTCGCCAGCCAACACTTGCTCTCGCCGCTCAAGCTCCTCCTGAAGCTTCATCGCTAATGCGACAAGCCTCGGTGGCAGAGTTTGATCCCCTTCCAGACTTAATCGTTTGCGTAGCTTCCGGCGATTGTCTTCCGAACCGATCAACTCTCGAAAGCCACGGTCCCTATCTCGGGTTGCCATAATGGTCCGCCTAGTTTCAGACGCAACTCTTTGGTGGCTAAACGGTTCCATGAGGAGGTCAAAACGTTGCTGGAAACTTCGAGCTCCCAAAGAGTGTCACAGCATTATTCGTGGAGGTCGAAGGCTATTGCGCGTCCGTGTGCGGGAGTGCCACATTTGGGGAAAGATCAACAAGTGATTTCGAGGAATGAGAGGGCCACCAATATCTGGTAGAAAGGCGAGGATAACTAGCTCGCTCGTCGTTGGATGCTGCCAAATTAGGCGCAGCCTGCCGAATTTGGTTCGCTCTGATCGAGACAGTGTCCGTGGTACGCCGTGTCAGGACCGCGGTAATCGCCTGATCTACAACTGGATCAGGCACGCGCGAAGCCCCCCGCGACCCCTCGGGTTCCCGCAACGCGCCTCGATCCCAATGAGGCCGAAAGTGTTACCCATGTCTCCGGTATAAACCGTAACCTATGTGTCCAGAATGGACCCTGAAAATGCTGGCGATCCCGACAGGATTCGAACCTGTGACCATCGGCTTAGAAGGCCGGTGCTCTATCCAGCTGAGCTACGGGACCGCTGGGCCGACGCCAAGGGCCGGCCGAATTATGCGCTGGGCGCCCGGCATTTGCCGGTCAATGCGTCCAGGGCGTCCTGCGGTCATAGCGGAAATTCTCCGCATAGGAAATCTGGCGGCGCTTGGATTCCTTCGGCTCCTCGACACGGAAGGCCAGGCCCTCTTTCTCGGCATAGGCCACCGCCTCTTCCCGGGTGTCGAAGGTGAGCCTGATCTGACTCCGCATGTCACCCGACGTGGTGTAGCCCATCAGCGGATCGATTTTCTTGCGCATCTCGGGATCGAATTCCAGCACCCAGTGGCCGGTCTTGGCCTTGCCGGACTGCATCGCGGTTTTGGCTGGGCTGAAAATGCGCGCTGACATGAACACCTCGTTGCTACGTGCAAGCGGCACCGCCGCTGTATTCCCGTCATTACTGCGCAATGCCGCCGACGGCAAGGCCGGTGCCTGCCGTACCCTTCGACACGGCGATGACCGCGCGACGGTTCAAGGCAAAAAACCATCCCCTCAATCGGCTTGAGCAGTTTGCTACAACGCAGAAAATAAGAAGGAGCGGCCGCCGCTGTGGACATTCGCCGGCCTGACCTTGCTCCCCGGCGGGACCGCGGTTCTCGGCATGCGGCTCGGCAGCCTGGCGTATGCGCCGCAAGGGTCGGCGCTGGCCCTTGCCATCGGCGCCGGGGCGATCCTGCAGGTCATTGTCGAGGTCGGCGCCTGTCTGATGCGCCGTAGCCAGAAGGGCCTCGATGCCTTCTTCACGCCGCCGGTCATGGGTGGACTGCTCGACTTCATCGCCGCAAGTTTCCAGCAAGGGCCTAGCGGTCCGATCCTGATCGAGAATGCCGGCTATTCCAGGTTCGACCGCTTCTACGAAGCCAACGGTCATTTCAATGCGCTGGTCGGCTGCAACACCTGGACGGCGGCGGCTCTGCGTATCGCCGGCCTGCGGACGGGCTGGTGGAATCCGCTGCCGGCCTCGCTCGACCTGTCGATGCGGCTTTATAGTTGATGGTCGTTCCGGCTTGATCAGCCGGTTTTGCGAGTGGGGCAGAAGTCGACTGCCTCATTCCTTCGCGCGCCCCTCTGTCCCGCCACCGTCGAGTTTTCATCGCCGATCGACGATTTCCGGCGGCCGCCAGCCATAGAGCCAGTCGAGATCGGCCGCGAGCTTTTCCGGCGAGCGCAGCTTCAGGAACAGGTTGCGCGCGACGGCCACCGGCCCCGCTGCATGCCAGGCGAAGCGGTTGACGGCACCGCGGCGGGCGACCTTGGCGATGCGCGGGCGCCGCACCTTGTCCCAGGCGGCAAGCGCGCTCCAGGGGTCGGCAGGCGAGGCGGCGACAAAGCCGGCAAGGGTTGCGGCATCCTCGATCGCGATCGCCGCGCCCTGCGCCGCAAACGGCGTCATCGCATGCGCCGCATCGCCGATCAGCGCGATGCCGGCGGGCGTCGTCCATGGATGTGCCTGGTCGACCGTATGGATCGGCCATGCGGTCCAGGGGCCGGCATCCTCGGCAAGCCGGGCCAGTGCTGCCGCCGTGCCATGCATGGCGCCGACGAGGATGTTGGGGTCGGCGTGGCCCGACCAGCCTTCGGCGATAACCTCGCCCCTGGTGAAGGCGGCCAGGTTGAACGCCGTGCCGTTGCTGACCGGATAGGCGACGAGGTGGAAGCCGGGATGCAGGAAGGTGGTCACGCAATTGACGGCGCCGACCGCCGCAAGGGCTTCTCCCGCGACACTGTCTGTACTGATCGTAGCGCGCCAGGCAAGCTCGCCTGAAAACCGGCTTTTGGCCAGAAGCCCGCCAAAAGCGCGGATCGTTGACCAGACGCCGTCGGCACCGATCAACAGAAAGCCGTCGGCTTCGACCGTCTTGCCGGCAATCTCGACCGTTGCCGTGGTATGGCGCGGTCCTGCGGCGACGCCGCCGACGCGCGCGCCGGTGACGAGACTGATGTCCGGCTGTTCGGCAAGTCGCGAAATCAGCGCGTCTTGCAGGTCAGCCCGATGAGCGACGAGATAGGGCGCCTGCCAGCGCCTTTCGGCTGCTTCGCCAAGCGGCACCCGCGCCAGCTCGTGCAGCGTGGCAGCGTCCTTGAGCACGACCGCCTCCGGCCGCACCGCCGCCGGCAACAGCCGGTCGAGCACGCCGAGCTGGCGAAGGATGCGCGTTGCGTTGGGTGAGAGCTGGATACCGGCGCCGGCCGCTTCGAGGCGCGGCGCCTGTTCGAACAGCCGCACCAGATACCCGCGCTCGGAAAATGCCAGTGCCGCAGTCAGTCCGGCGACGCCGGCTCCGGCGATAACGACCTGCCGGGACCGGGTGTCGTCCATGGGAATGGCGTGCGCGTCAGGCGGCCTGGTCGATATAGAGGCATCCCGCAGGCAGCGTTTCCGTCGCCTTCAGCTTTGACGAATAGCGATAAAGCGTCGAGCAATAGGGGCAGACCTTTTCATTGTCGTCGCCCATGTCGAGAAAAACATGCGGATGGTCGAAAGGCGGGTTGGCGCCGGTGCACATGAACTCCTTGACGCCGATGTCGATCGCCGCATAGCCCGCATCGTTCTGGAAATGGGGAATGGAACCGCCTGCCATTGTCGTCTCCTACATTTGCCGCATAACCCATGCGCAAAAATCAAAATTCCACCGCGTCCTTTGCGCGTCCAAGGGCGGGCCGCGCTGTAGCCTGGATTGCATCTGGATCATAAGCTGTCTCTTTGCAAGATCGATGAAATCAAACTGTCGTAAAAGCCTGTCACAGGATAAGCTAAGCCGGTTAAGGCATGGTCCGAAAACCGAATTCGGTTTCGCTGGGGATCATGCGTAGCTTAAGAGTGATAGAGCGTCCTTTGCGCGTCTGCAAAGGCGCGACGCCGCGGCCAGCGGGTGCGAAACGAGCAGGAACCATGAACGAACTAAAGCCAGTGCAGAGCGAATTCACCACTGTCGAGGTGGCGAGCCCAGAGGGCGGCAACCCAGACCGCTTCGTCAACCGTGAGTTTTCCTGGCTGCAATTCAACCGCCGCGTCCTCGAGGAATCGCAGAACGCCAACCATCCGCTGCTCGAGCGGGTCCGCTTCCTGTCGATTTCGGCCGCCAATCTCGACGAGTTCTTCATGGTCCGTGTCGCCGGTCTCGCCGGCCAGGTTCGCGAAGGCATCAAGCTGAAGAGCCCGGACGGCCGCACCCCCGAACAACAGCTGGAACAATTGCTGCGCGAGGTCGAGCGCCTGCAGGAGGACCAGCAGAAGAGCCTTTCCGCGCTGATGCTGCTGCTCGACAAGGAAGGCATCGAGAGCATCAGCCGCGATGCGCTGACCAAGGACGAGAAGACCTGGCTCGAGGATCATTTCCAGGAGCAGGTGTTTCCGGTGCTCACACCGCTTTCGATCGATCCGGCGCACCCGTTCCCGTTCATTCCCAATCTCGGCTTCTCGATGGCCCTGCAACTGCGCCATCGCAGGAATGGCGAGGAGATGAGTGCGCTGCTGCGTCTGCCGGTGGCGCTGAAGCGCTTCATCCGCTTGCCTGACCGCAAGCGCCATGTCCGCTTCATTCCGCTGGAAGAGGCGGTCGGTCTCTATATCGGCAAGCTGTTCCCCGGCTACGAAGTCAAGGGCTCCGGCACGTTCCGCATCATCCGCGACAGTGACATCGAGGTCGAGGAGGAGTCCGAGGATCTCGTGCGCCTGTTCGAGACGGCGCTGAAGCGCCGCCGCCGCGGCTCGGTCATCCGCATCGAATTCGATAAGCTGATGCCGGCCGAACTGCGCGAGTTCGTCGCCGGCGAGCTTGCCGTCTCGTCGAGCCGCATCAGCGTGCTCACCGGTCCGCTGGCGCTCAGCCAGATTTCCGAGATCGTCGCCATCGCCCGCGACGATCTCAAGTTCACGCCCTATAATCCGCGCTTTCCCGAGCGCATCCGCGAGCACGGCGGTGACTGTTTCGCCGCCATCCGCGAGAAGGACATCGTCGTTCATCACCCCTACGAATCCTTCGACGTGGTGGTGCAGTTCCTGCGCCAGGCGATGGCCGACCCGGAAGTGGTGGCGATCAAGCAGACGCTCTATCGCACCTCGAACGACAGCCCGATCGTGCGTGCTTTGGTCGACGCGGCGGAGGCCGGCAAGTCGGTGACGGCGCTGGTCGAACTCAAGGCGCGTTTCGACGAGGAAGCCAACATCCGCTGGGCGCGCGACCTCGAGCGCGCCGGCGTTCAGGTCGTGTTCGGCTTCCTCGAACTGAAGACCCATGCGAAAATGTCGCTGGTGGTGCGGCGCGAGGACGGCAAGCTGCGCAATTACGTGCATCTCGGCACCGGCAACTATCACCCGGTCACCGCGCGCATCTACACCGACCTGTCCTTCTTCACCACCGCTCCGACGATCGCCCGCGATGTCGCCCAGCTTTTCAATTTCATCACCGGCTACGCCGAGCCGACCGATGAGATGCGGCTGGCCATCTCGCCGTTCACGCTGCGCAAACGTATCCTCAAGCACATTTCGGACGAGATTGCCCATGCGCTGGAAGGCAGGCCGGCCCGCATCTGGATGAAGATGAATTCGCTGGTCGACCCGATCATCATCGACGCGCTCTATGACGCCAGCCGCGCCGGCGTCGAGATCGATCTCGTCGTGCGCGGCATCTGCTGCCTGAGACCCCAGGTGCCGGGTCTGTCGGAAAACATAAGGGTCAAGTCGATCGTCGGCCGCTTCCTCGAACACAGCCGCATCTATTGTTTCGGCAACGGCCACGGATTGCCGTCGGATGGGGCGGTCGTCTACATCTCATCGGCCGATTTGATGCCGCGCAATCTCGACCGCCGCGTCGAAACCATGGTGCCGATCACCAATCCAACGGTGCATGAACAAGTCCTCGGTCAGATCATGCTGGGCAACATCATGGACAACCAGCAAAGTTTCGACGTATTGGCTGACGGAACCTCCCGGCGCGCCACGCTCGAGGAGGGCGAGGAACCGTTCAACGCGCAGGAATATTTCATGACCAATCCGAGCCTTTCCGGACGGGGCGATGCGCTGAAATCGCATGCGCCCAAGCGCATCGCGCAGTTCAAGCGCCGCAAGAAAAACGCCGCAGCGACCGGCTGATGATTTCAACGTCCCAGGGCCGGCTTCAGGACCGCCGACCGCTGTCCATCATCGACATCGGGTCGAACTCGATCCGTCTTGTCGTCTATGAGGGGCTGGCGCGCTCGCCGACCACGCTGTTCAACGAAAAGATGCTGGCCGGCCTCGGCCGCGGCATCGTCTCGACCGGAAAGCTCGACCCCGAGGCGGTGACCCGCTCGATGGAGGAGTTTCGGCGTTTCCGCGCGCTGTCCGAGCAGGCCGGCGCCGAGCATATGTACGTGCTGGCGACCGCTGCCGCCCGCGAGGCGGTCAACGGCCCCGATTTCATCCACCGCGCCGAAGATGTGCTCAAGACCGAGGTCCAGGTGCTGAGCGGGCGCCAGGAAGCGCATTATTCCGCGCTCGGCGTCATTTCCGGCTTCCACCCGGCCAACGGCATCGCCGGCGACCTCGGCGGCGGCAGCCTCGAACTGGTCGACGTCGATGGTGAGGCAATCGGCGACGGCATCACCCTGCCGCTGGGCGGCCTGCGCCTGCAGGACATGGCCAAGAACTCACTGGCCCAGGCGGGAAAGATCGCGCGCGACGAGCTCGCGAAGGCAAAGCTCCTGAAAGGCGGGCAGGGCAGGCCGTTCTATGCGGTCGGCGGCACCTGGCGAAACCTAGCCCGGCTGTACATGGAAATGACCAGCTATCCGCTGAGCGTCATGCACCATTACGAGATCGGCATCGACAGCGCTGCGAACTTCCTCAAGCAGGTCGCCAAGGGCGAGATCGAGAAGGTAAGGGGCATCGAAGGCGTCTCAAAGAATCGCCGCTCGCTGCTGCCTTATGGCGCCATCGTGCTGCAGGAGATCATGGCGGCGATGCAGCCGTCCAAGATCATCGTCTCGGCGCTGGGCGTGCGCGAGGGCTTTCTCTATTCGCTGCTCGACAAAGCCGAGCAGAAGGCAGATCCGCTGATCTCGGCCTCGGAGGAACTCGCCCGGCTGCGTTCGCGCTCGGTCACCCACGCGCATGAGCTTGTCGAGTGGACGGGCAAGACCTTCGCCGCCTTCGGCATCGAGGAGACCGTGGACGAGGCGCGTTACCGCCAGGCCGCCTGTCTGCTTGCCGACATCGGCTGGCGCGCGCATCCCGAATATCGCGGCAAGCAGTCGCTCAACATCATTGCCCACGCCTCCTTCATCGGCGTCGACCATCCCGGCCGCGCCTTCCTGGCGCTGGTCAACGCCTACCGTCATGAGGGCATCTTCAACGAATCGATCGCGCCGGAAATCAAGGCACTGGCGACACCGCGCTATATCGAGCGCGCCCGCGTCCTGGCCGCCGTGATGCGCGTCGTCTACCTGCTGACGGCGGCGATGCCGGGCGTCATGCCGCGGCTGAAATGGGAGAGCCGCGGCAATGGCGTGCTTGCGCTGGTGCTGCCGGCGTCGCTGGCCGATCTTTACGGCGAGCGGCCGGCTGGCCGGCTGGCACAGCTGGCAAGGGTCACCAACCGCCGGCTGGTGCTGGCGGTCGAGGGCGGGTCTAGTCAGTCGGTCAAATAGTCTGTCTCAGCCAAGTAACCTCGGAGCCATCCCAGGGCAACCGCTTCAGGTTTGCGCTGCCCCTCATCGCCCTGCCGGGCACTTCTCCCCGTATAGGGACGGGGAGAAGGACGCCTTCGCAAAGGGTTTCGCCGATCTCCAGCGTTGCAAAAAAGGGATGCCGAGGGTGCGGCCAGCCCCTTCTCCCTGTCACTACGGGGAGAAGGTGCCGGCAGGCGGATGAGGGGCGGCGCCGACTTCGACAATTGGACGGTCGAGCGCTAGCTTTTGCCTGAAGCGATCGCCCTGGGCACGCGCCCATCGAACGAATAGGCGCCGGCGCCAACCATCGCCAATGCCAGAAACCCGCCTGATAGGGCGATGTCCTTCATCAGCATCTGTGAATGCATAAAGGTCAGCGTAGGATCGTCGCCGCCCTGGCCATAGTGGCCGATGAAGCCTGCCGCGATGCAGAAGGCGGCAAGCAGGAGCGCCACGATCGGCGTCTTGAGGCCGACGAGGATGAGCAGTCCGGCAATCAGCTCGAACAGGCCGGTCGCCCAGGCTGCGAGTGTCGGCAGCGGCAGGCCGACGCCGGCAAAATAACCGGATGTGCCGGCAATGTCGGTAAGGACGTGGAAGCCAGACGGAACGAATAGAGCGGCGAGCAACAGCCGGGAAAGCAGCAGCAGCGCATCGCGGGGCATTGGTCACCTCCGATGTCGGCCAGCCGGTTGGCTTCACCCCGACGCTTCGATCTTAGCAGAAATTCGAGCCAGGCCACTCAGCCCGGCGAATCGAAAGTCTGATAGATCGACAACGAAAAAGGGCGCGGAAAATTCCGCGCCCCTTGGTGCAAATCGTTCCTGGACCGGTTCAGCCGCGCTTGGCGTCGACCGAATAGGCGCCGGCGCCAGAGGAAGCGAGCACGAGGAAGCCGCCGGCAATCGCCAGGTTCTTCATGAAGCTGATCATCTGCATCTGATCGGCCCAGCCGGTGTGGGCGACCAGTCCCGTGGCGACGGTGAATATTGCCAGCACCCAGGCGGTGATCCGTGTCTGAAAGCCGATGAGGATGGCGACGCCGCCGAGCAGCTCAATCAGGCCGACGATTACAGCCGTTACGGTCGGCATCGGCAGGCCCATGCTGCCGAAGTAGCCGGCGGTGCCGGCGATCGCAGTGAGCTTGCCGAAACCGGAAAGCACGAAGATGACTGAAAGCAGGACGCGGCCAAGCAGGATGGTGGCCGAGGCGTTGGAAACAGTGCCGGAACCGGCAACGGACGTGTTGGTGGACATGGTGGGCTCTCTCCAGAAGGGTTGCGTTGCCCATCCACATAGAGCAGGGCGACTGTTCACCAAAGATTTAGATTTGGTTACAGATTGTTCACCGCGGTAACGTTTTTGCGATCAGCGCAAGATCATCGGGGATGAACGTACGTCATCCGGGATGCGTCATGTCCTCCGGCCGCACCAGGCGGTCATAGTCGGCTTCGGTGACCAGCCCGGTGGCCAGCGCTTCCTCGCGCAAGGTCGTGCCGTTCTTGTGCGCGGTCTTGGCGATCTTGGCGGCATTGTCGTAGCCGATGGTCGGCGCCAGTGCCGTCACCAGCATCAGCGAGCGGTCGAGGGCGGCCTTGATGTTGTCTTCCCGCGCCTCGATGCCGACGACGCAATTGTCGGTGAAGGAGATGGAGGCATCAGCGAGCAGCTGCACCGACTGCAGGAAATTGTAGGCCATGAGCGGGTTGTAGACATTGAGTTCGAAATGGCCCTGGCTGCCGGCGAAGGTCACGGCCGCATTATTGCCGAACACCTGGATGCAGACCTGCGTCAAGGCCTCGCACTGGGTGGGGTTGACCTTGCCCGGCATGATCGATGAACCCGGCTCGTTTTCCGGCAGCGACAGTTCACCAAGGCCGGAGCGCGGGCCGGAGCCTAGCAGACGAATGTCGTTGGCAATCTTGAACAGGGCGCCGGCGCAGGCGTTGATGGCGCCATGCGAGAACACCATGGAATCATGGGCCGCCAGCGCCTCGAACTTGTTCGGCGCGGTGACGAATGCGATGCCGGTGATGTCAGCGATTCGCGCCGCCACCTTCTCGGCAAAGCCGACCGGCGCGTTGAGGCCGGTGCCGACGGCGGTGCCGCCTTGCGCCAGTTCCTGCAGGCCGGGCAGCGTCATCTCGATGCGCTTGATCGACGAGGCGACCTGCGCGGCATAGCCTGAGAATTCCTGGCCAAGGGTGAGGGGCGTCGCGTCCTGCGTATGCGTGCGGCCGATCTTGATGATGTGGGCGAAAGCTTTGGTCTTGGCTTCGAGCGCTGCATGCAAATGCTTCAGCGCGGGCAACAGGTCGTGCACGATGCGCTCCGCGCAGGCGATGTGCATGGCCGTCGGATAGGTGTCGTTCGACGACTGGCTCATATTGACGTGGTCGTTGGGGTGCACCGGTTTTTTGGACCCCATGACGCCGCCCAGCAGTTCGATCGCCCGATTGGAGATCACCTCGTTGGCGTTCATGTTGGATTGAGTGCCCGAGCCGGTCTGCCAGACGACCAGCGGGAAATGATCGTTGAGCTTGCCGTCGATGACTTCCTGAGAGGATTCGATGATCGCCTTGCCGATGGCCGGGTCGAGCCGCTTCAGCTCCATATTGGTTTCGGCCGCCGCCCGCTTGACGATGCCGAGCGCGCGAACGATCGACGCCGGCTGTTTTTCCCAGCCGATCTTGAAATTGCCCAGCGAACGCTGCGCCTGCGCGCCCCAGTAGCGGTCGGCGGCGACCTCGATGGGACCGAACGTGTCGGTTTCGGTTCTGGTCTCTGGGGCGCTCACTTGTGTCTCCGGTCTGTCGAATTCGGCACCGGCGTATCGCGTTGCACAAATGGCTTCAAGCGGAGATTGCGGGCGGCAAGGATGCAAATCGGTTGAAGGAACGTCTCTTCCTTCTGCCGCAGGGGGAGAAGGAACAGGCTCGCCTCTCACCGCCCAAGCAGCGACTGTAAGGTTGGAGATAGGCGCAGGGTCTCGGTCGATCTAGCCAGACGTGACTGGGCCTCCCGCTCGAATGCCTGCCACTCCGGGGACCTGGCGAGGGCTGCCTCATGGCGGGCATGGGCGTCCGCGCTGTCGAAGGCGGTGAGGCTGATGAAGACGTTTTCGCCTGATCGAACCGGCAGGCGGGGAAAGCTGTTTTCGGCATGCTCGGTGACAAACGCAGCAAGCGGCCGTGCGCCAAGTGCCGCCAACACGGGAATCGCGTCGGTTTCGAAGCGGTTGACGAAGTCGGCCTCGGCGCCGGGCCGCAGATGGTGAATCTTGATAACAACAATATCCGACAAACGATTGTATCTGCTTGGCTTTTCGTGACCCGGCAAGGCCGCCCGCTGCGAGTTGGACAGATCGAAGCCGGCGCCCGGCCATGCCGGTTTCAGCAACAGCACGTCGTCGGAGGAAATCATCGTGGCATTGGCGGCATCGCGATATGCAGCCCACACGGGTCCCCCATAGAAAGCGGCCAGCGCATCCTTTCTCGCGACCATGCCGTCGAAGCCGCGCATCCATACGAAAATGTCAGGCCGGTCGAGATCGCGGAACTGACCGATGATGGTCATGTCAGCCGCTTCCTGACCCTCGATCAGGTGACCGTCGAAGATGTCGATCAGCGTGTCGCGCCGGCCAGGTTTCAGCGTGTACTGCCGGAGCTCGACGACCGGCGAGGCGTTGAGGCGGGATTTCGACGGGGCATTCAGGGGCAGGTTCATCGCACAATCTCCAAAACAGGGTAGTCATCCTGTTTTATAAACAGACCGGTTGTCCTGTTTTGTCAATCTGCTATCGTGTGGAAATGTCAGCAGAGATGACCGCTCGCCCAAAGGTGCGGCCCGGCAAACGCACCAACGACCCGGAAGGCCTGCGCAAACGCGTGCTCGATGTCGCCGAAGCCTCGTTTCAGGCGCGCGGCTACCATGCTTCCAGCCTCGGCGACCTGATGGCGGCGGCAGGCGTCACCGGCGGCGCACTGCATCATCATTTCCCGACCAAGAAGGCGCTGGCGCTGGCGGTGATCGAGGAGCGGGTGGCGGCGGCCGTGGAAGAAACATGGATCGCGCCGGTGAAGGCGGCAGGCACGGCGCGCGAGGGTGTGCGCAGCGTGTTCGAGGCCGTGGCGGCGGAACTGGAGCAACAGGGTTTCGTGCGCGGCTGCCCGCTCAATAACCTGGCGCATGAGCTGTCGCTCGCCGATCCGGATTTTCGCGCCGCCCTTGCCGGCGTTTTTTCGGCATGGCGCGAGGCGATCGCCGACAGGATCAGGGCCGACCAGCAAGCGGGCAGGGAGCAGGGCACCGATCCGCAGCGCTTCGCGGCCCTCGCGGTCGCCACCTATTCCGGCGCCATGTCGATGGCCAAGACAGCGCAGGATTCTGGTGTGCTGCGCGATTGCCTGAACGCGCTGGAGCAGGGGACTGCCTCGGCAGGAGCGAAGCGACGTCGCAGGGTGCTGCGGCAGTACAAAGCCTTTTGATGCCGGAGCGCCAGTCGCCCTCCGCCCTGCCGGGACTTAATTCGGCAGCGGTTTGATGACCTCGTAGCCGACCACGTTTTCGGCGTTGGTGACCTCGTCATAGCGCCTCGCCAGAACGGCTTGCAGGTCGGGCGCGTAGAGCGCGGTGAATTCGTCCTGTGTCTTGCCGGCCTCGTTCTTGATCGTCTGCCTGACGGCGAGCACGTTGTATTTGCAGTCGCCCAGGCTGAACGTCTCCTTGTCCTTGACGTTGATCTCGAGCGTCTCTGTGCCCTTCGGTTGTTTGTTTGCTGCGAGACGGACGAACAGGGTCTTGCTCTTCGCCCCGGCCTTGAGCGGAAACAGCTTTCTGAGATCGGAAAACGGGATGATGGCAAGCTGACCGGTCTCACTGTCGCGAAACACCTCGATAAGACCGCCGAACAGAAACTGCGTCTGCGGCGATTGGGATTGGTATTCGTTGGCAACCGACACCATGCCACCCGCCGCCGGTCGAAACTCGCTGTGGATGCCGGGCCTTTCGAGAATGAAGCCGGCCTTGGCGGCCTTGGCATCGATGCACTCGGCACCATGAGCGGCGCTCGCCAAGATGGTGAGCGCCGTGCCGATGGATATAGTCTTCATAGCGTCCTCGTTTGCCCGCACAAGTTGAGTCCTGACCCTGAAAGCAATGCCAGACCTGCGGCAGCGTGTCGACATCCCGTTCGCGGCAACTGGACGAAGAGGCGCCGGCTGTGCTGAATTCACGCCATGAATCGCGTCTCGGCAGGATCACTCTCCCGGCGCAGCTTCCTGGCGCAAGCGGCGGGGTTTGCTGCGGCCATCGCCCTTGCGCGACCGGCACTCTCTCAGACCGGGCAGCGCATTCCGCCTGTCGACGCCACCTTCCTGTTCGTCGCCGATGTCCATGCCTGCCGCATGGCCAGCGGGCTGAGCCCCAATTGTCAGCAGGAAGGCAAGACCGACGCCGCCTTGCTGCGAAGTGTCGCCGCGTTGAACGGCGTTGGCGAGAAGGACTGGCCGGCCGAAATCAACGGCATCGCCACCGGCCTGCGCTCGGCCGGCAGTCGCATCGGCACGCCGCTCGGGCTCGTCCTCGGTGGCGACATGACCGACGACGGGGGCGGCCAGGTCACCCAGCCCAGCGAAGGCACGCAGCTGCTCCAGTTCAGCCAGCGCTACCAGCAGGGCGTCGGTCCCGATCGCGTGCATGTGCCGGTGTATGTCGGGCTCGGCAACCACGATCTCGACCAGAACGGTCCGCCGAACCACGTCGACTGGTATCGCCGCGAAATGCGCGATTATGTCGAGGTCAACCATCGTGCCGGCGTGTTCTTCAAGCCGCCGGTGCCCGTAAGCGACTACGATGTCGACACCGACTGCTACTCATGGGACTGGGGCGGCCTGCATCTCGTCCAGACGCACCGTTTTGCCGGCGACACCGGCCACGGCGCGGTCTCCGGCCTGCCATGGCTGAAGCAGGATCTGGCTACCTATGCAGCGGACGGCCGCCCCGTTATCCTGTTCCAGCACTATGGCTGGGATGTTTTCTCGATCGAAAGATGGGATGCCGCCAAAGGAACCTTCGACGATGACGGACCTGGTGCGCCGCATTGGTGGAGCGAGGCGGACAGGCAGGCGCTGCTGGCGGCGCTCAAGGGCTACAACGTCATCGGCATCTTCCACGGCCACCAGCACGAGATACCGATGATCTACCGCAGCGATAGGCTCGACCTGTTCAAGCCGAAGGCCGCTTATATGGGCGGCTTCGCGCTGGCGCGGGTGACCAGCGACAGCATGGACGTGGTGCTTGGCGAAGCCATCGGTGACCATGGCGAGGTCGCCTTCACCAACGCTTTCTTCAAGAGCTTGAACTTGTGACGGCAGCAACCGAAAGCAAACAAAAAGGCCGCCTAAGCCGCTTTCCTCATCGCTATTGAAACGGCAGCGCAGGGATCAGAGCACCTTCCTGAGCTTGTCCTTCATGTCGCCATAGGCCTTCTGCATTTTGCCGGCGATCTTATCGGCCGCGCCTTCAGCCTGGACGCGCCTGTTGCCGGTGGCCTTTCCGGCGGCTTTCTTCACCGAACCTTTGACCTGCTTGGCTAGGCCCGCAACCTGATCCTTGTTCACCATGGCCGCATCTCCCGGGATTATTCTGCCGTTTGGGAAACGGGCAGCTGGTTTTTCGGTTCCGGAGCCTGGCCTCCTCGGACATTAACGAGGCACGTGCTTGGCCCTGACCGCCGGGGGATCGTTACTCGCCATAAAAGAACGCCCCTCGCGCGTTTTATTGCACGGGAGGCGTCCTTTGTGTCAGCCTTTCCTGAGATTTCTCTCATGAACTTCTGACGGTAACCAAAATGCACGGATGCCAAAATGGTTCCCGGCGTGGTACGATTTTTTTTAACAGCTGGCGCTGGCCTGGGTTCGGCGCCAGATCCGTCATCGGATTGCCTACGCAGCCAGGCTTGCGGCGACCAATCCACCGGGGGCGAAAGCAAAAATTGACACGGCGCTAAAAGAAGTCTATAAGCAGTTTGTCGATATTTGTTTGACCGACTTTTGTTATCCGCGTGTCTAGGCGCGCCTTTGACGAACTTCCCCCATCAAAATCGAGACAAACGTTGTTATGCATTCGCATAACAGCGAACGAATATTTGCCATGGAAAGGGTTCGTTATGAGCACAGGCACAGTTAAATGGTTCAACGCCACCAAGGGTTTTGGTTTTATTCAGCCTGACGACGGCTCTGCCGACGTTTTTGTCCACATCTCGGCCGTAGAACGCGCCGGAATGCGCGACATCGTTGAGGGCCAGAAGCTCGGCTACGAGATGGTCCGCGACAACAAGTCGGGCAAGATGTCCGCCGATCAGTTGAAGGCGGCCTAAAACGGAATTCAGCCTCGCCGGTGACCACGGATGTACTGGCACTGGTGAATGGCGGATTCCAGCGCATGACCCCGGAGACCTCGTTTCCGAAAGGATCATGCGCAGATAAAAAGTGCCAGCGCGTCCAAAAGGATGCGCGGCGCTCCAGTGGAAGGTCAGGCAATGCCTGGCCTTTTGCGTTTGGGGCGCTTCAAAAATTCGACAAAGAGCACCGCGCGTTCGCTTGAACGTGCTAAGGCTGCTCCAGCAATTTGAATCCGACTGCCGTATTGCTCTGTGCGTGCTCCTGGTCAAAAGACCGGTCTCGCCATTTTTCGGCATTACGCTCCGAACCGGGAGAAAGACCTTGACCGCCACTTCAAAGAAATCCCGCGACCAGGCTGAATCCATCTTCAGCAAGACCCAGACCCAGTCCATGTCGCTCAACCGCATCATTTCCGAACAGGATGCTGTCAGCCAGGCCCGGGAAGCCAAGACCGCGCGGCTGCGCGAGTTGCGCCTGGAAAAGGAAGCCGACGAGATGGCTGCGGCCGCCGCGCTCCCTGTCTCGCCGAAGCGCGTGGGCAAACGCTGATGGCCACCAAGCGCGTCCCGCAAAAGGCGATCGCCGCCGATTCGACCATAGCCGATGTCGTGGGAGCCCTCGACAAGCCGGTCGAGTATGTCCGGCGCGTGCTCGAAAAGCTCGAGCGCTGCAAGCGCGCCCATGGCGATGCCCAGGTCAGGCTCGGCGTGCGTGGCCGCTCCGAATGCCCGAACTATCTGATCGAGTTTGTCCGCGAAAATGCCAAGACCAACGAGCGCGTCACCCATCAGGATGCCGCCTATAGCGGCAGCACGCATCGCGAGCTGGCGCCTCGGCACATCGAGGAGGCCAGGAACTGGTCGCCCGAGGAAATGAACATCACGGCGGTCTCGGCGCTGATCGGCCGCCTTCGCAACCCGAATGCGCCATCATCGCGTTTCTCCGACGAGGATTGATATGGCCATAAAATTCTCCGCCAAGGATCAGCCGGCGGCACCCACTGCCACCGCAAAGCTGGCCAAGCCGGCCGCCGCGCCGAAAGCCGATGAACCCGCCGAGGATGCGACCGATCTGTTCAAGTCGCCGGCGGAAGTAGCGTCGCGCAAGACCAGGAAGAAAAAATAGCGCCTTTGCCGCGAAACGCTGACCTGAATCCGGTTGCGTCAGGGCTGCTTGCCTTGGCGAGCGCCGGGAATTTTTCGTCACTGGAGGAGAGCGCCGCCCCTCTCTTCGACTGCCAGAGCTGCGGCGCCTGCTGTTCCTATTCGGCCGAATGGCCGCGCTTTTCGACCGAGGATGACGCGCAGCTCGACCTAATCCCGCAGAAGTATGTGGCCGCCGACGAATCCGGCATGCGCTGCGACGGCGAGCGCTGCTCGGCGCTTGCCGGCGAGGTCGGCAAGTCGACTATTTGCGGCATTTACGAGGTCAGACCGGACGTCTGCCGCACCTGCATGCCCGGGGGCGACGATTGCCTGATGGCGCGCCATGCCCACGGATTGCCGACGCTGTGATAACGGCCCCAGTGTGTCTCAGTTTGAATTTCCACCTCGGGTGGGGAGCGGCCATTCCTTGTCGCTCGGGTGTGGAATGCCAGCGCTCTGGGCCAGCGGCCATCGGCGGCATCCAGTAGAGACAGGCGGCTCAGTCGTTCCTCACTGGGTCAGCGTGTTTTTGTAGATCCGGCCATCTTTCATGATGATTTTGAAGTTGTCGGCAGGATCGGCCACCAGGTCGATATTCTCGAGCGGATTGCCTTCGACGAGCAGGAGGTCCGCCAGCGCGCCTTCTTCGATCACGCCGAGCTTTCCCGGATAGGGGTTGCGAAGGCCCGACAGCGCGAGCAGCTCGGCATTGGTCCCGGTCGCCATGGCGAGCGCTTCGGCAGGCGTGTACCAACGGACGAGCGAGGTCAGAATTGCTCCCTGCTGCTGCGCCAACGCGCGGGAGAACAGGACATCGGTGCCCCATGCCGTCTTGATCTTGTATTTCTTCGCGAGTTCGTAGGTCCTGCCGATGCCCGGCCACACCTCATCCGCCTTGGCTCGCTCGACCGAACCCTCTTGGAGGCCCGTCCTCATCAATTCGGGAAGCGGCTGCAAGCTCAGCCAAATGTCCTTTTCGGCGATCAGCTTGGCGGTTGCCTCGTCCATGAGGAAGCCGTGTTCGATGCACTTAACACCAGCCGCGATAGCCTTCCGGATCGCATCCGAGGTGAAGGCGTGCGCGGCGACGTAGGTGCCCCAATTCTCGGCAATTTCAACGGCGGCCCGTAGTTCGGGCTCGGTGAAGGTGGTGACGTCGAGCGGGCTGTGGGGCGACGACACTCCGCCGCCCGCTGTCAACTTCAGCAGCGCGGCCCCCTGCATGAACTGCTCGCGGGCACGCAAACGCACCTCGTCGGGGCTGTCCACAACTATGCTGCCGCCGTTCCTCTCCATGGGAGTGAACAAGCCGCCGATCGTCCGAGGCAAGTCGCTGAGCTGGCGGAAATCTCCATGCCCGCTGGTCACGGTGATCATGGCTCCGGACGGATAGATGCGCGGCCCCGCTATGATGCCTTGATCTATCGCGCGCTTAAGGCCGAACGCCGGCCCGCCCACGTCGCGAACGGTGGTGAAGCCGCGCATCAGCGTATCCGTCGCCTCGTCGCCGGCCGCAAGATTGGCGAAGCCGACGTCGCCCATCGCCTCTGCCGGCGTGGACGCAATCAGCATTGCGTGCCAATGCGCATCGATCAGCCCCGGCATCAGCGTTCGCCCGTTGCCGGCAATGCGCCGCGCGCCTTCGGCCGCGATGGGACTTGTCGAGATCCGCGCGATCAGGTTGCCCTGGACCAGCACATTCGACGGAGCCGAAAGTGCGGCGCCCTTTCCGTCGAAGATGCGAACGTTTTCGAAAAGTACGTCATCGGGGCTCGTGGTGGCGCAAAGTCCAAGCAGGAGGGCCGCCGCAAGCATTTCTCTGCCAGAGCGAAGTTTCGTGAAAACTGAGCGCGCAAGAAAGAACAGCACAGCGGCGCAGGACACGGCATGCCCCACAACCTTGCCTTTTGTCGGCTCCTGCGATCCAAAGGATTTGTGACACATGACGATTACCCCGCTTCAGGAGGAGAGGCGGTCACGGTGGAAGGACAAGTTTGTAGCTTATACGGCATTGGGGTCAAGAAGTGTTCCGGACTGGCCTCTTTCGCGGTGAAGGGTCGTATCGAAGGTCAGGCCGATCGTGGTGATCCCAGGGCAAGCAGTGCATGGTTTGCCTGAGGAAGCGATCAGACGAGGGAGCGCGCCCGGAATGGGTGGGAAGTCGCCGTTCGGTTCATCTGCCAGAACAAGCACGTTGCCAAGAGCGGGATATTCGCCTTGGTCTTTCCTGCGAGGCAGCCGCCCAGAACCCAGGAGAAGGATGGTACGGGCTACCCTGTCGCTCCAGTCTTGTCACTAGGTCGGGGCACGCGACCAGGCGCCCACTTCCGAGCGGCTCACGATCACGCTACCCGCCTCGATTTCGAGCTGCATGCGCTGTCCCAAAGTTTCAATATCGACCTCAGCGGCCGTCGCAACTCCCCGGCTCTGTATTTCAGGCAGCATCGTGACAATGAGTTCAGCGGTCTGGTGTGACCAGTCGAGACCGCTCTTGGTTCCCCCAACAACCGCCTCCAAGTGCATTGAGGGCGCGGTCAATCCAGCCGCGCGGAAAGCCGCATCGAGCTTGATACCCATATTGGTCTCGATACCGCTGCGCCGGAACGTCTCGACGATCCATCGACAGCAGTCGTCGTAGGTCGGCGCTGGCGGGCTGGATCGACAGCCGTCCCAATCCGGCTCATGGAAGACGATGGTCCCTCCAGGCCGGAGGTGACGAGCGACGCCACGCAGCATGGCCACAGCATCGGCTTGAAACATCAGAACATAGCGGCCGATCACGGCGTCGAACGGTCGGTCGAACGATAGTGCCGCGGGATCGCCTTCACGGAAGCTGACATTCTGGAGCGGATGCGCTGCCGCGCGCCCCTCCGCCGCCGCAAGAGCCGCCGGAGCCCGATCTGCGCCGATGACCTGACCTTCGCTGCCAACCATCTCGGAAACCAGAAATGTAACGTCGCCCGCGCCACAGCCGACGTCGAGCACGCGCATCCCGGGTCTTATGCCCGCAGACAGCAAGATTCTTCGCGTGATCGGGTTAATGATGCCGCCTGATAGCTGAGACGCCTGATCTCACGATCGGAATGGACGAGAATATACGGGACGTGAACGTTGACACGTGCGCCATCAGCGACTTCCATGGCTTGCCTCCCCTCATACGACTGTTCCCAAGGGAACATCGCGTAAGTCGACGACTATGCGCCGATGCGGCAGCCAGTCAACCAGACTGGCTGTTGACCTCAATGCGAATGTCGCTTCAGGGTCAATGCTTGAAATGAGACACTACCGGCCCCCGGGCTGGCTTGTGCCCGTGCGGTTCGCTGGCTACGCTGCCGGCGGCAGGGAACAAGGCCGGAGGATCATCCGTGAGCATCGAATTCTTGTTGACCTCGCTGATTGTCGTGGCTTCGCCCGGCACCGGCGTTCTCTATACGCTGAGCGCCGGGCTTTCGCGTGGCGCGCGCGCCAGCATCATCGCTGCTTTCGGCTGCACGCTCGGCATCATCCCGCATATGGCGGCCGCCATCACCGGTCTGGCGGCACTGCTGCACACCAGCGCACTCGCCTTCGAGACGCTGAAATATCTGGGCCTCGCCTACCTGCTCTACATGGCGTGGAACACGCTGAAGGAGAGCGGCGGCTTGAGCGTCGGGCAGGATGTCGCGCCGCGCTCTGCCGGCAAGGTGATCACCTCGGGCATCCTCATCAATATCCTCAACCCGAAGCTGTCGATTTTCTTCTTCGCCTTCCTGCCGCAGTTCGTCAGCACCACCGAACCGCATGCGCTGTCGAAGATGCTGGAGCTCAGCACCGTCTTTATGCTTTTGACGTTTGTCGTCTTTGTCGGCTACGGCATCTTCGCCGCCTCGATCCGCAGCCATGTCGTGTCGCGGCCGATGGTGCTGACCTGGATGCGCCGCACCTTCGCCGGCGCCTTCGTCGCGCTCGGCGCAAAACTGGCGCTGACCGAGCGGTAACGCCTGTTGGCGCTATCCCTTGACGTATCCCATCGCCTCGACGATCTGTCCGTCCGTTACGCGCATCAAATTGACGCCACGGATGGAATTGCCGTCGGCACGCCAGTAACGCCAGCGGATTGTCGCCCGTTCACCGGCGACGAACGTCTCTTCAATATCGAAGCGCGTGCCGGGTTCGCTGGCGATCGCCGACCACAGCCGCTCGCAGGCCTCCCGGCCGGCATGGCGGGCGCCATCCGGCGCCGGCACGGTGTTTTCGATGACGCAGTCCTCGGCCACCAGGCCCGGGAGTGCCGACGGATCATGATTTTGGAACACGCCGTTGAAGCGCCGCATGATCTCGGCCGTCTGTCTGGATTGGTCGTCTGGATGGACGACCATGATGCTATCCCGTTTCATCTCGATATCTCCTGATTTCATTTTTCCGCAGCGGCGCCCGTGACGAGGTCGGCCTTGAGCCTGATATCAGCGACGCCTGCCAAGGCCCGGGAGACGAGGCATGTTGCTTTCGCGGATTGGGCAAAGCGCTGGAATTCCTCGGGCGCCAGGCCCGGGATCTCGGCTTCCGTTTCGAGGTCGATGCGGGTGAGCGTCGGTCCGGCCGTGCTCGTTCCGAGATGCACCTTGGCGACGGTGTGGATCCGTACGGGGACATGACCGCCGCTGCCCAGTATGGCGCTCAGCGCCATCGAAAAGCAGCCGGCATGCGCCGCCGCAATCAGTTCCTCGGGATTCGTGCCGGGACCGTTCTCGAAGCGCGACGGGAAGGAATAGGCACCTTCGAAGACGCCGCTGCCGAGCCGTAGCCGGCCCGAACCTTCTTTCAACGAGCCTTGCCACTGGGCCTCTGCTTCACGGATGGTCATTTGTCGTTCTCCTCCCCCGATGAAACAAACCGCCGCAATATATAGACTGATCTACATATTATGTAAACCGATTGTCATATTGGGGGCAAGCCCTATAATGCTCGCTCCTGACAGAGGCTGACATGGCGAATGACACCCGCACCCGCATGATCGAGGCGACAGCGCTGCTGCTGAGGCAGCGCGGCTATCACGGCACCTCGCTCAACGACATCTTGAGCGCCTCCGGTGCACCAAGAGGATCGCTCTACTTTCACTTTCCGGGCGGCAAGGACCAGCTGGTCATCGAGGTGACCCGCGATAGCGTTGACAAGGTGACGGAAAGGCTTGGCGCAGAGCTGGCCGCCGAAAAAGATCCGGCGGTGGCCGTCCACCATATCTATCAGTCGGTCGCGCGCATGCTGGAGGACAACCAGTTCACGCTTGGCTGTCCGATCGCACCCGTGGTGCTGGACTCGCCGATCGACGTGCCGGAGCTGGCCGAACTGTGCCGGTCGGCGTTCGAGCAATGGATAGGCTTGCTGCAGGCGGCCTTCGTCAGGGCAGGGGTGCCCGAGCGCCGCGCCCGCGCTCTGGCGCTGCTTGTCGAATCATCGCTGGAAGGGCTGATGGTGATCGCGCGCGCCACCCGCGACCGCGCCCCGGTGCTGGCGGTGGCCGATGAAGTCGCCGCGCTGATTGAAGGTGCCTTGCCTGCCAAAGAGGGTGCTGTTCAGGCGAGGTGACGTTTTGTGGCCGTTATCGATTGAAGCTGGTTCGGATGCTGCCGAAAAGGGGCGAAGGCCGAGACCTCAGCGCGGCGATTCATGTTCTGCACCGCGATTCATGTTCTGCACCGCCGCGACGCCTGGAAGCAACGGCATGGATCCTAGGGTCTCCGCAACGTCGCTTCGCTCCTGCTTCGCCCTAGGATGACGAAGGCAGTTTGATTTTCGGCCAATCCCGAAGGCTTGCGATTTGCCATCAACCGCGCATCTTTACGCAGTGCGGCCTCCGATCATCTGTTGTCTGTAGTCACCTTCTAAACGCCGACGTTCGTGATTGGCCGCAGGTCACTACGCCTTCGTCATCCTAGGGCGGAGCAGGAGCGAAGCGACGTTGCGGAGACCCTAGGATCCATGCCGTGACAGTGGTCGAAAGGACGCGCCCGTGTAGAATGCGCCCCTTGCTTGTGATCAAGCTCCTCAATCCCACGGTCACCTCAGAGCATGAACGCCACATCAACGAAAAAGGGCGGCATCGCTGCCGCCCTTTCCATAACTGAGGCTGATGGGTTGGATTAGAAATCCATACCGCCCATGCCGCCCATGCCGCCGCCGCCCATGCCGCCAGGCATGCCGCCGCCGGCCGACTCCTTCTTCGGAGCCTCCGCGATCATGGCTTCGGTGGTGACCAGCAGGCCGGCGACCGAGGCCGCGTCCTGGAGAGCCGTGCGCACGACCTTGACCGGATCAACGATACCCATGGCGATCATGTCGCCATATTCGCCGGTCTGGGCGTTGAAGCCGAACGTCGGGCCCTTGTTCTCGAGGATCTTGCCGGCAACGATCGATGCTTCCGCACCGGCGTTGGCCGCGATCTGGCGGGCCGGGGCCTGCAGCGCGCGACGCACGATGCTGATGCCCGCGGTCTGGTCGGAGTTGGCGCCGATAGCCTTGATGCTCAGCGAAGCGCGCAGGAGTGCGACGCCGCCGCCGGGAACGATGCCTTCTTCGACGGCCGCACGGGTCGCGTTGAGGGCGTCATCGACGCGGTCCTTCTTTTCCTTGACTTCGATCTCCGTCGCACCGCCGACGCGGATGACGGCAACTCCGCCCGCCAGCTTGGCGAGACGTTCCTGCAGCTTCTCCTTGTCGTAGTCCGAGGTGGTCTCCTCGATCTGCTGCTTGATCTGGGCGACGCGGCCCTGGATCTCGGCCTTCTTGCCGGCGCCGTCGACGATGGTGGTGTTCTCCTTGGAGATCGACACCTTCTTGGCGCGGCCGAGCATGTTGAGGCCAACATTCTCGAGCTTGATGCCGAGGTCTTCGGAAATGACCTGGCCACCCGTGAGGATAGCGATGTCTTCCAGCATGGCCTTGCGGCGATCACCGAAGCCCGGCGCCTTGACGGCGGCGATCTTCAGGCCGCCGCGCAGCTTGTTGACGACCAGCGTGGCCAGAGCCTCGCCTTCGACGTCTTCCGAGATGATGACCAGCGGCTTTGAGGTCTGCACGACAGCCTCGAGGATCGGCAGCATGGCCTGCAGGTTGGAGAGCTTCTTCTCGTGGAGAAGGATGTAAGCGTCTTCCAGATCCGCAACCATCTTGTCGGCGTTGGTGACGAAGTAGGGCGAGAGATAGCCGCGGTCGAACTGCATGCCTTCGACGACTTCGAGTTCGGTCTCGGCGGTCTTGGCTTCCTCGACCGTGATGACGCCCTCATTGCCGACCTTCTGCATCGCTTCGGCGATCATCGAGCCGACCGAAGCATCGCCATTGCCGGCGATTGTGCCCACCTGGGCAACCTCTTCCGAGGTCTTGATCTTCTTGGCGTTCTTGATCAGCGTCGCGACGACGTCGCTAACCGCGAGATCGATGCCGCGCTTCAGGTCCATCGGGTTCATGCCGGCGGCAACCGCCTTGTGGCCTTCCTGGACGATCGACTGAGCCAGAACGGTCGCGGTCGTGGTACCGTCGCCGGCGATGTCGTTGGTCTTCGAAGCGACTTCGCGGACCATCTGCGCGCCCATGTTCTCGAACTTGTCCTCAAGCTCGATTTCCTTGGCGACGGTGACGCCGTCCTTGGTGATGCGCGGTGCGCCGAACGACTTATCGATGACGACGTTGCGGCCCTTGGGGCCGAGCGTGACCTTCACGGCGTCGGCGAGGATGTTGACGCCGCGCAGCATGCGCTCACGGGCATCGCGGGAAAATTTTACGTCTTTGGCAGCCATTTTTAGCTCCTGGCAGGGGCTTGAATTGAGCCCGAAGATTTAAGTGACGGTGAGGCCGATATTCAGCCGATGATGCCCATGATGTCGGATTCCTTCATGATCAGAAGGTCTTCGCCATTGAGCTTGACTTCGGTGCCCGACCACTTGCCGAACAGGATGCGGTCGCCGGCCTTGACGTCCAGCGGGACGAGCTTGCCGGCTTCGTCACGCGCGCCGGAACCAACGGCGATGATCTCGCCTTCCTGCGGCTTTTCCTTCGCCGTATCGGGGATGATGATCCCGCCGGCAGTCTTGGATTCGGATTCAACCCGGCGTACGACCACGCGGTCATGAAGCGGGCGGAACTTCGACTTTGCCATTTTTTATTCCTCGATGAGAATGGTTAGAACAGTTCCTCCGTCCGGCGGCGCCGGACCTACGCTTAGCACTCACCAATGGCGAGTGCTAACGTGGCGGTGAGATAAGCCGGCGGCTGGCGAGAGTCAAGGCGCTGAGTGAACCGATTGACGCCTGGCGATGAAGTACTGGCGCCTCGGCGAAGCAGGCACCAGCGGCGGGCATCGTTCCGCCAGCGGATGGGGGCCGCCCGGCATGATGCGCACTTCGTCGACCAGCTACTCGCCTCGTCGACGAGCATGCCAAACGTCGCGAAGCATAAGTCTCGAAGGCCTCATCCGCCGGATTGGATAATGCCCTGCTTCGAACAGATACTTGACTAAGTCAAATAAGTGGTTGATCTTGTGCGGGCAGGAGGATGCCATGACCATTCATCATCAACCCGGCAAGGAGCGGATCGATGCAGTGCGGGGCTTCAACCGCTTCTACACCCGCCAGATCGGCCTGCTCGACGAAGGGCTGCTGAAAAGCGCCTTCTCGCTGACCGAGGCTCGCGTGCTCTATGAACTGGCGCATCGCGATCGCCTGACCGCCACCGATCTTGCGCGCGATCTCGGTCTCGACCCCGGCTATCTCAGCCGGTTGTTGAAAAAGTTCGAGGAGCGCGGTCTGGTCGAGCGCGCGGCGACGGAAGCCGATGCGCGGCGCTCGTCGATCGCGCTGACGCCGGCGGGAAGGGTGGCGTTCGCGCCGCTGAACCAGGGTTCGCACGATCAGGTCGCGGCCTTGCTCGACCGGCTTCCCGCTCCGGAACAGGACAGGCTGGTCAAGGCGATGCAGACGGTGCAGAGCCTGCTGGGCGATGGCGCGGAGCCCAAAATTCCTTACATGCTGCGGCCTTTGCAGGTCGGCGATATCGGCTGGATCATCCATCGCCAGGGCCTGCTCTACGCGCAGGAATATGGCTGGGACGAAACCTACGAGGCGCTGGTCGCCGAAATCCTCGGCGCTTTTGTCAAATCCTTGGATCCGAAATGGGAACGCAGCTGGATCGCCGAGCGCGAAAGGGAAGTCGTCGGCTCGGTCTTTGTCGTGCGCCAGTCGGACGCGGTGGCGAAGCTGCGCCTGCTCTATGTCGAACCCTCGGCGCGCGGTCTCGGCATCGGCAAGCGGCTGGTCGAGGAATGCATCGGCTTTGCCCGTGCCAAGGGCTACAAGACATTGACGCTGTGGACCAACGACGTGCTCATCTCAGCGCGCCGCATCTATGAGGCGGCCGGTTTCAAATTGGCCGACGAGGAGCGGCACCACGCCTTCGGCAAGGATCTGGTCGGCCAGAACTGGAACCTGGAACTGTAGCGGTGCTTTAGGCCTTGACCGGTATCCAGATTTCCAGCCCACCATCGCCGCTGCGCGGATCGAATTCGGGGCCGTAGCGCTCGAATTCGGGCGCATCGGCGACCTCGTGCCCGGAGGCCGGCAGCCATTTGTTCCAGATCGTGTTGACCGTGCGGCGGATGGTCGAGATGTGATCACGATGGGCGAACACGGCGTATTTCTGCGCCGGCATGCGCACGCGCGAAAACTCCCTCGGCAGGTCCGAGAAGTCGGTCACCTCGACGCCGGCGATATAGTCGAAATTGCCTGCATCGTCGCCGTTGACGCAGACGCCATAGGCAACGTCGCCGATCTCGCCCGGAATGTTGCCGATATAGGGGCCGAACCGCTGCCACTGCATCGGAATGCCGGCGCTGGTTTGGCAGCTGTAGCGCTCGCCGAGACCGGCGATGAGAAACGGCCGGCTGGCCTCAAAACGCGGCGGCTCGAGGTTGGTGAGGAAGGACTGGTCCATCAGGATCGGCTCCACGAGATCGAGATTGTCGAGCGAGCCTTGCGCGCGCACCAGTTCCGGCGTGGTGCCGAACTGGTCGCGGAAGGCGCGGGTGAAGGCCTCATGCGAGGCGTAACCGGCGTCGAGCGCGACCGAGAGGATGTCGGGTGCACCGGCTGCTAGCTTGCGCGCGGCTTCGGTCAGCCGACGAGAACGGACATAGCCCATCACCGAACGGCCGGTCGCCGCACCGAAAGCTCGCGTCACGTGAAAGCGCGACACACCGCTGCTCTTGGCGACATCGTCGAGCGAGACGGATTCCGGCAGATGGCTTTCGACGAACCATAGCGCTTTCTCGGTCGGGTTCATATGTCTCCTTGCTATGGGACTAGGTCTTGGTCGTCGCATTGGCCAGCTCATGGTGCCGCTTCCTGGTGGAGGCAGTTTGATCGAAATTGCGCACTGCGCAAATTCGACCGACCATCGGTCAATTTCAGCCTGCTCAATCGCGATTTTGCGAGCGACCCTGAACGACTGCCATGCACACTTGCCGGCTTCTGGCATAATACCGTGTCTTGAATAGTGAGCACGCTTATAATATATGGTGCTCATGGTTTCCGACGGCATCGACAGATTGGGCTTTTTGATCCACGACGTGCAGCGCCTGATGCGCAAGCGCTTCGAGGCGAGGGCCAGCGGGCTCGGCCTTTCCTCCGCGCAATGGCGGCTTATGGTCCGCGTCGCCAAGGAAGAAGGCATCACCCAGGCGCGGCTCGCCGAGCTTCTCGAGATCGAGCCGATCAGCGTGTCGCGCCTGGTCGACCGCATGGAGGAGGGCGGCTGGATCGAGCGCCGTTCCGACGCTACCGACCGCCGCGTCCGCATGATCTTCCCGACCGCCAAAGCCAGCGAGGCCTACTCAGAGATCAAGAGCCTTGCTGGCGAAGTCTATGAAGAATCGCTGACCGGCGTGTCGCCCGAAGATCGCCGTGTCCTGATCAAGGGACTGGAGGCTATGGCCAAGAACCTGGCGGACGGCGAGACGGAGTCCGGCGAAAAAGTCGAGAGTACAGAAGGCGCAGCAGCATGAACGCGGTAGCCAAGGTAGACGAGAATGCGACCAAGCTAGAGATGGAAGCTCCCGCGCAGCCGGCGGCAGCTCCGGTAACGGCCGCACCGCAATTAGCGTCGGCGCCGGTGGCGCCGAAGAGGAAGCGCTGTGCCGGCCGCTTCCTTTTAATGTTTGCGCTCCCGGTGGCACTGATCGCCGGCGGCAGCTACGTCTGGGTGACCGGCGGCCGCTATCAGGAGACCGAGAACGCTAATCTGCAGCAGGCCAAGGTCTCGATAGCCGCCGATACGGCCGGCCGCATCGTTCAGGTCGACATTTTCGACAACCAGTCTGTCAAGCAGGGCGACGTGCTGTTCGCCATCGATCCCGAGCCCTACCGGATCGCGCTGGCCCAGGCCGATGCGGCGGTGGCCGGCGCGCGCCTTAATGTCGAGCAGCTGCGTGCGGCCTATAGCCAGGCGGTAGCGCAGGAGAAGTCCGACGCCAGCCAAGTCGACTACGCGCAGTCGCAATATGACCGGGCCGCCGACCTTGCCCGCAAGGGCATCAACGCCAAGTCGTCGCTGGACGAGGCCAGGAACGATCTCGACAAGGCCAAGCAGCAACTGACCGTGGCCGAGCAGGGCATCCTCAGCGCCAGGGCGGCGCTTGGCGGCAATCCCGATATCGAGACCGACATGCATCCGACCGTGATGGCGGCACTCGCTGCGCGGGACAAGGCTGCCTATGATTTGGCGCAGACCACGGTCAGGGCGCCGGCCGACGGCATCGTCAGCCAGGCTGCCTCATTCAAGGTCGGCCAATATGTCGGCTCGGGTACGCCGCTGTTTTCATTGGTCGAGACCGGCGACACCTGGATCGATGCCAATTTCAAGGAAACCCAGCTCACCAATATGAAGCCCGGCCAGAAGGCTGAAATTGTGGTCGACACCTATCCGGGCAAGACGTTCGAAGCCACGGTCAAGGCGATCGGCGCCGGCACCGGAGCCGAGTTCTCGCTGTTGCCTGCCCAGAACGCCACCGGCAACTGGGTCAAGGTCACCCAGCGCATTCCGGTGCGCCTGCAATTGACCGATGCCGACGCTAAGATGGCGCTGCGAACCGGCATGAGCGCGACCGTCACGGTGGACACCGACGTCTCCCGCGGGTTTCCAAGCATCTTCAGCCACGCCACAGCGGGTGAGGCGCAATAGAGCACCTCGTTCCATTGGATGATGAGGTCTGAGGCGCAACGAGTAGAATGCAGGCCGCGCAGGGAGAGGAACGCAGATGACAGGATTGGTCTGAGGGGAGATGCGGTGAGGGTTGGGGTTCGGACCGGGCAGCATTGCGGCCAGGCCGAAGCCTGAATAACCCGACGCAGGCCCCTTCGGTCCTCGGGTTTCCGGGCGGCAGGCGCCCGTTATCGAGACGCTCGGTCGATGTAACCCCCACATCGATTTCGCGTCCCACGCGATGAGGGTCTCTCCACACGGAAGGCCTCGCCGCCCGGAAGCCTCGCGCATCGGCCCGAAAATCGGAATCGATTTTCGGAAAGCACGATGCGCTACTCAAAGCACTAGAGCGTACTTTGTGCGTCCAAATGGACGCACGTCGCTCTAGTGTATACGTTTTTGTTACCTGCCGGAAGTTCCACTCATGAGCACGCCAGAACCCTTTCGCGAAGTGCCGCACCGCGGCCTGATCACCGTTGCGTTGATGCTGGCGACGATCATGCAGGCGCTCGACACCACGATCGCCAACGTCGCGCTGCCGACCATGACCGGCGACCTCGGCGCTTCCCCCGACAACATCAACTGGGTGTTGACCTCCTACATCGTTGCCGCGGCGATCATGACGCCGGTGACCGGCTGGCTGGCCGACCGCTTCGGCCGCAAGGAGCTGTTCCTGACGTCGGTGGTCGGCTTCACCGTCTTCTCCATGCTGTGCGGTCTGGCATGGAGCCTTGAAACCATGGTGCTGTTCCGCCTCATGCAAGGCGTGTTCGGCGCGGCGATCGTGCCGCTGTCGCAGACCTTCCTGCTCGACATCAACCCGAGGGAACGCCACGGCCAGGCGATGGCTATCTGGGGCGCCGGCATCATGCTGGGACCGATCCTTGGGCCGACGCTCGGTGGCTGGTTGACCGAGAATTTCAACTGGCGCTGGGTGTTCTTCATCAACCTTCCGGTCGGCATCCTCGCCTTCCTTGGTATGGCCGCCTACTTGCCGGCCGTTGCAAGGCGGATACGCAGCTTCGATTTCTTCGGCTTCGCCATGCTCTCGCTCGGCGTCGGCGCGCTTCAGCTGATGCTTGATCGCGGCGGTGAGGTCGACTGGTTTTCCTCGGTCGAGATCTGGATCGAACTCGGTTTTTCCATCACCGGCTTCTGGGTGTTCATCATTCACACGTTGACGGCGGAGCAGCCCTTCATCGACCCGAAGATATTCCTCGACCGCAATTTTGTGACCGGACTGGCGTTCATCTTTGTCATGGGCGTGCTCATTTTGGCGAGCATGGCGCTGCTGCCGCCAATGCTGTCGACCATCTTCGGCTATCCGACCCTCACCATCGGTATCGTTATGGGACCACGCGGCGTCGGCACGATGATTGCCATGCTCTTGGTCGGCCGCCTGATGCATAAGGTCGATGCCCGAATCCTCGTCGTCATCGGCTTCCTCCTGACCGCGCAATCGCTATACACAATGTCCGGCTTCTCACCGCAGATGGACAACTGGCCCATCCTCAGCTCCGGCGTCATCCAGGGCCTTGGAATGGGAATGGTGTTCGTGCCGCTGTCGACCGCGGCCTTCGCCACGCTCGACGCGCGCTTCCGCACCGATGCCACGGCGTTATTCAGCCTGGTGCGCAATCTTGGCTCGTCGATCGGCGTATCGGTGGTGACGGTTCTGCTGGTACGCAACACGCAGATCAACCATGCTGAGCTCTCGGCCTACGTCAATCCGTTCAATCCCAACCTCTGGGCGTCGTCGCCGGCAGCGGCGGGCGGCGATCCGACGGCGCTTTCGCAAGTGGACGGCATGGTCAATATCCAAGCGATGATGATCTCTTACGTCAATGACTTCAAGCTGCTGATGATGATGACGCTGCTCGCCATCCCGTTTGTTTTCCTGCTGCGCAAGCCAAAGCCGGGTCCGGCCGCCGGTGGAGCACCTGCCGCGCAAATGGATTGATGAGTGCGGATCGGCGCGACGTGCCGGTCGCGCTTCCTACTTGCCCAGAACGAGGCTCCAGTAGCGCAGCGAGCTGTCGCGGCCGTCCCGCACATAGGCCAGACCGAAGCGCGTGAAGCGCGGGTCGAGCATGTTGCGGCGGTGGCCGGCCGAATGCATCCAGATGTCGAACAGCTTCTGCTGATCGAAACGGCCCTCGGCGATGTTTTCGGCGGCAGCACCGGCAATACCGTTGCCCTTGACGCGCGAAGCAAATCCCTTGCCCCAGCCGGTGGTGTGGGTCATGCGGCCGCCGCGCGCCATATAGCCAGACTGCTGCAGGGCTGCCTGTTCGAGCTGAGGGTCGGGGACAAGCGGTCCAAGACCGGCTGAGGCACGGATGCCCGCCAGTGTTCCGACGGCGGAGGCGGAGACCCCGGCGCCTTCGCCGGTGGGCAGGACGGTGGCGCAGGCAGCGAGCCCGGCCAGCGCGGCGAGGCCGGCAGCCCTAAATAGCATTCGCCTGTTAAAGTTTGATCGGGCATCGGAATTTTCGATTTTGGCAGCGGTCATGCCCGCCTGACATAACGGCAATCATGGCTTTTGCCGGGCAGGCACTCAATATCTCGATCACTGCGCCTTTAGTCGTCCGCGAACCCCGCTGATTGCATGCTACGGCGCGATGTCTCCAAGATAGTCACCCAACCACCGCCATGGCCGCATTGCTCTCGACAAGAGCACTCCTGCCGCAGACCGCTAGCCGGCAGACACTTGGCTGATCCCGGCATCGATCCAGGCACGCGTCTGTTCCAGAACTTCATCCGAAAGCGCGGGATCGTCTATCGCCCGGGCGAGGATCACTGCCCCTACCATCGCTGCCCAGCTTCCGATCGCTGCGCGGCGCCTGTCTGCCGGATCCAACTCCGGGAGCGACTTGCCGATACGGTCGATCTGCGATCGAAGGCCTTCCGTCATGGCCGAGCGCGCAGCCGGGGTCTGATGGCGAATGGCCGCGGCAAGGCCCGCCGTCGGGCAACCACCGGCGGCGTTGTCGCGATGACGGGGCGAAAGATAGGCATCCACATAAGCGCGAAGATCGCGCCCTCCGCCTGAGTCCGCAGCGAGGACATGGGCAAGGGTCTGCGCGATCAGGTCGTCCTTCGAACTGAAATGGCCATAGAAGCCGCCATGGGTGAGCCCGGCGGCGTTCATCACCTCCGCCACGCTGACCGCGTCGAACCCCTTGTCGCGAAACAGCCGGCTGGCAACATCCAGAATTCGGCGACGGTTCTCCGCCATCTGTTCTCGACTGACCTTCATTTCAAAATTCTCCGCCGGCCCCGTTGACATTTACATGATGGTTATCATATTTAGCAGCAATCATGATGATCGTCATGAATATAGAGTCCATCAGAGAAAAGAGCAATGCCATGACCACCATTCCGTCAGTCCTCATAACCGGCGCCTCCACCGGCATCGGAGCCGCCTATGCCGAGCGCTTCGCGCGCCGCGGGCACGACCTCGTGCTGGTTGCCCGTGACATGGCACGAATGGAGGCTCTGGCGGCCCGTCTGCGTCAGGAAAATGGCGTGGCGATCGACATCATTCAGGCTGATCTTACGCAGCCTGCCGAGCTTGCGACGGTAGAGACGAGGCTGCGCGATGACGGCCGCATCGGGATCCTCGTCAACAATGCCGGAACGGCCATCGGCGGAAGCTTTATCGAGCAGAGCACCGATGACGTCGCGCGGCTCGTTGCGCTCAACACGACCGCGCTTCTGCGGCTTGCCAGCGCCATCGCCCCGCGTCTTGCGACGGCCGGCGAAGGGGCGATCGTCAACATCGGCTCCGTGGTCGGCCTGGCGCCGGAGTTCGGCATGACGGTCTACGGCGCAACCAAAGCCTTCGTGCTGTTTCTGTCGCAGGGACTCAGCCTCGAACTCGCGCCGAAGGGTGTCTACGTCCAGGCCGTGCTTCCCGCCACGACGCGCACAGAGATTTGGGAACACGTCGGCGCCGACGTCAACACGCTTTCCAACGTGATGGAGGTGGACGATCTGGTTGATGCGGCGCTGGTCGGCTTCGACCGCCGCGAACCGGTGACCATCCCGCCGCTTCCCGATGCCGGTCAGTGGGACGCGCTTCAGGCCGCGCGCCAGGCCATGCTTCCGAACTATCGGAACGAACATCCCGCCGAGCGGTACCGCACGGTCGCCTGAACACCAACGAAGCCATTTCGACAAACGATCCCGCCGCGGCGGGACAAACAAAGGTGACCTATGAAGAGCAAAACGCTGTTTGAGCCCTATACTCTCGGCTCGCTGACCCTCTCAAATCGGATCGTCATGGCGCCCCTGACGCGCAATCGTGCTGGCCCGGGCTTCGTTCCAGGCGATCTCGCCGCGGAGTATTACGGCCAGCGCGCGGCGGCCGGCCTGCTGATTTCCGAAGCCACGCAGATCTCGCAGCAGGGACAAGGTTACCAGGACACGCCCGGCATCTACTCCCGGGCTCAGATCGACGGCTGGCGCAAGGTCACGACCGCCGTGCACGCCAAGGGCGGGCGGATTTTCCTGCAGCTCTGGCATGTCGGTCGCGTATCGCACGTCGATCTGCAGGAGAACGGCGCCGCGCCCGTGGCGCCCTCGGCGATCCGGGCCGCGACCAAGACGTTCGTGAACAACGGCTTTGCCGACGTGTCGGAGCCCCGCGCGCTTGAGCTCGCCGAGCTTCCGGGGATCGTTAACGATTTCCGGCAAGCAGCCGCGAACGCCATCGAGGCCGGCTTCGATGGCGTCGAGATTCACGGCGCCAACGGCTATCTGCTGGACCAGTTCGCCAAGGACGGCGCGAACGTCCGCACGGATGCTTATGGCGGATCGGTCGAGAACCACGCCCGGCTGATGCTGGAGGTTGCGACTGCGGTGGTCGAGGAGATCGGCGCTGAGCGCACCGGGATCCGGATTTCGCCGATCTCGCCCGCCAACGGCGTCTCGAGCAGCGCCCCCCAGGCGCAGTTCGACTATATCGTCGATCAACTCGACGCGTTGGGCATCGTCTACATCCATGTCGTCGAGGGCGCTACCGGCGGATCGCGCGATGTCGCGCCGTTCGACTTCGGATCGCTCCGACGGCGCTTTAACAACACCTATATCGCCAATAACGGCTATGACCTCGAACTCGCGGCGTCGCGGCTCGCCGAGGGCAAAGCGGACCTGTTCGCCTTCGGGCGCCCGTTCATCGCCAATCCCGACCTTGTGGAACGGCTGAGGACGCGCGCTCCGCTGACGGAGTTCAACCCCGCGACGCTCTATGGCGGCGGCTCCGCTGGCTATACCGACTATCCCGCGATCGCCGCTTCAAGCCGCCCATGAGCCATCGGAGGGCCGCGCCTGCGCGGTGCGTGGCGCGCTGGGAGTTCCACAAGGCGGTCGACGGGCCGCCTATCCCAAGCAGGCGGCGTTGCGGCGCCGGATCGAAAGCGATCCGGACGTGCGGTACGCGCAGGCCATCGAGGATGGCGAAAAGCCGGCGGGTTCGGGTGCCTGTCTTGGCCATATTCCGCTGGCTGAGAGTGATTGAACGCTTCGCTGCCTAGCATACATCAGCCGCGCGGCGCGAACACGCCCTGTGCCGCGCGGCGCGCTCCAACACCACCCGATTCGCGACAAGCACATCGAATTCGGCTATCATGCCATCGCTCTTGAAGTGGCAGCTACGGGCGGCCATCCTGGCGGTGGCCGCCCCCGGATACGGGAGAATGGTTATGGCCAGCTTTCATGTCATGTCGGACGCACGTGGAATGCACGTGCAGCCCACGGTGCGCCGCATCACCACGGCGGACCTGATGGATGCGCTGCGGCTCGGCGTCGAGGATTTCTGGGCAAAGCCATCGCACTACGTGTTCATGTGCCTGATCTATCCGGTGGTCGGACTGATCCTGGCGCGGTGGACGACATCCGGCTCCAACGCTATCCAGCTGCTCTACCCGCTGATGTCCGGCTTCGCCCTGCTTGGACCCTTCGCCGCGATAGGCCTCTACGAGGTCAGCCGCCGCCGCGAACTCGGCATGAACACGTCCTGGTGGCACGCGCTCGACGTGCGCCACTCGCCGGCGCTGCCGGCGATTGCGGTCATCGGCGTCATGCTGGTGGCACTGTTCCTGCTCTGGCTTTACACCGCGCAATCGATCTACACCGGCCTGTTCGGCAATCAGCCGCCCGCCTCGATCGGCGGCTTTGTGCGCGACGTGCTGACAACGCCCAAAGGCTGGACGCTGATCCTGCTCGGCAATGCGGCCGGGTTCGTCTTCGCCGCGATCGTGCTGGCGACGACCGTCGTCGCTTTCCCGCTGCTGCTCGACCGCGATGTCGGCGCGGTCTCGGCAATCGAGACATCGGCACGGGCGGTGATGAAAAATCCGCTGCAGATGGCGCTGTGGGGCCTGATGGTCGCCGTGCTGCTGGTCATCGGATCGATCCCGCTGTTTGCCGGGCTCGCCGTCGTCATGCCCGTGCTTGGCCATGCGACGTGGCACCTCTATCGCAGGGTGGTCGAACCGGAGCGGGCGCAGCAGGACCGGCGGCCGATGTAAGCTAGCGCAGCGGTGCCGCCGCTCTATCTTTGTTCGAGCATCGGATTTTCCCTAAACCGGTGCCCACTTTTGGGTCCGATGCTCTAGTTAACGCTGCGCGTCGGTCGCCATCCTCAGGGCCAGTGAGGTCAGCACCGTGCCCATCATCCAACGCTGGATCACCAGCCATAGCGGCCGGCCGGCCAGGAAGACGGCGATCGAGCCGGCCGTAACCGCGATGATCGCGTTGACGGTGAGGCTGATCGCGATCTGCGTGGTGCCGAGCACCAGAAGCTGCGACAGCACGTGGCCCTTTCCGGGGCTGATGAACTGCGGCAGCAGCGAGAGATAAAGCACTGCCACCTTCGGGTTGAGCAGATTGGTCATGAGGCCCATGGCGAACAATTTGCGCGGCCTGTCCTTCGGCAGTTCCCGGACCTGGAATGGCGAGCGTCCGCCTGGCCTCACCGCTTGCCAGGCAAGCCACAAAAGGTAGAGCGCGCCGGCAAAGCGCAGCGCATCATAGGCGTAAGGCACGGCAAGCAGCAGCGCGGTGATGCCGAATGCCGCCGACAACACGTAGAAGACAAAGCCGAGCGCCACGCCACCGAGCGAGATCAGACCGGCTTTCGGCCCCTGTGACAGCGATCGCGAGATCAAATAGATCATATTCGGGCCAGGCGTCAGCACCATGCCGAGGCAGACCAGCGCGAAGGCGAGATGGTTGGTGGCTTCGGGCACAGGTGCATCTCCGGATGGCGACAAGACCGTCCGCGCCTCCCGATGATCTCCATCCGATGTGCACGGTCAGGCGAACGACCCCAAGTGCCTTCGCTAGTCCGCACGCGCAAGAGCATGACAGCGCAAGCCATTGCGCCAGCCCGTCGCCTCGCCGCTTACATGTCAGCCGACGATGCGCAGGTTCGACAATTCGTTGGCGATTTCCTTGAAATTGTCCGACAGCGTCGCCCCGGTCGCGTTCCAGAACAGCTTGGCCGGCTTGGTCGGATCGGTGGAATCCTTGCGGAAGCGCGAGTCCGAGGAGCATGCCTTCAGCGCGTCGAGTGCTTTCTTGTCGCCGGCATCGGTGGTCGACAGGTCCAGCGCGACTGTCATGACGAGAACGTTCGAATTCTTTGCATTGGCGCAAAGGGTCTGCATCTGCTCGTCCAGCGCGGCGGTGTAGTTGGCGCCGGTGTAGGTGGTCTTGCCGATGTCGGTGCTCGTGTTCATGAACAGGCGCGTCACGCTTCCAGAGCCCGGATATGTCAGGCCGGTGTAGCCGTAAGCGGCATAAGTCGACCTGTTGTTGGCATAGCCGCTGTCGCTGACGGCACTGTAGGTATTGGCGCCGTCAGTCAGCACGATCACCACTTTGTCGTTGCCCCTTTCGGTATTTGGCCGGCCCTCGGTGAAAGGTTCATTGCTCGACACCGTCCGCCAGCCCCAGGCAAGGCCTTCCGGCACGTTGGTGTTTCCGTTCGGCGCCATAGCGTCGATGGCGTTATTGATCTCCTCTTTCTGGGCAATCTGGCTCACGTCCTTGAGCGTCGTTATCGGGTTGGTCGTGCAGGACGCATTCGGGCCGTCGCCCGAGGCGGCCGAGTTCGAACCGTAGGGCTTGACCAGGAAATATTTGCGCATGTCCGACTGCCGCTCGGATGCGGTCGGATTTGCGGTGTAGGGCCAGTCGGCCCACCAGTTGTTGCCGTAACCATAGGACAGATAGGTTACGTCGTTAGCGCCGTCGCGGTTAAAATCGAGCCAGAGGGTGCCAGCCTCGTCCGGCGCAAACATCGGCACAAACAGCGTGGCAGGCGCGGCGGTGTTGGGCGTCGTGTCGTCGTTATTATACGGGTGCGGCCTCGCCTCGACGCAACCCTGCCAACTTGCATAGCGACTGGTGGTGTAGATATATTCCGGAGTGGTCCAGTGGCCGCTGCTGCAGTTGCCTTTTTTGTTATAGGTGTCGCAGATATACTGTTTCGTGTTAGGCACTTCTTCGCGGCCGGACTCGACCGTAATGTCGGCGTAAAGGCTGAAGCGGGTCAGTGGTTGATCCTCGCTGTCGCCCCAGCCGGCGCCGCGCTTGTACCAGACGCCGTTGAGCTTCTCAGCGTATTTGTCTGGATCGTTGGCGGGGGTCATCTTCGTCCAGTCGAAATCCTCGTGCTGGATCGGGGAGATGCCGTCCTGGTCCATCCAGCCATCTTGGTCATGGGTGGGACCGACATTGACCGAAGCAGCGAACGGCACCAGGGAGAACTGCACCGGTTTGCTGACCTGCTTCATCTTTGTGCCTGCAGCGCGAGCGTATCGACAAGCTGCTTGGCGGCAGTCTTCAGCAGGTCTATTCGCTTCGCGCCGGTGCCGGAACCCAGATTATTCATCGAGCCGGAATTATCGAGCACAAGGGCTACTTCCAGTGTGTTCTTGAGGCGGATTTCCGAGCACGCCGTGAAGGTTGTATCGCTGGTGGTCCCGCCGCCAATCAGCATGGCGGCGGCCGGCAGAAAATAGGGGTGATACGTCAGAGCGCTGCAGAGCTTTAACGTGCCGCCACCCGCATTGCTGTTGGGCAGGGTGACGGTGAGCAGCGTATTGGCCGGATCGACAGGGCCGAGATTGGCTTCGAAGAAAGTCTTGGCATAGGCCTTGGCGTCGTCGTCGCTTGCGCCGGAGACGATCTTATGAGCGGTAGCGAGGCCGGCGCCGTCCAGGGCATTCAACGTAGCGTTCTTCTGGCGGAGCAGTTCCGAGTAGTCGACGCTGAGCGCCAAGCCGCCCATGAGCGGCACCATGGTGATGACCGTCATCAGCGTATAGTTGCCACGCCGGTCCCTACCGAATTCTCGGATCATTGTCTTCAGCACCCCGCCAGAACCCCTTTGTCGGCGAGTGATGCCACCAATCCTTAAATTTCAAATTGCTAAAATATGTCCAAGATCAACACACTTTTTCAAAGCTCGTTAACCAGGCCGCCGATGAACGCAATGCCGCCGCCATTGGACCGCCGCGGAGCCTCCGGAATCGGCTAAAGCCTGGAAAACGAAAATTTTTGTGCCGTGCGATCATGCCTTCATTGCGGGGCGGCAATGCTGAACGCGGCGAAAGCTGGTGACACGGTCAAGAGCTTCGGTTAATGCGGTCCGGTCGCTGCGGATCGTCGGCGGCGGCGCTCGCAACCATCATGACCTGGGAAACGACATGGCGGATTCGCCCGATATCATCGGCTCGCTCGCGGATTTGTCGGCAGCCTATTCTGCCATTCTTTGCGACGTGTGGGGTGTGGTCCACAATGGCGAACGACATTTTCCGGCCGCGGCTCTGGCGCTGGCCACCGCACGCGAAGCGAAAATACCTGTGGTGCTGATCACCAATTCGCCACGCCGCAGCGCCGATGTGGTGGCGCAGATGAATGCGATCGGCGTTCCCTCGGCAGCCTACGACCGCGTCGTCACCTCCGGCGATGTAACCCGCGACCTGATCATCGAGGGCCCTCGAAGGATCTTCCATATCGGCGCCGATCGCGATTTCACGCTCTATGACGGGCTTGATGTCGAACTCGTCGAGGAGTTCGAGGCATCCGGCGTGGTCTGCACCGGGCTGTTCGACGACGAGGTCGAGAAGCCGGAGGACTACGCCGATCTTCTGCGACGGCTACGCGCCAGGAACCTGCCTTTCATCTGCGCCAATCCCGACATCGTGGTCGAGCGCGGCGAGCGGATGATCTGGTGCGCCGGGGCCTTGGCCCGCGACTATGCCCAGCTCGGCGGGCGGACGCTGATCGCCGGAAAACCTTATGCCCCGGTCTATGACGTCGCGATGAAGGAGATCGCCGACCTGCTCGGCCACCCGGTCGAGCGCTCGGACGTGCTGGCCATCGGCGACGGCATGATGACCGACATCAAGGGTGCTGCCGACAACGGCTTCGATGTGCTCTACGTGTCGGGCGGCATCCATGCCCGCGACTACGGCGATCCGCTACAACCGGATCCGGCCAGGCTAATTGCCTTTCTGGAAAGGCACGGCTACTGGCCGGTCGCGGTCATTCCGAGACTGCAGTAGGGTCGCTCGATGACGGAAGCCCCGAAATGACGGACGCCTTCGAACGCGTTTCTGCAATCTCGCCGCTGCCGGCCCATTTGCGGGGTGGCGTGGTGGCGATCGGCAATTTCGACGGCGTGCACCGCGGCCACCAGGCGGTGCTCGAGCGCGCGCTTGCCGAGGCCCGCCGGCGCGGCGTGCCGGCTCTGGTTCTGACCTTCGAGCCCCATCCGAGAAAGGTGTTCCGGCCCGGGATACCGCTGTTCGTGCTGACGCCGCCGCCGATGAAGGCACGGCTGTTGTCGTATCTGGGGTTTGCCGCACTCGTCGAACAGCCGTTCACGCGCGACTTCGCCGCACTGTCGGCGGAAGCGTTCGTGACCGACGTGCTGGACAGGAATCTCGGCATCATTCACGCCGTGACCGGCTTCGACTTCCACTTCGGCAAGGACAGGCAAGGCGGCCCGGCCTATCTGATGGCGGCAGGCGAACGACACGGCTTCGGCGTCACCCTGGTTGACGCCTTTCGCGACGAGGGCGCCGAGGTGGTGTCGTCGAGCCGGATCCGGGCGCTGCTTTGCGAAGGCGCGGTGGCCGAGGCGGCCGGCCTGCTCGGCTACCGCTTCACGGTCGAAAGCGAGGTGATCGGCGGCCAGCAGCTTGGCCGAACGCTCGGCTTTCCAACCGCCAATATGAGGCTTTCGCCGGAAGCCACTCTGAAGGAAGGGATTTACGCCGTCCGCTTCCGCCGTGCCGACGGCACGCTTCATGATGGTGTCGCCAGCTTCGGCCGCCGCCCGACCGTCGATGACAGTGGCGCGCCGCTTCTGGAAACCTTCGTCTTCGACTTCTCCGGCGATCTCTACGGCGAGATATGCGCGGTGTCCTTCTTCGGTTTCCTGCGCGCCGAGGTGAAGTTCGACGGGCTCGACGCGCTGGTCGCGCAGATGAAACGTGACGAGGCTGAGGCGAGGGCGCTGCTTGCAGGCGTCAGCCCGCTTTCCGAGCTCGACGCGGCCATTGCTTTCTAAGCATGATCCCGAAAAGTGGGAACCGGTTTTCGGACAAGATCATGCTAAAACAAGGACCTACTTCTTCAGCGCCAGGCCGACCGCAATGAAGGCCCAACCCTGGAAGATCAGGTCGACGGCAAGAAACAGCCCCAGCACCCATACGCTGTTGACTGGCCAGCCCATAGCGATGACCAAGCCTGCCAGCGCGCTGATGACGCCGGCCGCCACCAGCCAGCCCCAGCCTTTTTCCGGTCTGTGCTTGTACCCGACCCAAGCCCTGAGCACGCCAGAAGCGAGAAGGGCACCGCCAGCAGGAAGGTCAGCACCGCCGACGCCAGCAGCGGATTATAGAAGGCGAAGAACCCGGCGACTGCATAGAGAAGGCCGCTGAGCAGCCAGTAGAAGAACCGGCTCCATGTCTTCACACCGAAGGCATGCATGATCTCGATGGCGCCGGCCATCAGCATCAGCCAGCCGACGACATAGACCGAGGCGACCGTGGCGATGAACAGATTGCCGAATGCGATGCCGCCGAGGATCAGCAGCAGCACGCCGAGCCCGACGAACCATCCCCATTTCGCCCGCGTCTGACCAATCGCATCCTTTAGAGCATCGCCTTGCAGGGTCATTGCCGCCATCTCCATCGAGGTCGCCTGGCATCTTGCCGATTTGGAGGGTAGCGCCGAAGGCCTTGCTCGTCCAGCGAGCAGCTTGCACCGGACGCACGCCAAAAAAGCGAGGCAGCGTTTCGAATTTAAATCAAAGTTTACTGAACCGGCGCCATGGCTCTTGGCCAGGCCGGTTGTTCCCGCCGGCATTTCGTGCGTATGGAGTGACGATGCGTTCTGTCAGAGTGTTTCAGGTGGTCTTGGCCAGCTTCGTGCTGGGCGCGCCCGGTGCCGCCGAAGCCGGCGAGGGCGCTTTGGGCTGGCTGTCCGGCGACTGGTATCTGACGGTCGGCGCGACGGGCTTGGTCGCCCCGGATTTCGAGGGCAGCAAGAGCTATATGCTCAGCGCCCAGCCGATCATCTCGCTCGGCAAGGCTGGCCCTCAGGCCCGCTTCACCTCGCGCAACGACAACATTTCGCTGGCGTTGATCGACGACGGCGGCCTCCGCGCCGGCCTGGCCGGAAAATTGCTGTTTTCGCGCGATGGCGACGATGCCGACGAGCTGAAAGGCCTCGATCCGGTGCGCTGGGGTGGCGAAGCCGGCGGCTTCTTCGAATTCTATCCTTTTGACTGGTTGCGCGCCCGCGCCGAATTGCGGCACGGCATTCGCGCCCATAGCGGCTTTGTCGCCGACATCGCCGCCGACGCCTTCTATGATGTGACGCCGGACGTCAGAATTTCGGGCGGGCCGCGCGTCTCGTTTGCCTCGTCAGACTATTTCGACGCCTATTATGGCGTCAACGCCGAGGAAGCCGTGGCTTCGGGCCTCAGCCAATACCGTCCGGGCGGCGGCGTGAAGTCGGCGGGTCTCGGCGGCGCGGTGACCTGGAAAGTGACCGAGCCGATGACGGCCAGCCTGTTCGGCGAATATTCACGCCTGATGGGCCCGGCGGCCGATTCCAGCCTGGTCAAGGAGCGCGGCTCCAGAGATCAGTTCATGATCGGCGTATCGACGACCTATCGCTTCGATTTCTCGATGTGAGTGCTTAGTCCGGCAATCGCGTATCGGCCGGATGCATTATGACGTCATTAGCTGCAATGAAGGCACCGAGAGTTCGGGCTTTTCAATATCGCCTGTCTCGGTTAAAAGCCCAGGCATGACGAGCGTTTCGCGCCCTCTAGCGATTGCGATACGAATTACGAGCCCGGTGTTCCGGACGGCTTGAGCGCCGCCGGAGCCGCCGGGAATTTTGCGCGCGGCCTCTCGCGCTTTTTTCAGATCATGATAGTTCAACGCCCGGGCTCCTTTGCCGCCGGGCAACGCATATGGCAGACCGATGACCGATACCCCAATGACCGATACTGTTGAAACGATCGATTATTCCAAAACGCTTTATCTGCCGCAGACGGATTTTCCGATGCGCGCCGGCTTGCCCGAGAAGGAGCCGCTGCTGGTCAAGCGCTGGCAGGACATGGACCTTTACCGCAAGCTGCGCGAAAATGCTGCCGGCCGCGAGAAATACGTGCTGCATGACGGCCCGCCCTACGCCAACGGCAACATCCATATCGGCCACGCGCTGAACAAGATCCTCAAGGACGTCATCACCCGCTCGTTCCAGATGCGCGGCTACGATTCGAACTACGTGCCCGGCTGGGATTGCCACGGCCTGCCGATCGAATGGAAAATCGAGGAGCAATACCGCGCCAAGGGCAAGAACAAGGACGAGGTTCCGGTCAACGAGTTCCGCAAGGAATGCCGCGAGTTCGCCGCGCACTGGATCAAGGTGCAGGGCGCAGAATTCCAGCGGCTGGGAGTCGTCGGCGATTTCGACAATCCCTATACGACGATGGCGTTTCATGCCGAGGCGCGCATCGCCGGCGAACTGTTGAAATTCGCCATGTCGGGCCAGCTCTATCGCGGCTCCAAGCCCGTGATGTGGAGCGTGGTCGAGCGCACCGCACTGGCTGAGGCCGAGGTCGAATACCAGGACTACGAGAGCGATACGATCTGGGCGAAGTTTCCGGTCGTCAGCCTTGCCCGGCAAGTCACTAGCGTCGAAGATGGACAGCCAGCTTTGGATCCAAAGCTGACGCAGACGTCCCTGGACTTGCTGAAGGCCCATGTCGTCATCTGGACGACCACCCCGTGGACCATCCCCGGCAACCGTGCCGTGAACTATTCGCCACGCATCAATTATGGCCTCTACGAGGTCACAGCGGCAGAGAACGCTTTCGGGCCGCAGCCTGGCGAAAGGCTGATCTTTGCCGACGCGCTGGCGGAAGAGTCTGCGATCAAAGCCAAAGTGACGATGAATCGTCTCCGCAGCGTTTCGGCGGAAGAGCTTGGAAGCCTTACGCTTTCTCATCCCTTCAAAGGTTTGAATGGCGGCTACGAATTCCCCGTCCCAATGCTCGCCGGCGAGCATGTCACCGACGAGGCCGGCACCGGTTTCGTCCACACCGCGCCGGGCCACGGCCGCGAGGATTTCGACGCCTGGATGGATGCAGCACAGGACTTGCGCCAGCGCGGCATCGATACCGCGATCCCGTTCACCGTCGATGATGCCGGCTTCTTCACCAAGGACGCGCCGGGCTTTGGCGCGGACCGCGAGGGCGGAGCGGCGGGTGTCATCGACGACAACGGCAAGAAGGGCAATGCCAACCAGGCGGTCATCGACGAGCTGATCCAGCGCAACGCGCTGTTCGCGCGCGGGCGGTTGAAGCATTCCTATCCGCATTCCTGGCGGTCGAAGAAGCCGATCATCTTCCGCAACACGCCGCAATGGTTCGTCTACATGGACAAGGAGCTGGGCGACGGCACGACGCTGCGCAGCCGTGCCTTGAAGGCGATCGACGACACCCGCTTCGTCCCGGCCGCCGGCCAGAACCGCATCCGCGCCATGATCGAGGAGCGCCCCGATTGGGTGCTGTCGCGCCAGCGCGCCTGGGGCGTGCCGATCGCCGTCTTCGCCGATGCCGACGGCAACGTTCTGCGCGATGAGGCGGTCAACCAGCGCATCATGGACGCCTTCGAAAAGGAAGGCGCCGACGCCTGGTTTGCGCCCGGCGCCAAAGAGCGTTTCCTCGGCAATCACGATGCCTCGAAATGGCAGCAGGTGATGGACATCCTCGACGTCTGGTTCGATTCCGGCTCGACCCATGCCTTCACCCTGGAGGATCGTCCGGACCTGAAATGGCCGGCCGACGTCTATCTCGAAGGCTCCGACCAGCATCGCGGCTGGTTCCACTCCTCGCTGCTCGAAAGCTGCGGCACCAGGGGCAGGGCACCCTACGACACCGTCGTCACCCATGGTTTCACCATGGACGAGGAGGGGCGGAAAATGTCGAAGTCGCTCGGCAATACAGTCGTGCCGCAGGACGTCATCAAGCAATCGGGCGCCGATATCCTGCGACTATGGGTGGTGACGACCGACTACTGGGAAGATCAGCGGCTCGGCAAGAACGTGCTGCAGACCAACATCGACGCCTATCGCAAGCTCCGCAACACCATCCGCTGGATGCTGGGCACGCTTGCCCATGACGATGGCGAGGAAGTGCCGCTGGACAAGATGCCGGAGCTGGAGCGGCTGATGCTGCACCGGCTTTCCGAACTCGATGAAGTCGTGCGCGCCGGCTATGACGCCTTCGAGTTCAAGCGCATCACCCGCACGCTGCTCGATTTCATGGTGGTCGAACTGTCGGCCTTCTATTTCGACATCCGCAAGGACGCGCTCTACTGCGAAGCGCCGTCCAGCGTGAAGCGCAAGGCGTCCGTGCAGGTGGTACGCCATCTGTTCGATTGCCTCGTGAAATGGCTGGCGCCGATGCTGCCTTTCACCATGGAGGAAGCCTGGCTCGACCGTCACCCGAACGCCCTCTCGGTGCATCTCGACCAATTCCCGCAAATCCCGGCCGACTGGAAGAACGAGGCGCTGGCGGAAAAATGGCGCAAGGTGCGGCAGGTCCGCCGTGTCGTCACCGGCGCGCTGGAGATCGCACGCGCCCAGAAGGTCATCGGCTCGTCGCTGGAAGCGGTGCCGGTCGTCACGCTCGATGATGCGGCGCTCGAAGCGGCGATCGCCGATGTCGACATGGCCGAAATGGCGATCACCAGCGATTTGGTCGTTGCGTATGGCAACGCGCCTTCTGGCGCCTTCACGCTGGACGACGTCAAGGGCGTCGCCGTGGTGGTCGAGAAGGCCGAGGACCGGGGTCTGGTCAAATGCGCGCGGTCATGGCGCTACACATCCGATGTCGGGCGGGACAAGGAATTCCCCGACGTTTCCGCGCGCGACGCAGCGGTTCTGCATGAATTGAAGGCGCTTGGCCGTACATAAGGCGGTGCACAAATGCCACGGCGGGGGGCTGATCGGCCCCCGCTCGTTGCCCTTAACGAGTGGTTGAGGTAAACACGCGAAACTCCGGACGACAAATTGTCGCCGGATTTCCGTCGGAAGAGCATAGGCGATGGGGACCGGACCTTTGGCCGGTGGCGATCGAGAGGCTGTCTAGAGTGGGACTTTTTGGCATGACCGAAAGAACTTGCGCGCGCGTTGCGCTGCTGGCGCCGCTTGTCGTATCCGGCTTGGCCCTGTCCGGCTGCATGGGCTCGCCGACCTACGGGACCGACAAGACCGCCTCCGCCCAGCTTGCCGGCGATCTCACCAGCGCTTTTTCAGTCATGCCGAAGAACAAGGAAAAGATCGATTACAAGCCGCGTCCCGAACTGGTGAAGCCGGCGCCGGGTCAGAAGGAACTGCCGCCGCCGCAGGATAGCATCGCGACGGCAAGCGCCGATTGGCCGGAATCGCCCGAGCAACGCCGGGCTCGCCTGCGCGCCGAGGCCACGCTCAATCAGGACGATCCGTCCTACCAGGCGCAGATCGTCGATGACGTCCAGACGGATCCGGCGGCGATCAAAGCTGCGATGGCGCAGTCGGCTTCCAGTCATCCGCCGGCCTGGACGCCAGCGGATTCGGACAAGGGCCGCGCCGCCGAGGTCAAGCGCCGCCTCGCCGAAGCCAAGCAGGGTGATCCGAACAGCCGCAGATATCTGAGCGAGCCGCCGGTGCAATACCGCGCCGCTGCCGCCACCGCGCCGGTGGACGACCTCGGCGAGGACGAGTACAAGAAAGAACGCCGCCTCAAGAAGGAAGCGGCCGCCAAGAACAAGAGCGGCGGCATGTTCGACTGGCTGCCGTGGTAAGCTGCCGGCGCTAGGGAAAGCTGGCGACGCTACGGTTCGCGTCGTCCCCTGAAAAAATCCTTCAGAAGCAGCGCCGCGTCGCTCTCGGCCATGCCTGGATAAATGTCTGGCACATGGTGGCAGGTCGGTGAGGCGAAGAAGCGCACGCCGTTGACTACAGCGCCGCCCTTCTCGTCGGCGGCGCCGAAATAAAGCCGGCGCAACCTGGCGAAGGAAATGGCGCCGGCGCACATGGCGCAGGGCTCCAGCGTCACATAGAGATCGTGGCCGGTGAGCCGCTCGCTCGACAGCTTGCGGCAGGCCTCGCGGATCGCCAGCATCTCGGCATGGGCGGTGGGGTCGGCAAGCTCGCGGGTGCCGTTGCCGGCACTGGCAACGACCGTATCGCCGCTGGCGATGACCGCGCCGACCGGCACTTCGCCGCGCAGGGCGGCGGCTTCGGCCTCCTTCAGCGCCAGCGCCATGAAATCCGGCCGCTTCAAGCGGTTTCCATTTCCTATTATCTCCTCGCTACTGAGGCGTGATGCTGTTATCTACCCGCCCAAACGAGCAAAGGCCACATGGACGACAAAAACAAGAAATTCCCGCGCCAAAAGGGTCCGGGCAAGAGCGGCCCGAAACCGTCGGGCCCGCGTGGGCGTGATGCCGCTGCCGGCAAGGGCGGTAAGCCGTCCTTCGGCGCGAAAAAGCCTTATGCGCCGCGCGGCGACCGCCCGATGGCGGCTGACGGCGAGCGGCCAAAGCGTGACTTCAAAAGTGGCGATAGGCCGTTCAGCAAGGGGCCTCGCCCTGAAGGCAAGCCCTATGAAAAGCGGGAAGGGGCGCGCAAGCCCTACGCGCCACGCGGCGAGCGCCCGATGGGCGCCGACGGCGAGCGCCCGAAGCCCGACTTCAAAAGTGGCGACAGGCCATTCAGCAAAGGGCCGCGTCCAGAAGGCAAGCCTTATGAGAAGCGCGAAGGTCCGCGCAAGCCCTACGCGCCGCGCGGTGACCGACCGATAGCTGCCGACGGCGAGCGGCCGAAGCCCGACTTCAAAAGTGGCGACAGGCCATTCAGCAAAGGGCCGCGTCCAGAAGGCAAGCCTTATGAGAAGCGCGAAGGTC